>JAPLYJ010000025.1 GCA_026395655.1 Candidatus Parcubacteria bacterium
ACCTACACATTTAATTATTTTTTTATTTAAATCTTGTTGACCTTGGTAAGGATCTATTATCTCCCAAGAATCTTTTTTGATTTTTAAGACCATGGCGTTGATGGTAAAATCACGTCTGCCCAAATCATCTTCTAATTTTTTACTGAAACGTATTTTATCAGGATGTCTGCTATCAGAATATTTTCCATCAGACCTAAAAGTAGTGACTTCTATTATTTTTAAATTACTTTTTTTTGATTTTGTTTTAATACCTACCGTGCCAAATTGATTTTCATATACGCTATTAGGAAAAATCTTTTGAATTTGTTTGGGGGTAGCTGAGGTGGTAATATCCCAATCTTTAGGTTCTTTGTTTAATAAAAAATCACGGACGCATCCGCCTACGGCATATGCTTCAAAGTTTTTCTTCTCTAATAGTTTGATAATATTTAAGACTTCTTTAGGAATATTCATATATGTAGATTATACAGCAAAAAACAGACAAACAAAAACAGCTTCTTAATCAAGAAGCTGTTTTATCTAAAATTGATTTTACATGCAAGCTCTGTCGTCTCCTCTTTCTTTAGCTCCGCAAGTAGGTTCTATGTAGTATTGGATTAATTCATTACCTCCTCCTTGCCCGGTGATATCTACAGGTTGGACATCATTGCAATTTGCTGAGCTAGCTGCATTCATCCATTTAGCAGCTAAACAACCTCTGCTTTCGCTACAGCGATGGCAGGGATAGTCTCCGGTATTTTGATTAACACTAGCACATTGGCCATTGAAAGAATCTAAGCAAAAACCTCCAGTAGAGTTAACACAATCAGTTTCTTCCACTACTAATAATTTTTCAGGTTCTCCTTGATTAGCCAAATTTTCACATCTCTTGGAAATTTCTCCATCGCAGAACCAACCTTCTTCTTGATTAGCGCATACTTCTAAATCAGGGGTATCTTGGCAGCGATCACTATTAGCATGGCAATATTGGCTATTTGAGTTACAATCTATTTTTGAAATAACTTGGTAATTAGGCATCTGGGTACCATCTGAAATATCATTACATCTAACAGAAGTTTCGCCATCGCAGAAATATCCGGTTTCTAAACAAACAAAAGTTTCCGCTTTAATTGGTTCGACTTGATTGGAAACGTTAGAGGTAATATTTAATAATGAAGCAGATAATTGTGCGTTGTTATAACTTATCGTATTTTCGTAAGAAGCTGTTAAAGATATCAAAGCTATCAAAGTGAAAAAACCTACGCCGATGTATGGTAAAATTTTTTTAATTTGTTCCATATTAAAATTTATTTTAAATTAATGACCTTTTTATTGTTTACATCTTAATGATAATCTTTATGCATAGTCTTTGTCAAGGTTAATTTTATATATTTTAAACACGTGTCAAATCATTTAACCATGACACCGTAATTGTATCTTCTTAGCATGTTTTTTGACATTGTAAAAGGAATTTGTTTTTTGTGTATATCGACCACTTCTGAACCTTTTTTATGCTTGTACATTTTACAGAGATTATTT
>JAPLYJ010000001.1 GCA_026395655.1 Candidatus Parcubacteria bacterium
ATGCACATGACACATATTCCTACCCCAGGAGATGAGGTGGGTTTAAAAAGGTTAGGGGTAAATCTGACTACCGATGGGAAGTTTTCTTCTCAAAACCTTTTTATAACTTAGATATATTTTTAAAATTAAGTTTATATCAAAGATAAATGTGCGGGAATCATATGACTTTTACGCATTTTTGACACGTGAATATCAGGAATATAAATTATTCTTTTTACCGTTGTAATTAATTTTTTATTCGTGTAATTTTTTAATTACCATTTCAGTAATTCCGTGAGAATGAGAGGATGGTTTTTTGTCTTTGACCATCTTATTTTTGTAATAGAGAATCTTATACTTTGAATCAAAATAATTTTTAAGTTCGTTTTTTCCAAAGAAATGCCACCAATGAGGTATTTGTTTGCTGTAGAAAGTATTTTCTTCTTTTGGTTTGTGTTTTTTTATTAATTTTTTGTAAGAGGGATCATCTGTGTTAAAGACCGAGATGATTAAGATACCGTCTTTTATTAAACTTTTTTTAATTTTTTCTATCAATATTTCAAATTCTGATTTTTTGATAAAATTAAGACATTGAATAGCCAAGATCAAAGAATACTTTAAAATTGGGTATTTAAAAATTATCATATTTAAAACTAATGCTTTAATTGATAATTTGTTGTTTTCTGCTATTTGTTTGATGTTTTTAATATTTTCTTCGTTTATATCAATAGCATCAACTTTAAATTCGTTTTCTGCGAGAAATATTGCGTTTTTTCCTTTTCCTGTGCCTATGTCTAAAGAGGCACCCAAAGGAATTTTTTTATAGAATTTAGAAACTAAATGAAACGAGGGCATTTTTGTCATAAGGTTAATGATATGCGTATATTTTAATGGTTTCCTTTGGTTTTGTAAAATACTACAAAGACAGTAAGAATAGATCTACATTTAATATATAAATACCCTTAGTATTCATAATTTTGGTTGTTGTGAGATTGAAGCGATCAAAACAGGTGATACGTTTCCTCATATTTTAATTTAAATTGCAGGAGAAATATGATAATAGGTATAAAATAGGTATAAAATAGGCATAACTATACCTATTCTTGATTTTATATTCTATTCTTTTTACTATACTCATTAATGTGTTCGTGGGCGAAAGCCCCTTTCGGACAATGAATTCTAAAGCCGAAAACGAACACGCCTAAAACTCCTTTTTAAGGAGTTTAAATTTTTATAGATATATTACGAATCTTGACAATAAAAAACAGCTTGTTATAATGAAAATACTAAACGTGAAAAGCATCCTAAATGGGTGCTTTTTGTTTTTTAATTCATTTTGAGGCGTCTATAAAGGTGTAGGTTTTCATATTTAAAGTAAAAAATTGTTGTATATATTTATTTAGAAATAAAAAAACTGGAACTGTCCCAAAGGACACCCCAGAGTGTTATTACATTGTTAGTATATGAGATTTAGATATTTTGTCAATGAAATGGAGGCATTTTTTTCATAGAATTTTAATGATAAATGTTGCCAAATATGTATCTGGGTCTTTATAGTTTTTTAAATAAATCTCATAAAATGCCAAAGGGATTCCTTGCGGAACCCCCAAGCTAAGAGTTAGTGATCTTTTGATCAATTACAGTATATCAAATAGATATTAAATGAGTCAATAGACTGGAGTCTTTTTGCATGATTCAACTGATGTGATGCGAATATTGACAATTATATCCCTGTAGAATAAACTAAAAATGAATTAGAGAATCGATTATCATGATTAAAAAAATATTACAATTTTGCAATCGAAAGAGCCCTAAATCATCTAGTGCTTTTTCTAGTTTTTTCAATGAATATTCTTCTGAGGAAAGAAAAAAAGTGATGGAAAAGACTATAGCGGCTGCTAATAAAA
>JAPLYJ010000023.1 GCA_026395655.1 Candidatus Parcubacteria bacterium
AAATAATCTCTGTAAAATGTACAAGCATAAAAAAGGTTCAGAAGTGGTCGATATACACAAAAAACAAATTCCTTTTACAATGTCAAAAAACATGCTAAGAAGATACAATTACGGTGTCATGGTTAAATGATTTGACACGATCATGCAAGTCTATAAACCGGTAATCAGTCTAAAAAGAAAAGTTAAAGGCGCAGCTATCAATTTAGAACCAAGCAAAAAAATAAAAATTAGAAACATCCAGGAATTTCTTGTTAATGTTTGTTCTAAATTAGGATTTCTTAAAAAATAGAAAAGTACCTTAGAACCATCCAAAGGGGGTATGGGTATGAGATTAAAGAGAGCTAAAGCTAAATTAATTATCACAATAGTGCTTAAAGCTTGTAAAATATTCAAAGGTAACAAAGACGAACCAAATCTAATGGTTAAACCAAATAATAAAGCTAAAAATAAATTAGCTCCAGGACCCGCTAAGGCTAAAAGCGCAGAATCTTTAGCTGGGTGTTTTAAATTATATGGGTTATAAGGTACTGGTTTAGCCCAACCAAAAATGAAACTACCAGCCGAACCAAGATAGAGTAACAAAGGCATAATAATAGAGCCAAAAAGATCTAAGTGCTTAATAGGGTTTAAAGTTAAACGACCCATTCTTTTTGCTGTATCATCTCCTAAAAACAAAGCAGCATAACCATGGGCTACTTCATGAATAACCGCAGAAAAAAGAAAAACAATTAATTGAAAAATAATAGCCATTTTATTTATAATAAGCCTCACCTTCTTCTTCCATTCTTGCTAACCTAACATAATAATCAGGAAACTCATTTAAATGAGCCCAAGCTATTTTTCCTGTTATCATATGATCGTCGTTAGTAATATTAGTAAGAATATTTTTTGAACCATGTTCTAATTCAACATTTAAACCTAAAGCAAATTGTTCTACGTCAAACTTATCCCATTTAATACCCAACTGGTTCCCTATTTCCAAAGCATCTTCTAAAGAGAATTTTTTAACCTCATCCATATTTTTTGTTTATAATTATTTAAAGATATGATATCTTATATGTATCTAAGCTTACCTAAATGATTATATACAAATAAAGTTGATAAGCAAATAATATGTACCATCCTCAAGATTTCTTTTTCCACAAAGCAAAAAAAGAAGGGTATCTAGCCCGTTCTGTTTACAAATTGATGGAAATGGATCAAAAATTTAAATTAATACAAAATGGCTCTCAAGTCATTGATTTAGGCTGCGCCCCAGGATCTTGGCTTAAATACCTCTCTGAAAAAGTAGGTCACAAAGGACATGTTTTAGCCGTTGATAAGACAGAAATATTGATAGAAGAAAAAAATGTTTTTTTCTTACAATCTGACATATTAGAATCTAATCTTACTGAAATATCAGAAACAATAAAAAAAATAGGATGGCAAGAAAAATTTGACGGTGTTTTTTCAGATTTAGCACCCAATACGTCCGGTGTCAAAGATGTAGATAGCGCTAGGTCATATGAGCTCTGCTCCCAAGCCTGGAAATGGACTAAATTTTTTTTAAAACCCCGAGGCATATTTTTAATGAAAATCTTTGAAGGTTCTGACTCTGAAAAACTTTTTTCAGAAATCAAAAAACAATTTTATATCAGTCGTAAATTCCGTCCTAAAGCTACGCGACCCCAAAGTCGCGAAGTATATCATATTTTTCTAGAATACAAACCTCATTAACTTCATATGTCTTTTAAAAAAATCAATCAAGATCTAAAAACAGAATTTTTAATTCAAAAAATAGTTAACGAAAAATATCAAGGAAATAGATCGTGTATCAAAAAAACAGAATTAAAAAAACTGAAGCAAGGCGAACCCATTGATTATATAATAGGGTTCGTCCCCTTTTTAAACTGCCAGATAGATTTAAGATACAAACCACTTATTCCCAGACCAGAAACAGAATGGTGGACAGAACAAATGTTAAAAAAAATAACTCATTCTAAAATTGAATGTTTAGACCTTTTTTCCGGTTCTGGTTGTATAGGTATAGCTATCTTAAAAAACAAACCCCAAGCTCATGTAGATTTTGCTGATATTAATATAAAATGCTTAAAACAAATTAAGATAAACTTAAAATTAAATAATATCAATTTAAAAAGATATCATGTAATCAAATCTGATGTTTTTTCTAAAATTAATAAGAAATATGATTTAATTACCGCTAATCCACCTTATGTTTCTGATAAGAAAAATAACGTAAAATTAAAAACTGTTTTAAAGTATGAACCTAAAACAGCCATTTTAGCTAGTAAAAATGGCTTAAAATACACCAAAGAATTTCTTTTAGAAGCAAACAAACATCTAAAACCTAATGGCTTAATTTATTTAGAATATGATTCTTGTCAGAAAAAAGAAATTGAAAAAATTCTTAAAAAATATAGTTATAAAAAATATCAATTTTCCCGTGATCAGTTTAACAGATGGCGATATTTAATAATTAAAAAAACTGTTTAAAAAATTTTAATTTAATTTTTAAGGGATAAATTATTAAAAAGCGCGAGTACAACGAACATTACTACCTCCAGAATAATTTTTTAATGTTCCACCACAATAAGATTCATTAGATGCCCTGTCAGCACTGAGCTCTGAAGAACCCCAATGACAGGGAGGGGTTGGGACAGAGCCAAAATTGGTCATTAACACTACTTCATCCTGAGATGGCAAAAACCAATCAGTGTATCCACTATATATTAATGCATCACATAATTGAGCGGCTCGATCTGAATCTGCAGGAGTTTCATTCAATTTTGCTACTACTAACACAGTATTAGCTTTGCCTGTTCCCACTGCAAGACTTGTCCCATTTACCGCGATTCCCTCTTTCCCCCACCATTTACCTACCCATTCCGTAGACGCAGGCGCCGCCTCTAAATATCTCCAACCATTGATATATGAACCTTGATCATAAAAGACTTTTCCCCCAGCAGGTCCGGTAGCACCAACAACATAAACCTCATTAAAACAATTGTCTGTACGGACAATGAGATCTAATTTGTTTCCTACTTCATAGAGACCTTCAATGGTACCACCGTCTTTGCTTTCTCTGTTGTCTGTTTGAGTGTAGTAAGTGCTTTCTAAGTTAGCTGCCAACTCCCATTTACCAGCTCCGTCTGTAAGATATACGTAATATCTTTTAAGGCTACCTGTGGTGTCAGGGTTAGGATCAACGGGGTATTTAGATATGGGAGAACCTACAGCTAAGGTAGCTAAATCTACAGGGATCCAACCTGTAGAATTTACACTCTGAGAGGTAGTAACAGCAGAGGTACGAGAGGAACAAGTGGTAGTAACATTAGAATAACTGTTAGCAGTAGAACCCATGCTAATGGTAGATGTATTTACAAGGTAGAAAGCTAACGCGGAGTTAATGGCACCTAAATCAGAAATCCTTTGGGTATCCCTGGATTTTCTTAAAAGCTCAGCTGGGTTGATTACTAGAATTGTTACGGCGGAAAGAATGGCTAAGATACCAATGACAATTAAAAGCTCTAACAGGGTAAAACCTTTTGTGGGTTGTGTGTTCATACCTTTAAGTATACCCCCCCCCCCGAAGGGTGGTGTCAAATGATATTTCAGCAAATTAAAAATCCCGCACGAAGCGGGATTTTAACCAAACATATCTTGTTTTGTTTTTACCTAAGATTCAATGAAAACAGGTTTTAAGACATTAATTGATTTCAAAGCTTGAAATGATATTTTCAAATTTATCAGTGTATTTGTCCCAATTGTTCAAAGCTGTATCAAAAGACAATATCCAAACATCATCTCCTTTGCCTTTTAGAAATACAATTAAAAATTTAATTTCAGCTCCCTGTTGATTAGCTAAACCTTCTAAAGTATATCCATCTTTGTCATTAAACTTACGCTCCCCTTCTTTCTGATACGAAATACCAGTAATAGATTGTTTAATCAAATCTTTGTAATATTTAGCAAATTCTACCAAACTCTTGCCAACCAATTTGTCATATTTAACAGCATAATAAGTTTTGAAATTTATTTTTTGTACAGCTGGATCAGTATTTTCTTCTTGGGAATTAACAGCCATGAAAGAGATACCTGGTAAGCCTGAAGTTTCTGACCAACCTATAGGTAATAAAGTACGAAAGCCTTCTTTGGCTAAAAATCGATCTTCAACTATATTTTTCTCCTTTTGTTTTTCATTATAAACAAAAACTGGCTTAGACACAGGGTTCATATATTTCTGAGCCAACATCCAACCACAAAGCACACCTACCCAAACAAAAATCAAACCTACAAAAAATAAAACTAACCTATTATTATTCATATTTTTATTTTTTAACAAATTAAACCAACCTTTGCATATATTATATATCTATCTAAATCAAAAAGACAGGATTTTAACTATTTTTATATTGACAATGATTTCTAAATATCCTATATTGTTAATGCGCAAACGTTACAATCGAACAAAGTACAAGGGAGGTTGTGACAATCCGTACGGATCAAAAAAACCACAAACCCCGCCCCTAAAAAGGGGGCGGGGTTTGCTTTTCTGTCGACCTATATCAAATTTGACAAAATATGTTTTTGGTTTAATCTAAAATTAGTACATTTTAAGGAGGTAACAATGAAAATAACAATAGGAACTGTTGGCAAGATTACCGCCATATCTTTTCCCCCTTTGACTTCTCCTGAAGACAGCAGGAAGCTGGGCATGTCTTTGGTGATGCTAATCACCAAGTGGCAGGCAAGTCGTGCTACATTAGACAAAAACCCATTTCCGATTATTGAATTGGTATGGGAAGACCAATTTCCCAACACCCAGGAAATTATGGAAGTATTGAAAGATATCTTCTTGGAAGAAATCACCGTACAGGAACCTTCATTGTGAGGTTCCTTTTTAATTTTGAAATTATTCTAAAAATTGACAATTTGAGTGTTTTATTTTAATCTATAAAAAGGTTTTTTGAAAAAATTTTAAAGGAGGCGTTATGCTGCAAAAGGGGAAAAACGGAGCTTTAGAGGTAAGACTATCGGGGAAAGGATTTACTAGGACTTTATTTTTCCCGAAAAAAACAGAAGAACAATCTTTGATATTATCGTCAGTTTTGTTTTTAGAAATTGACGATATTCCCGAAACACATTACTATAAAGGAATAAAAAATGGTCTGCCACACATAGCCATCCACCTTAATGGCAATGCCTTGGGGAAAAGAATTCTTTGGGAGATTACCAAGATATTAACTGGTGTCTTCCAAAAGGAGGTTGACATTAACATCATATAAAAACAACAAAAGGAGTCGCAATTTGACTCCTTTTTTTTATTCTAATATTGGTCGGGCTGGTGGGACTTGAACCCACGGCCTCACCCACCCCATAGGTGCGCGCTACCAACTGCGCCACAGCCCGATGTGTTTATTCTAATATATTGATAGCCTGGGCAGGACAACTTTCTTTGGCATTTTTTACATTAATTTCATTCTCAATCTATCTATATCGTAAAATATAGTGTAAAAATCAAATTTTACCGCTTAATCATTGAATATTATTTTTACAAGATTTTCAATTATCTTGTAAATTTTCTTGTCTCTATCTCGTTGTTATTTGGTAACCTATATTTCGTTTCTTTTACATAACCGCTTTGAGGTTTAATTTGGACGATTAATCCTTGCTCAACCCATTTTTTAAAAATTTGCGTCATCTTATCCCGCTGCTCGGTTCCAGTTATTTTACGAGCCTCTGCATTGGCTATATATTTATTTTTCTCAAGATAATCGCTTATTTTCTGCCATTCGGTAGCAACAAACTCATTAATCAATACTACTCGCACAGAATCTTTAAGATGGGGGTACGTAATAAAAATTGGTGGATATAAATTTTGAGCTTTCATCTCTGCCCGCATAGCCCGAACGCCTTCATTTTGATCAAGATTAGGCCTATTAGAATATTCGCGTAAAATTTTAACAAGCAAATCATTCCTATACCCATCAGCTCGTACCTTGCCAATATTACTTGCTGTTATATTAAACGGTAACAGTCCTGGATTTTCAATTTCAATCCTATCTTCAAAAACCTTTATCTCTATGTCTCTTTTTAAAAAATAATCTCTATGTATGACAGCATTAGTAATAGCTTCTTTTATCGCTCGTTCAGGAATTTTATATTTATTAATAAAGCCCGAATGAGGAATGGTAATTCCCGCTCGCAATAACCGCAATACAAATTCTTGCGCGTCATTGATAATTTTAATGATTGGTCCATGCATTGTTTCTGGAACACTTACTAAATTAGGCGTATTACCTATTTTTTCAATCTTTCCAGAATATTGAAATATTCTAATAGTACATTTCGTATCCATTAAATTTGTGGGATATTCAGCAAATAAAAGCACCGCTGCTCTTGTTGGCAATAAATAATTTTGATCATCTTTTCTTGCTAAGCCGGTTTTTTCCAAAACATCTTTAATATCTGTTTCTAAAATTTTCCGCGAATTTTTCCATTCATGATAATAACTAGTGTCCAATAATGAAAAATCAACTTTAACCAATTCAATATCTGCCCGTTTAAAACCTTTGGCATACGAAAAAGTTACAACCTCATGGGGGTTTAATTCAATATTGCTCTTTTGCTGACGCAAAATAACTTTATTATTAAAATGACGAAAGTCATCATTGCATTTAGGAATAAAAACCAAAGCAATGCTTTTTTTTATTTCTTCAATAAAAATTATTTGTGGAGGCCATATACCCGAGAGAGGAGGAATTACTTTTTGAATTTCACGACCAATCGCATCAAAATTTTCCTTGCTTTCTTCTATGCCAAACAATCTATCTAAACCTTTTTTATCTGTCTTCTCTGGATCATCAACTCCAAGTACGATTGTTCCACCTTCTGCATTAGCCATAGCAACTATAGTCTCAACAATCTTTCTTACGGCATTTTCCCCACCTAATCGTTTAAATTCAGTCGTTTGATCTTCTTCTGGAACATTAATCAATAATTTTAATAATTCTTTTTTATCCATAATAATATTTATTTATTAATCTCAATAATCTTAGTAGTATTATCAAGAATATAGTTTAAATTATGTCAAATATAACTTTAATAACTGTATTTTAACAAATATCAGTTAATTTTGATAGTTTATTTTAAGAAAATCTAAATTGGTCGGGCTGGTGGGACTTGAACCCACGGCCTCACCCACCCCATAGGTGCGCGCTACCAACTGCGCCACAGCCCGATGTGTTTTATTCTAATATATTGATAGCCTGGGCGGGACAACTTTCTTTGGCATTTTTTACATTAATTTCATTCTTTTCTACATCAATATTATCCTTCACAGAAGATTTATTTTCTTTTAATTCAAAAACCTCAGGGCAAAGACCAACACACAACCCACAACCTAAACATTTTTCTTTGACTATTTCTATTTTTCCCATATTCTAAATTAATTCTTTTTAGATTTTTTAGCTAAAGTTTTTAAACATTTAACACAAACCTTGATTCTTTTACCATCGGCATCTTTGGTCCATTGCAAATTAGGCAGTTGACGATGAGTAGAAGTCGGATTATACCTAGATCTCGCTTTTACTCTGTTAACAGCTACATTGTATCTTTTATCACATAAAGGGCACACTTTTGACATGTTTTTTATTTTCTATTAATTTTTTTATTACGCAGACCATAATATATCAGAAAATATCTATATGGTCAATATTTCGCATACTGAATTCAACCTACAAGTGCAACACTTCGTGTGTATATATTGTTAACATTGATATTAAACTTGTTAAGTTCTTTTGTAAATACTTCTAACGGGGTAAGCCAGCCAAGTCTCTTCCTTGGACGATTGTTAAGGTTATCT
>JAPLYJ010000013.1 GCA_026395655.1 Candidatus Parcubacteria bacterium
AAAAGCAAAAATTGACTCTATTCAAATTAGCCTTGATGGATTAGAGGAAACGCATAACAAAATTCGTAATAATTCTGAAAGTTTTTTTCGTGCTACTGAAGCAATAAAAAATCTTATAGCCATTAAAATACCACTTCTTTCTGTGGCGACGACTTTAACTTTAAGTAATTTTGATGAATTAGAAAAATTACATGATTTATTAGCTAAACTTAGAATAGATAGATGGCGCATTGGTATTATAATGCCTATTGGTAGAGCAGAAAATTCAAAAAAATTATTATTGAATGCTAGCCAATTAAGAAGTTTGTTTGATTTTGTTAAAAAGAAAAATCATCAAAAAATGTATATCTATCTTGGTGAAAACCTACCTTTTCTTGCTAACTATGAAGAAATTGTTCGTGATGAACCAGCATTATGCTCAGTGGGTATATTAGCTTGTTGCGTTGGTGTCAGTGGTAATGTCCGTGGTTGTCCAGAACAACCTGATGCTTTAGAATATATTGAAGGAAATATAAAAAAAGATTCTATATTAAATATTTGGCAAAAAGGGTTTAAAAGATACAGATTAAATGAGGTGATTAATAATGATCAAAAATGCCGTAATTGCAAAGATAAATATAAGTGTTTTGGTGGTTGTACGGTTATGCGGATTGGTAATAATCATTGTATTTATGATTTGTTGAAATAAAATCAAAATTATGATTAAAAAATTGTTTAAAACAATTTATTCAAATTTATCTAAAAAACAGCAAGAAAAAGCTCTTTATTATTACAAATTAAGTTCTTTTTTCTGTAAAAATCTTAAAGCAGATTTGATGAGATTTTTTATGAAAAATAGAAAGATTAAAGATATTAATTTATTTGAACAAAGATTTTATTCTCAAAATGGTGAAGATGGTATTATAAAAATAATATTTGATAAAATAAAAACTACAAATCGTTTTTGTATAGAATTTGGTATAGGACCAAATGAAGGTAATACCATTTATTTGAAAAAGAAAAATTGGAATTGTTTATGGATGGATGGAAATGGTGACGGAGAAAATATTAGAAAAGAATATATCACTGCTGAAAATATTAATGAATTGTTTAATAAATACAATGTTTCTAAAGAGTTTGATTTACTTTCTATAGACATAGATTCCAATGATTATTGGGTTTGGAAGGCTATCAATGGCTATTTTCCTAGGGTAGTAGTTATAGAATATAATGCTAGTATTCCTCTAACAGAAAGTAGGGTTGTAGAATATGATCCTAATTTGATTTGGGACGGTACTAGTTATTTTGGTGCCAGTTTATTAGCTTTAAAGAAGTTGGGCGATTCAAAGGGATATACTTTAATAGCTTGTGATAACAAAGGGGTTAACGCATTTTTTGTGAGAAATGATTTAATTAAGAACAATTTTGAAATTAAAGATATTAGAGAAATTTATAGACAACCTAAATATGGCAAAAAAGTTAATGGTAGATATGTTGGACATCCGCCCAGCAATAAATCAATGATTTCTGTTTAAGTCTTATTTGATTGGTGTGTTATTTTTGATAAAATTAATGTATAAAATTGGAATTTTGTATGTTTGATGTATTAAGTAAAATTAGATTATTATGAGAAGAAAAGTAGAAGATTTTATTTCTTTGGCAGCTTTAAAACATTTATATTGTGTGCCTATTATTATTTTTAAAATTAAAAATTGGTATGCTTTTCTTTTGAATTACATGGGTTTCAAAAATGAAGCCAATACATATAAATTCAGAAATGGAATTAACATCAAAACAGACGAAGGCGTTGATTCAGATACCATTACGGTAATTTTTATAAAAAAAGATTACGGCAAAATTAAAGATAATTCTATAATAATAGATATTGGGGCTAATATTGGTGTTTTATCTGTGTTTGCAGCATCAACATCTAAAAATACCATCGTTTATGCTTATGAGCCCATGCCTAGAAGTTATGATTTATTATTGGAAAATATCAGCATAAATAAATTAGAGAAGAATATTCTACCATTTAAATTAGGGATTGGAGCTAAAAAAGAAAAAAGAAAACTATTTTTAGCCAATGGTTCTCCATTTCATTCTTTATATACAAATGAAATAGATAAGAATTATTTAGAGATAGAATGTATATCGCTTGGAGATATCTTTGAATCAAATCATTTAAAAGAGTGTGATATTTTAAAAATAGATTGTGAGGGAGCAGAATTTGAGATTCTTTATAATACATTAGATAAATATTTAAAATGTATTAAAGAAATTCGTTTAGAATATCATGATCAAAAAATAGAAAATTATAATATTAAAAGTCTTATTAAATTTCTAAAAGACAGAGGATTTCACTTAACCAATTTTAGAAATGATAAAAAATATATATATTCTGGTAACGCATGGTTTAGAAGAATGTGATTGTTTGTTTAGTTCGACCCTTTTAAAAAGATGATTTTTACTCTATTTTATGGTATAATATAAGCATGATACCTCAATATATTAGAAAATTTTTATGGTCTTGCGATTGGAAAAAGATGGATCTTTCGAAAAATAAAGAAAGAATTATTTTAAATATCTTAAATATAGGAGACATTAAAGCTGCTAAATGGCTTTTTAAAACTTATTCTAAGCCTGTGATTAAAAAAGTTTTAATAGACCATGGCGCTCATGGTGAGTTAAATGACAAATCTTTGAATTATTGGACTTTTATTTTAGATGTAGATCAAACCAAATTATCTAAATTATTGGACTTTTATTTTAGATGTAGATCAAACCAAATTATCTAAATCTCGATTTTAAATATGTTTTATAATATTTTAAAAAAGAAAAGTTTAGCTATTTTACCTTTATTGGGTTATTTTAAGAAAGATTTTTATTTGGCTGGAGGGACTGGCTTAGCGTTACAATTGGGTCATCGTGATAGCGTTGACTTTGATTTCTTCTCTCAGAAAGATTTCAAGGTATCATTGCTATGGGAAAAGATACAAAAGTATTATAAAAATCATAAGTTGTCTAAAGTCCAACAAGAAGAAAATACCCTGACTATTATCTTAGATGATGTAAAACTTAGTTTTTTTTCATATCCGTATAAATTGATTAACAAACTAATTAAAGAAAAATATTTAAAAATTGCTTCTATAGAAGACATTGCTTGTATGAAATTAGGAGCTATTACTAGTAGGGCTACCAATAAAGATTATGTGGATTTGTATTTCATTTTAAAAAAGATTTCTTTAAATAGAATTTTGTTAAAATTAATTAAAAAAATGCCGTCTTTAGATATAAGTTTGGTTTTAAAAAGTTTGGTATATTTTAATGACATTGTTTATGAACCTATCAGATTCAAAAACCAAAAGAATATAGATTTTCAGAGTGTCAAAGATTTTTTAAAAAAAGAAATTAAACAGTTTAATTAATCTTTAAATTGATCTTTATATTAAAAAACAAGATTTTTCTTGTTTTTTTAGTTAGATCATTTAGTGGGGGATATAGAGGCTTTATGCAATCTATAAAAATGAGCAAAAAGTGTTTAAAATAGAGGGAAAAATCAAGATATTATTTCAGTGTTAATTACACTTGACACTGAATGGATGTTTAATGTATACTGTAATTAATACTGATTATAACCAATACTATGAATACAAATATTTCCAAAATTAAAGAATATATTAATGATCAAATGGCTCAGGCTGATTTTAGGGCTAGGGCATATGTTTTTGATGCTCAAAATAATAAACGACCAAATCGCAATGTTTTTATAAAAATACAGTCTCATTTAGAACAATTTTTAGAAGGTAATAAAGCATATCGCTGGGTAACTTTAACTGGTTTGCGCGGAGCAGGTAAAACTACAGTAATGTATCAACTATATTATGCTAAAAAGCATATCGACGGATATTTTTTAATCCTTTCAGTTGATGAAATAACCCAGACACTGGGAAGTAATATTAACGAAGTGATAAACACATTTGAAGAAATAATCGGTAGATCTATCACTAATTTAGATAAACCATTGTTTTTATTTTTAGATGAAGTTCAATATGATGAAAAATGGGGTGCGGTTTTAAAATCGATATATGATCGATCTCAAAATGTTTTTTTGTTCTCTACGGGGTCAGCGGCGGCATTGATAAACAGCAATCCTGATATTGCTCGTCGTGCTATCTATGAAAAAATCTATCCATTGTCTTTTACTGAATTTATAAAGATAAAATATAATAAATTTGAAATAAAAGATTTAGACCAAGAATTGAGCAATGCGATTTTTTTTAGTAAAGATGCCCAAGAAGCTTATAATAAAATAAAGAATTGTGAGAAAAAAATAGATAAATATTATTTAGGAATAAGTCATTTGGATTTTGAAAATTATCTTCATTACGGTTCCTTACCTTTTATGATTGCTTTAGATAATGAAGCCTTGGTATATGACCAAATTAGCAAGTCTTTAGACAGGGTAATTAATAAAGATATTTTGCAAATGCGATCTTTGGGTTCTGAAATTATTAGTAAAATCTCTGCGATTTTATATGCGGTGGCTGATATGGATGTTTTAAATTTTACTACAATGGCTGAAAAATTTGAGATTTCAAGACCCAAAATAACAGAAATCTTTTCGGCTTTAGAACAAACTGAAGTTTTACATCGTATCTATCCTCAAGGTTCGCATTTTAAGCAAGTAACCCAAAAACCATCTAAATATCTTTTTTCTTCTCCGGCTTTTAGGGCGATGTATTATAAAACAATCGGTAATACTATCAACGAGCAAAATGTCCGTGGAAAATTATTGGAAGATTTAGTAGGAATGTACCTTTACCATTTATGTGATAAAAAATTGTTTTATTCGCTTACCTATGATAGTGCTAAGGGTGGAGCAGATTTTATTTTTTCTGGTGGTGAAAAAAGAATTGTTATAGAAGTCGGGGTTAATAAAAAAGAATATCGGCAAGTAATACAAACAGCTGAAAAAGTAAAAGCTGTTTATAGTATTATTATTTCTGACCAAACAGAAGAGTTGGAATATAGTAAAGAGAACAATGCTTTAAAAATTCCTTTGCGATATTTTATTTTGTTATAAACTTAATCATATTTTAAATTAGAAAATTGAATGTTAAAAAGGAATGTAAAAATTAAGTAGTAATATGGATTTGGAAGACAAACAATTAATTAAAAATTACTTAGCAGGAGATAAGGAAGCCTTAGAAATATTAATAGACCGTTATCTTAAATCGGTCTATAATTTTGTTTTTCGTCTTTGTTCTAATCCGCAAGAAGCTTCTGATATTACTCAAGAAACATTTATTAAAGCTTGGAAACATCTTAAAAAATATAATCGTAAGCTTAATTTTAAAACTTGGCTTTTTGCTATTGCGAGAAATACTACCATAGACCATTTAAGAAAGAAAAAAAATATAGTTTTTTCAGATTTAGAAAACGCAGAAGGGGATTCTTTTTTAGATAGTATCCCTAGTCAGGAATTATTACCAGATGCTCTTTTTGAAAAAAAAGAATTAAATAAATTATTAAATAAAGCTTTAGATCAATTGTCTTACAATTATAAAACAGTAGTATTGTGGCATTTGTCAGAGGGTATGACTTTTGAGGAAATATCTCAAATTTTAAAAAAATCAGTTAATACTGTAAAAAGCCAATACAGGAGAGCTCTTGCTATTTTGAAAAAATATCTTGTTTAATGCACCTAAAGAGTAGGTAGGAACGTATGTATTAATATATGTCAAAAAGCTATCAAGAATTATTCAAACACCTAGAATCAATCAATCCACCTAATGAGCTGCGGTTTTTATTGTTATCTAAGATACAAAAAGAACAATTACGGGCTTTTAAAACTAAACGTTCTATTTTTGTTTTTTCATCAATTTTTTCATTTTTACTCATGCTACCAATATTATTTAATTTAAGTCAGAGTTTGGATCAAAGCGGTTTTAACCAATATGTCTCTCTTGTTTTTTCTGATGGTGCAATTTTAGCTAATTATTGGAAAGAATTAGCTTGGTCATTAGCAGAATCTTTACCTATTATGATTTTGATCGCATTTCTATCTGTTTTATCTATTTTTGTATGGTCTTTGTTTAAAACAATATTAATTGGTCGTCAAAAAATGGCTTTTAATTAAAAAATATGGATATTAAATCAACACATTTTTCTAAAATTGGATGGGGGATTTTAATAGGTTTAGGTCTGATCATTTACAGTTTATTAATTTTTCAAATAGGTTTGTTCGTAGGATATCAAAAAGCTTCGTTTTCTTTTCGTTCAGGTGATAACTATTATAGAGCTTTCAATCCTCGTAAAAATAATTTTATGAAAGATTTTCCTCGTCAAGATTTTCCAGGAGGTCATGGAGTTACAGGCAAGATTATCAGTATTAATTTACCTACTTTCATGGTAGCGGGTAATGATAATTTAGAAAAAATAATTAACATCAACGATGATACGGTTATTAGAAGCGCTCGCAATAATCTTACAGTTAATGATTTAAAAATAAATGATTTAGTGGTAATTATTGGTGCACCGGATCAAGCAGGCTCAATTTCAGCTAAGCTTATTCGAATTATGCCTCCGCCTTTAGAAATGCCCCCAGATCAACTTAATAAACAATAAAACATGATTTTAGTTAATTCCCAGACGCACATTGGGCGCCTAAGTTCTTATCTTGTAAAACGTAAAAAACTTTTAATTATTTTATTAATTATCCTTGCAGTAGGCGGATATTTTATTTATAAAGCTATAGCTAACAATAAACAAGAAACACGTTATACTTTAACTCAAGTAGCTAAAGGTACTATCATTTCTTCTATTTCTGGTAGTGGGCAGGTTTCAGCTTCTAATCAGATAGACATTACTAGTAAAGTTTCTGGTGATTTAATTTATTTAAGTATTTCAGAAGGTCAAGAAGTAAAAGCTGGGACTTTGATTGCTCAAATTAGTAGCTTAGATGCACAGATAGGGTTGGAAAATGCAAAAATATCTTTGGAAAAATTAACCCAACCAGCAGATGCCTTGTCTATTTTACAAGCTGAAAATGCTTTAGAAGATGCTAAACAAACAAATAAAAATGCACAAGAAGATTTGATTCAAGCTTACGAAGATGGTTATAACACAGTGGCTAATGCTTTTTTAGATGTTCCTGATATTGTCATTGGATTAAATGATATATTTTACAGTGCTACTGGGTATCTTTTTGGACAAAAAATTCAATATTTATCAGATACCATTAGAGAGTACAGCCGTACAGCAGAAATAAATTATGGTATAGCTAGAAAAAAATACGATCTTAATTTAGTTGATTATAAAAATACTACTAGAAGCAGCGATAACAAAACAATAGAATCTTTGATTACTAATACCTACGATATGATGAAAGCTGTTTCCCAAGCAGTCAAAGATACAAAAAATACCGTAGATTACATGAAAGATCAAGCTTCTGTAACTACGCGCAGTGATGCTAATGCATCGCAAACTAATTTAACTAGTTGGACTACTAAAGCAAATTCAAGTTTGAATAGTTTGTTGTCTGCTAAAAATAATATTGCTAATTTAAAAAATAGTATTATTGTTTCAGAGCGTGATATTAGAGTAAAAAATGAATCTTTGTTGGAATTAAAAAGTGGAGCAGATCCTTTAGATATTAGGTCTCAAGAATTAGCTTTGAAACAAAAACAAAATGCTTATCAAGATTATTTTATCTATGCACCTTTCGATGGTATAGTAGCAAAATTAAATGTTAAAAAATCTGTTTCCATTTCTGGTTCTACTGTTATAGCTACGTTAATTACTAAACAAAAAGTAGCTGAGATTTCTCTTAATGAAATTGACGCTGCTAAAGTAAAGATTGGACAAAAAGCAACTTTGACTTTTGATGCTATAGAAGGCTTGTCTATTTCTGGAGAAGTTATCTCTGTAGATATGATGGGTACGGTGAGCCAAGGAGTTGTTTCTTACAGTGTTAAAATAGGTTTTGATAGCCAAGATGATCGTGTTAAATCAGGTATGAGTGTTAGCGCTGCTGTTATTATTGATATCAGACAAGATGTTTTAACAGTATCAAATAATGCTATTAAATCAGAAGGAGATATTTATTATGTAGAAAAATTCAATCAAGTTATATCTGATACAAATAACAGCCAAGGCGTTACTTCTGATACATTACCAGAACAAATTACAGTAGAGGTTGGCTTGGCTGACGATACTAGCACAGAAATATTATCAGGATTAAAAGAAGGAGATCAAATCATTTTAAAAACTACTACTAGTAAGTCTAGTACTACGCGTACATCCACACCTAGTCTTTTTGGAGCAGGTGGTGGCATGCGAACGGGTGGAGGTGATATGAGACCAAGTGGAGGTAATAATTTTCCACATTAATATATGATTGAAGTAAAAAACATTGTTAAAATATACAATACTGGGTCTGTGGAATTAAAAGCTCTAGGAGGTGTGAGTTTTAAAATTGAAGATGGTGAGTTTGTAGCCATCATGGGTCCATCAGGTTCTGGTAAATCTACTTTGATGCATATCTTAGGAGCTTTAGATATTCCTACTAGTGGTTCATATTTTTTAGACAATCAAGATGTTTCTTCTTTGTCTGATGATGCTTTAGCAGATATACGTAAAAACAAAATTGGTTTTGTTTTTCAAAGTTTTAATCTTTTACCTCGGGCTACAGTATTGCGTAATGTCATGCTACCACTAGCATATGCTGGGGTAAACAAAGAAGAACGTATCAGACGAGCTACAGAATCTTTAAAAGCTGCTAGCTTAGAAGAAGATCATTTTTTACATCTTTCTAACCAATTATCAGGAGGTCAAATTCAGCGTGTAGCCATTGCCCGGGCTTTAGTCAATGATCCTACTTTGATTTTAGCCGATGAACCTACAGGTAATTTAGATTCTGCTACAGGAGAAATTGTTTTAAAAACATTTCAAAAATTAAATGAAGAAAAAGGACGAACGATAATACTTATTACCCATGAAACAGAAGTAGCAGAACATGCTTCTAGAATTATCCACATTAAAGATGGATTAATTGTGTCAGATTCAAAAAATCATAAAAGAAGAATTTAAAGATATGAATATTTTAGATATTATTTCAGAAACATATACAGCACTTTCAGCTAACAAAGTGCGTTCAGGTTTGACTATTTTAGGTATTGTTATTGGTATTAGCTCTGTCATTGCCATGGTAGCTATTGGTCAAGGAGCCCAAGGTACCATTGAATCAAGTATACAATCTATAGGTTCTAATTTAGTCATGGTTACCCCAGGTATGCAAAGAGGTCAAGGATATCAAGTTAGCGCTGGCAGAGGATCTGCTCGAACTTTAACCCAAGAAGATGCTGATGCCATAAGCAAAGATATTTCTTTAGCAAAAGCTGTAGCCCCAGAATTATCTGGTAGGTATCAAGTAACAGCTAAAGGAAAAAATACTAATACTTCTGTGACGGGTGTAACACCTATATATCTATCTGTAAGAAATGCGGAAGTAGCTGATGGTTCTTTTGTTACAGATCAGAATTTAAAAAATCTTTCTAAGGTAGCAATCTTAGGACCTACAACTAGAGATGATCTTTTCGGAGAAGGTAGTGATGCTTTAAATCAATCTATTCGTATTAGAGGTGTGGAATTTAAAGTTATTGGTATCATGAAAGCTAAAGGTGGTTCTGGTTTTGGTAGCCAAGATGATATGATCTATATCCCATTAACTGTTAGCCAGAAATTTTTAGCTGGAGATTCATATGTTACTACCATTAGTGTTCAAGCTATTAATGCCGATAGTATGACAATTATTCAAGAAGATATCACTAATTTGCTTTTGACTAGACACAATATCAAAGATCCCCAGCTAGCTGATTTTAATGTTTTAAATCAAGCTGATATTGTGGCTGCAGCTTCCAGTGTAACAGGGACTTTTACGATTTTGTTAGCAGCTGTAGCTGGTATCTCTCTTTTAGTAGGAGGTATTGGCATTATGAATATGATGTTAACTACTGTAACAGAAAGAACTCGAGAAATAGGTTTACGTAAAGCTATTGGTGCAAAGAAAAAAGATATTAGTTTGCAGTTTTTAACAGAAGCAGTTATGTTAACTTTTTTAGGAGGTTTGATAGGAATTATTCTAGGTTGGCTGATTTCATTTCTGGTATCGTATTTTGGTCTCATACAAACCAAAGTATCTTTGGGTTCTGTGCTTTTAGCTTTTGGAGTTTCAGCTGTTATTGGTATTGTGTTTGGTTATTATCCCGCTAGGCGTGCAGCTGGGCTTAATCCCATTGAAGCCCTTCGTTATGAATAAAATTAATATATAAAAAAATGAAAAAATACATTTTGTTTTTAGTGATAGGATTTCTAATTTTAGGAGCAGCATTTTTTTGGTTCGGCTTGCAATACGGTCAGAAGCAAATGGCGAAAAATAATGTTAATCGTTTGAATAGGTTTGGACCAGGAGCAGGTAATTTAGGGCAAGGTAATCGCGTACAAGGCGGACTGACTTCAGGTGAGATCATTTCTTTAGATGAAAAA
>JAPLYJ010000014.1 GCA_026395655.1 Candidatus Parcubacteria bacterium
TTAAAAGTTGTTTCACTACCTTCTGTAACAAAAGCCGTATCGCCTTTATTCCAAAAAACAAATGATTCATCGGCATTTGCATAACGAGCACCTGAAGCTGAAATAGCCTGAGGTAATGTCATTGTGCGGCCATCATTTAATTGAAGGTCAACGCTACTACTTCTAAATTGAGCACCAATTGTCTTGTCTCCAGTACAAACAAAGATAACGTCATTTATTATCTCGTCCTCTACTGGAGTTACCGCTGTTTCTTCAACTGTAAATGGCTCCACAACTATTGGCGATGATTCTCTAGTTTTATACATTACAATAAAAATAATGGCTAAAACTATAACTATCACTGCCAAAATTATAGGTGTTCTATCTTTCATATATTAATTATATTAATAATTTAAATCGACCTATATTAATTATATCAAAAAAATTGAAATAATAATATCAACAATTAATTTTTTTACTTAATCTTAGAAAACAACTCAATAATAGGGGGGTTGCCGCTTAATATCAATTCTTTAAAATCTTTCATTTGCTCTATAACATCAATCCCATCTAATATTTTCATAACAAATCCAGAGACAACTAAATTTTCACCATCTCTTTTTGTAATCTGTCCACAATCATAAAAATTGATATATTCCCCATCTTTATGTTTTATCCTGTAAGTTGTTTTATATAGCCCTGTTTTACCTTCTAAATGATCTCTCATCGCTTGCATAACTTTTTCCATATCTTCAGGATGAACGATATTAACAAAATCTTGATAATTTTTAAAAATATTATCCGTATACCCAAGCATTTTTGTTTTTGCTTCACCAAAAAACACTTCTCCAGAAGGTAAATACATCTGCCACCATGTTGCTGTACCATTTAACACTGCCATATCAAACTGCTCCATCTTGAAGCTATTGTTTTCCATATCTTCTAATTATTATATAATATATTTTAATTCAATATAAAAATTTTATCAAGCAGATAATAAATTAGTAACAATTTTTATCAGTTTATCCTTTTCCCTTGGATCTGAAATTGCCATTAAAAGCGTAAGTGCTGTTAAAGCATTGTCATTTATTTTCTTTTCGCCATTTTCTTTATACAAGTATCTGTTCCTATCAAGAAAATACACAAATAAAAATGAAGCAATCCTTTTGTTACCATCTATGAAAGGATGATCTTTGATAATAAAATATAGAAGATGGGCTGCCTTTTCCTCAATACTAGGATAGAGCTCTTTCTTATCAAAGGTTTGTAAAATATTACCTAGAATACCTTGTAATTTACCCTGGGCATCTGTACCAAAAAAATCACTAGCCTCTTGCCTACTAGCTAAATCTTTTTTTATTTCTTGTATAACCCTAATAGCTTCAGGATGATCTAAAGCAAATTTTCCTTTACCTTTTTTAGATAAAACTACTTTTTCATTGTCATATTGCCCAAGTAAGGTTAAGGTTTTTGCATAATCACCAAGTAAATTTAAAATTTCTTGCTCCTGATCAGTCATTAATTCGTATTTAGATTTCTGACGCAGAAAATCAACAGTTGTTTGTAATTCATTAAATTTATTTTCCGCTTCTAACAATCTTTTTTCGTTAACAGCATATCCTTTTACTAAGTAATTTTTAAGAGTTCTGGTAGCCCAGACACGGAATTGTGTAGCTCGCTTGGAATTAACCCTGTAGCCAACAGATATAATAGCATCAAGACTGTAAAATTGTGTTTTATATTTTTTACCATCAGAGGCAGTATGTTCCAAAATGGAACTAACTGAATTTTTGTCTAATTCTTTTGATTCAAAAATATTATTTAAGTGTTTCGTTATAGCTGGTCTTTGCGTATCAAATAAAATAGCGATCTGATTTTGGGTTAACCAAACAGTTTCTTTATCCAAGCGCACATCTAAATTTGGCCCATCGCTTGTCTTATATATTATTATCTCTCCTTTTTTAATTTCTTTTTTCATGCCTTGATTATACACAAAAATGATTAAAAATAAAATGTACGCATTAATCAATAATATATACTAACCAATTGCACATCATATGGCCAGTACAAGGCATTTGACAAACCATTTTAAAAAAGACTATAATAAAGACATAAAAAGTCGGTATATGTGCGGCTAGCCATGACCGGTTTTTTTAATTTAAACAAGAACCTCAAAAATTCCCGGATTAATCTTATCAATCATTTTTATATTAATAAGTTCTACCATCATAACCTGTAATTCCGTAGGATCTTCTATACCACCAATTTTCATTTTATAAACAGTATCTGCCATTATTGCCAAACTATCCGCCATCTGAATATCAATATCTAAATTTAGCTTATTCACCAAACTTAAAGATGTAATTTTTTTCCTATAGGCAGAGCCAGAAATTCCTTCCGACGGCACGCCTATTGCTTGTAATTTATTGTGTGCTTCTATTAAATATTTATCTTGATATGGCTCCGATTCTGCTACAATTTTACCACTAGTATCATTTAAATGTTTCTTTACAAACTCTTCTAACATTTTGTTATAAGCTCGTCTCAGTATAGCAATATCATTCCATCCTAATTTTTTTGCTTTACTCTTGTCAATTATAACAAATGCTAACGATAGTGATTCTGAATTTAAAATAGCAATAAACTCTTTCCAAAACTCCATTTCTTTAATGGGGTCTTCTCTAAAAATTGCAAAGGGACCCTTTTTTCGTAACATATCCCTACAATGAAACACAATCTCTTCATCATTAAGATATTTTTTCTTTAATTTATGAATGGATTCATCAATTGTCAATTTAAATCTTTCTGGCAGAATTAGACCAGATAAAACAAAGTTTTTAGATTTATGGCTAAAACTAGCCTTACCCGTTTCATCTAACGCCAATACTTTATAATCTTTCATAGTTTTATCTTACTCCAAAATTATCTTTTTGGCGAGATGTACAATTATTGAACTATTACAATTTTTGCAACAGTTCGTCCTATATTTAACTCTTTTCTTTAACCTGTTCCAAAATGGGACAACTTCACGGGATTAGAAATTGAATATTATATTAAAATGTGCATTTTTTGCACATTGCTTTTTTCGCTTAATTTGTCACTATTAAAAAATAGCATTCTCTCCTGCTAAATAACCGCTAGTCCAACAAAGCTGAAGATTATAACCACCAGTTGGACCGTTTAAATCCAAAATTTCACCAGCTAGATATAGATTTTCAATTATCTTAGATTGCATTGTTTTAGAATCAACTTCTTTTAAATCAACTCCGCCAGCAGTAGCCATGGCTATATCATATCCAGCTAAACCTGAAACCGTTAAATTAAATTCTTTTAAGAGATATAACAAAGTTTTTCTTTCTTCTTTGGTAATGAGATTAAGTTTTTTAAAAGGATCAATACCAGACAAATCAATCAAGGTATCAACTAACTTAGGTGGTATTAATTGATTCAAGGCATTTTTAAATATCTTATTACTCGAACTAAAATCTTCTTGTAATTTTTTATCTAATTGAGAAAAATCTAAGTCAGGGAAAAAATCAATTTTAATTTGTAAATCTTTGGGGTCTTGTCTACCAATAATTTCACTCATATTTAAAATTATTGGTCCGCTTATACCATTAGCCGTAAATATTACTGAACCGATAGCAGAACAAAGTTTTTTGTTATTCTGATAACAACTAATTTTCACCTCTTTCAAACTCAAACCTTCTAAGTCTTTAATAAACTTATCACTTAGAATCACTGGTGTTAGCGCTGGCCTAGGATCAATAATTGTATGACCTAATTGTTTTAACCAGATATATGCATCACCTGTTGAACCAGTCGAAGGATGGGCTTTTCCTCCAGAACAAATTATAAACTTATCAGCCAGTATTTCTTTTCCATCTGAAAGTATCAATTTTTTAATCTTATTTTCAGTTTTAACCACACTTTTCACTTCAACTTTTAATCTCACCTCTACTTTAGATGATTTTAAATAATCAATTAAAACCTGAAGCACATCTTGAGCAGAATTACTTTGTGGAAAAACTCTGTTATTTTCTTCAATCTTAGTTTTTAAACCTCTAACATTAAAAAATTCAATTAATTCCTTTGGACCAAATTTACTTAATCCTGATAAAAGCCAATGACCTTTGCTACCAAAGCTATTAGCTAATTCCATATTACTTTTAAAATTCGTAATATTAGCACGACCACCACCGGTAGCCAAAAGTTTAACTCCCAACTTAAAGTTTTTCTCTAATAGAATTACATTAGCGCCTAATTCACCTGCTCTACCCGCAGCCATCATACCAGAAGGACCACCGCCAATTATTGCTATATCATATTTCATGTAATAAAATTATCAGCTAATAATTAAAAAATCATTAGACTCATATATATTCTATCTTAAAAATTCTACTATTTTGATTTTTTTACTAATTTTTTAATCTTAACAACCGGAACAGGTTTTACTATTTTCTTTACCTTTTCTTCTACTATCAAAGGCTTAACATTTGTCATGGCTTCTACTGCTTTAATAAGGCGATCCATTTTTACATTTAACATTTCTAATTGTTTTATCTCATCGCCATTGCCTTTACCAACACTACCCTCAGTATCAGCTGGAGCCCTGTAACTATTAAAATTCTTCTCAGGAAATCTATCTCCTCCTCTATTGTTCTCAGAATCCTTCCTAACACCAAAACAAGCGCTACAATACACTGGCTTGCCTTCAGTAGGACGAAAAGGTACCTCACAAGACTTTCCACATTGGTCACAAACTGCTTGATGCATGGTAACTGGACCACGATCTCTAGCACCAGACCTACCTCCGTCTCTTCTACCAAAACCACCTCCACGACCTCCGCCTCCTTGTCTATAATCTCCCATATTTTTGTTTTTTTAGTTATTAATTATTACAACAAATACAGTATGCACTATTTTCATTTAAAAAACAAAGGGTAAGGTAAA
>JAPLYJ010000067.1 GCA_026395655.1 Candidatus Parcubacteria bacterium
GAACCTTTATGGGGCTATAGAATTCTATACTAAAGCACTATCTGCTGGTATTAAGCCCATTATTGGTTGTGAATTCTATGTAGCAGCTCGAACTTTAGATGATAAAAATACCAAACAAGACGCAGATTATTCTCATTTGTTGCTTTTAGCTAAAAACGAAAAAGGATACAGAAATCTCTTAAAATTAGTAACTATTTCTAATTTAAGAGGTTTTTATTATAAACCAAGAATAGACCATACGGTTTTAAAAGAACACAGTGAAGGTTTAATTTGTGCGACAGCGTGTTTACGAGGTGAAGTACCAAGAGCTATTTTAAATAATGATTTTGAAAAAGTTAATCTTCTGATAGATGAGTACAAAAATATGTTTACTGAAGGTGATTTTTATTTGGAACTTCAACATCATCCGGAATTAGAGGAACAAAAAATCGTAAACGAAGCTTTAATTAAATTAGGAAAAGAAAAAAATATTAAAACTATTGTTACTTGTGATTCTCATTATCTTAACAAAGAAGATCTAGAAACCCATGAAATTCTTTTAGCCGTGCAAACTGGTTCAGTCATGGAAGATGAAAAAAGATTTTCCATGAGACAGATAGATGCATCTTTTAAAACAGCAGAAGAAATTGCAAAAGATTTTCCTAATCATTTAGAATTATTTGATAACATTCAAGAGATTGTAGATAAATGTAATTTACATTTAGAAATGGGTAAAGTAATTTTCCCATCCTTTGATGTTCCTGACGGATTAAGTGCTTTTGATTATTTAAGAGAATTAGCAAACCAAAGATATGAACGTTTTTATAAATTAGATGACCAAAAAGCCCAAGAAAGGCTTAGTTATGAGTTAGGTGTAATTAAACAAACTGGTTTTTCTGATTATTTTTTAATTGTTCAAGATTTTGTAAATTATTGTAGAAACAATGGCATCTTAACTAATACTCGTGGTTCAGCAGCTGGTTGTATGGTTTCATATATCTTAGGCATAACGGACGTAGATCCTTTAAAATATGATTTGTATTTTGAGCGTTTCTTAAATCCTGACCGTATCGCACCTCCGGATATTGATGTTGATGTAGCTGACAATAAAAGAAACGATTTGATACAATATATTACTGATAAATACGGAGAAGACCATGTTTCTCAGATTGTAACCTTTGGGGTAATGAAAGCTAGGTTAGCCAGTAGAGATGTAACTAGAGCTTTAGGTTTACCATATAGTTTAGGTGATCAGATTTCCAAATTTATTCCTTTTAATGCGGATATAGAGACAGCTTTAGAAGAAGTCCAGGAATTAAGACAATTATATGACACTAATCCTGAGGCTGCTACTATAATAGACAATGCTCGCAAATTAGAGGGCGTAGTACGTCATGCTTCCCCACATGCAGCTGGTATTATCATTTCCAAACAACCTTTAACGGATTATGTCCCTTTGCAGCATTCTTCTAGAAATGAAAAAGATATTATCAGCCAATATAGCATGTATGATATTGAAAAGATTGGTTTATTAAAAATCGATATTTTAGGTTTAGCTAATTTAACAGTTATCAAAAATGCTTTGCGCATTATTAAAAAATTAAAAAACGAAGACCAAGAGATGAATTTAGATAGTTTGGGTTTTGAAGACAAAAAAGTGTTTCAATTATTATCAAAAGGGGAGACGGTAGGAGTTTTTCAATTAGAAAGCTCAGGTATGCGTAGATATCTTCAGGAATTAAAACCGACTTGTTTTGAAGACATTGTAGCTATGGTAGCTTTGTATCGTCCTGGACCCATGGATCTTTTACCATCATATATTGATCGCAAAAATGGTAGAGAAAAAATATCATATCTTCATCCTTTGTTAGAACCTATTTTATCAAGTACCTATGGTGTCATGATCTATCAAGAGCAATTAATGAAAGTAGCTAGAGATTTAGCTGGCTTTACTTTAGCAGAAGCTGATATTTTGCGTAAAGCTGTAGGTAAGAAAAACAAAGAACTTTTAAATACCCAAAAAGAAAAAATGCTTCAAGGCATGGTAAAAAATAATATTAATAAAAATATTGCAGAGAAGATTTGGAATTGGTTTGAGCCTTTTGCTCAATATGGATTTAATAAATCACATGCTGTCTCTTACGCTCGCATAGCCTATCAAACAGCTTGGCTTAAAAGCTATTATCCCGCTGCTTTTATGGCTGCGCTTTTAACTTCTGATTTTGGTAATTTAGATCGTATTGCTATAGAAGTAGCTGAATGTGAAAAAATAGGAGCTAAAGTAAAACCTCCTTCAGTAAATTATTCTTTTGTAGAATTTGGTGTGGAAAAAGAAAAGAGTGGTATTTTGTTTGGTTTGTCAGCCATTAAAAATGTAGGTGTCGGTGGAGGTGGGATCATTATAGAAAAAAGGCAAACAAATGGTGTATATCTTAATATTTCTGATTTTGTTAAAAGATCACCTCGTAATGTTTTAAATAAAAAAGCTTTAGAAAGTTTAATTAAAGCAGGAGCTTTAGATTGTTTTGGAGACCGCCAGAAGATGTTAGATAAGTTACCTGATATTTTAAATTTAGCTGATAGGTTAAATAATAATAAAAATAATTCTCAACAAGGACTTTTTGGGGAAGAATATCATAATTCTGGAGGATCTGACTTTGATGATTTATCCGGTGATACGCCTAGAAGCATGAAACTAGCTTGGGAAAAAGAATATCTTGGATTACATATTTCCGAACATCCTTTAGATGATTTTAGGGGTTTTATTGCAAAAAAATCATTAGCCATAGCTAATCTTTTACCTCAAATGGCTGGCAGAAAAGTAAAAGCTTGCGGTTTAATGTGTCGTGTAAAAAAAATTACTACTAAAACAGGTAGGTCTATGGTTATTGCCTGTCTATCAGACACTGCTCAATCAGTTGAATTAGTTTTTTTTCCAACGATATTTGATAGATACTCATCAGTGATAGTTAATGATCAGGTAGTGATAGCAGAAGGTAAATTAGAACAAAGAAACGGTGAGATGCAAATAGTTTGTGATAAGTTGGAAGCCTTGGAAAATATTTAAAATTTTTAATCTCATATTGTCTTAGGGCAGAAAATGTGATAATCTGCTAATTAACCATTATTAAATTATTTTTTTATGGAAAACAAGAAAAAACAAGAAAATTCTGTAGAATTAATACGCCATTCTTTGGCTCATGTTATGGCTCTAGCTGTTACCCGTTTATATGGTGATGTAAAATTTGGAGTAGGTCCTTCCATAGATAATGGTTTCTATTATGACTTAGATATTAAGCGTAAGATTTCTTTTGAAGATCTTTCTGATATTGAAAAAGAAATGCGCAAGATTATCAAAGAAGATATTGTTTTTAAAAACAAAACAGTTAGTTTGTTGGAAGCTTCAAAGATTTTTAAAAATCAACCTTATAAGTTGGAGCTTCTTAAAGATATTAAAAAATACGGTACCACAGACCTTTCTGAAAAAACAGAAAACAAAAAAGTAGATGTAGTAGATATCTATGAAACAGATTCATTTGTAGATCTCTGCCGTGGACCTCATGTTAAAAGTACTAAAGAAATACCAGACGCTTTTAAGCTTTTAAGAGTTTCAGGGGCATATTGGCGCGGGGATGAAAAAAATCCCATGTTGCAGCGTATATATGGAACAGCTTGGTTAGATCAAAAAGCTTTAGCAGATCATCTTCAAATGTTAATAGACATGAAAGAAAGAGATCATCGTAAAATTGGTGAAGATCTAGGTCTTTTTATTTTCTCAGATTTAGTAGGCAAAGGTTTGCCTTTGTTTACAGAAAAAGGCGCAGCTATTAGAAGGGAATTAGAGCGTTTTATCGTAGACGAAGAAATAAAAAGAGGATATCAACATGTCTATACCCCAGATTTAGCTAAAGTTGATTTGTATAAAAAATCAGGTCATTACCCGTATTACAAAGATACGATGTATCCTGTTATGAAAGTAGATGAGGAAGAACTCATTTTAAGACCCATGACTTGTCCTCATCATTTTCAATTATATTTAAGCAGACCTCGAAGCTACAAAGAATTACCCATACGTTTTGCTGAATTAGCTAAACAATATAGGTATGAAAAATCAGGAGAACTTTCTGGCTTAGTAAGATTACGCAGCTTTTGTTTAGCAGATGCTCATATCATTTGCCAGAAGGATCAAGCTGTTTCTGAAATTAACAATGTTTTAGATTTGATAGAATATGCTTCTGGAGTTTTGGGATTAAAAAAAGGTCAGGATTATAGTTATAGATTGTCTTTGGGAGACAAATCTAATAGCAAAAAATATTATAAAGATGATAAGGCTTGGGATTTTGCTGAAGAATTATTGCGTTCAGTTTTAATTAAAAGAAAAGCTCCTTTTTACGAAGCTAAAGATGAAGCTGCTTTTTATGGTCCTAAGATAGACATACAGATGAAAAATTTTGCAAATATAGAAAATACGGCTTTTACCGTACAATATGATTTTGTCATGCCTAAGAGATTTGCTTTAATGTATATAGATAATGATGGTTCTGAAAAAGAAGCTGTAGTTATTCATCGTTCTTCCATTGGTGCTATAGAAAGAGTCATGGCGTTTTTGATAGAACACCATGCCGGTGCTTTCCCTTTGTGGTTAGCTCCTGTTCAAGTAGCTATTTTACCTTTAAGTGAAAAACATATAGATTACAGTCAGATTATATATCAGAAATTACGTGATTTAGATTTCAGAGTGGAATTAACCAATGCTAACGAAACATTGGGTAAAAGAATTAGAGAATCTGAAAGTCAAAAAATACCTTGTATTTTAATTTTAGGAGACAAAGAAGCACAAGCCCAAACTGTGTCTTTGAGAAGAAGGGGATTAGGTGATTTAGGGGCTGTGAAGATAGATAAATTTATAGAACTTATCTCCAAAGAAAGATCAGAAAAATTATTAAATTCTTTACCTTTAGAATAATGAAATACGATCATCAAAAAATTGAAAAAAAATGGCAGAAAGAATGGGCTAAGAATAATTTTAAAGTTTGGCAAGCTTCTGCTACTTCAAAAAACAAAAAATTCTATATTCTAGATATGTTCCCATATCCTTCCGGAGATGGCTTGCATGTCGGCCATGTAGAAAGCTATAC
>JAPLYJ010000037.1 GCA_026395655.1 Candidatus Parcubacteria bacterium
ATCAGGTGCTAGACCAGAATGGATGTTTTTAACAAATTTACCAGTACTGCCTCCTGATTTAAGGCCCATGGTACCACTAGACGGTGGCAGATATGCTACTTCTGACTCCAATGATTTATATAGACGTATCATTGCTAGAAATAATCGTTTAAAAAGCATTTTAAAAGAAAAAGCTCCTGAGGTAGTGGTTAAAAATGAAAAAACCATGATTCAAGAAGCTGTTGATGCACTGTTAGATAATACTACGCGCAAACCCAGAGGTAGCGCTCCCATGCAAACAGCTCAACACAGACCTTTACGTTCTTTGGCTGATATTTTAAAAGGCAAGCAAGGAAGATTTAGGCAGAATCTTTTAGGTAAACGTGTAGACTATTCCGGTCGTTCCGTTATCGTAGTAGGTCCAGAATTGAAATTAAATGAATGTGGTTTACCTAAGAAAATGGCTTTGGAATTATTCAGACCTTTTGTTATCAGAGAATTATTATCTCGAGAAATTGTTTTTAATCCTCGAGCTGCTAACCGTTTAATCGAAGAAGCCTCAGAAGAAGTCTGGTCTATTCTAGAAGAAGTGGTAAAAGACAAATTTGTGCTTTTAAATCGTGCACCTACTTTACATAGGTTGGGTATTGAAGCTTTTAATCCTGTTTTAATTGAAGGTTTAGCTATTCGTATACCTCCTTTAGTTTGTGCTCCTTTTAATGCAGATTTTGACGGAGATCAAATGGCTGTGCATTTACCACTTTCAGAAGAAGCCCAAGCTGAAGCTAGAGACCTCATGCTTTCTTCTTTAGGTATCTTAAAACCTGCTAACTCAGACCCTGTCATGTATCCTAAATTAGAAATTGTTTTAGGTTGCTATTGGATGAGTATGATAGTAGAAGGTACTAAAGGAGAAAATCAACATTTTAATAATTTAGAAGACGCTTTAATTGCTTACGAATATGGTCAGATTGGTTTACAGGCTAAAATAAAAGTTAAAGAACCTAAAAAAGTTTCTCATAAAGATAATGTTAAACCTGAATATTTAGAAACTAATATAGGTCGTCTTATTTTCAATGATGTTTTACCAGAAGATTTTCCATATGTTAACGCACCTTTAACTGGTAAATATTTCCGTGTTTTAGTACGTAAATTAGTGGATAAATATGGTTTTCTTAAAACAGCTGATATCTTAAACAAGATTCAAAAATTAGGATTTGAATATGCTACACAATCAGGGATAAGCTGGGGTATGGATGACATTAAAGCTTCACCTTTGAAAGATGAAATTATTTTAAAAGGTAGAAACGAAGCTAACTTAGTAGAAAGCCAATTTCAAGAGGGTCTTTTAACAGAAGATGAACGTTATAATAGATTAATCCAAATTTGGGAACATGTAGTATCGGAAATGAGCAAAGCTATTCCTAAATCATTTTTACCAACAGATACTGTTTCTATTTGTGTGGATTCAGGAGCAAGAGGTAGTATTGGCAATTTAACACAAATGGCTGGTATGAAAGGCTATTATTTCTTCTTTTAAAGAAGGGTTAAATGTATTGGAATATTTTATTTCTACCCATGGAGGTCGTAAAGGTTTAGCTGATACTGCTCTAAAAACCGCAGAAGCTGGATATTTGACTAGACGTTTAGTTGATGTTTCTCAAGATATTATTGTAAATAAAGATGATTGCGGTACTAATAACGGAGTAACCATATCTAGAAATTTAGACAATGCTTCAGAGAGCAAAGATTTCAGATATAAGATTTTTGGTAGAATTATTGCCCAAGATGTTGCTGACAAGAAAAATAAAGTTTCTTTAAAAAGAGGTGATTTGGTTACCGGGGATTTAGCTGATAAGATTGAAAAATCAGAAATTACTTCTGTAATGGTACGTACACCTTTAACTTGCAGGGCTCATTATGGCGTTTGTCAGCAATGTTATGGTTTAGATTTAGCTAGAAATAGATTAGTACAGAAAGGTGAAGCTGTTGGAATTGTGGCTGCCCAAGCTATTGGTGAACCAGGCACACAGTTAACTTTAAGAACACATCAAAGTGGTGGTGTTTCTAATGCTATTGATATTACTCAAGGTTTACCCAGGGTAGAAGAATTGTTTGAAGCTAGATCACCTAAAGGAGAAGTACCCATTGCTAAAAATGATGGAGTGATAAAAGAAATTTCTGAAGATGGAGACGAATGGGTAATTCGTGTTTTAAATGATAAGAAGAATGTAGCAAAACTTAAAAAGAAAGGTGCTAGAGTTAAAAAGAAAGATTTACTTTTGGAAAGCAATGAAGAAGAATATCGTATTCCAAAGAATTCCAAGATGTTTGATTTTGTTAAAGAGGGATCTAAGGTAGAAGCAGGATCTCAATTTTCAGAAGGTAGTTTGAATTTAAAAGATATTTTAAGTATTTTAGGTAGAGAAGCTACTCAAAGATATATTATTATTGAAGCTAAAAAAGTGTATGATATTGCTGGCGAACTTATTCATGACAAACATTTAGAAGTTATTGTTAGACAAATGTTCTCTAAAGCTAGAATCATTAACCCGGGAGATTCTCATTTCTTACAAGGTGAGATAGTAAGCAAATCAAGATACTTTGAAGAAAATGCACTTTTGAAAAAGAAAAAGAAGAAACCAGCTACAGCTGTACAGATTATTATGGGTATTAGCAAAGTAGCTTTGTCCTCAGAGAGTTTCTTGTCAGCTGCGTCTTTCCAAGAAACCAGTCGTGTTTTAATAGGTGCTTCTTTGGAAGGCAAAGTAGATTATCTCCGTGGTTTGAAAGAAAATGTTATCATCGGTCGACTTATCCCAGCAGGTACAGGGTACAAGGAAGAAGAAACTGAATAATATGATTTTTGAAAAGCGTTTCTTCAAAGAAGCGCTTTTTGATTATATACAGTATTCTTATCATTATTGTATATAATAATGGATATATATTTTTAGTTATTTACTTGGGATAAGAAGGAATTGGGATGGTGACATTTTGTCACCATCTGAAATTGAGCTATTTGACTAATGTTTTGGTGTCTTTTTATATGATGTGATCATTGACTTTTCTACTTTTATCTATTATTATGGTTAGAATAGACAAAATAAAGGTTTTTTGTCTATTCTGACTATAAAATAAGCCAAAAAAGAACATTTTATGAATAATCTACTATTAGAGATAATAAAAAAACAGAAGCAATTATTAGATGCTGAGCTAGCTAGAGAATATATTCCACGGGCGATTTTCGTTAAGATGCAAGAGTTAATAGAAACTAGCTTAATAAAGGTGATAATTGGGCCGCGTCGTTCTGGAAAATCTATTTTATCCCTGCTTTTGTTAAAAAATAAATCTTTCGCTTTTTTAAATTTAGATGATGAGTCTCTAGTCTCTTTATTAAAAAAAACAGAGAGGTATGATGATTTGCTAGAAGCCATGTTTACTGTGTATGGAAAAACTAAAATTCTGTTATTCGACGAAATACAAAATTTAGATAGATGGGAATTGTTTGCTAATCGGTTGCATAGGGAAGGATATAATTTATTTTTAACTGGATCCAATGCTAATTTGTTAAGCAGAGAATTAGCGACTCATTTAACTGGTCGCCATTATGAAATAGATGTTTTGCCATTTAGTTTTTCAGAGTATTTATTGGTTAAGAAATTTGATTCGTCTAAAGTTATTGGGGCTGAGGCAAAAGGCGAGTTGTTAAATTATTTGCAACGATATATGATTAGCGGCGGGTATCCGGAAGTGGTTATTAATGGCCTTAATCCGACTAATTATCTTTCTGCATTATTTGATTCTGTAATTTTTAAAGATGTAATTAGTCGGTATAAATTAAACTTATCTCAGCAGAAGATCTCTGATATAGGTTCTTACGCGATTAATAATATTACTGGTGAATTTAGCTATAATAGTCTTAAATATGTGACTGGCATTAAAACCGTTGCTACGATAGAAAAGTATTTAAGGTTTTTGCAAGAATCATATATTTTGTTTATTTTAAAAAGATTTTCTAATAAAGACAAAGAGAGGATTAAATCTCCTAAGAAATTTTATGTAATTGATAATGGTTTTATTCAGGCTAAGGCTGTTAGGTTGTCTGATGATTATGGCAAGCTCATGGAAAATTTAGTTTTTGTTGAATTGTTAAAGCACGGATTTAAACCGAATATTGATTTGTTTTATTATAAAACTAGAAATAACAAGGAAATTGATTTTTTAGTAAGAAAAGGGGCAAAAGCAGATACTTTAATACAAGTTTCTTATGACATTAGTGATAGTCGTGTTGAAGAAAGAGAAGTTAAGGCGTTGGTAGAAGCTTCAGGAGAATTAAATTGCGATAATTTAATTTTAATAAACTGGGAACAGGAAAAAACTAAAACTCTCAATGGTAGCATTATAAAATATATTCCTTTGTGGAAATGGCTGCTGAATAAAGATTAGAACCTGACAGCTTTATTTGATTAGGTGTTATAAAAGAATTTGTTTTTTACTTTGATATTTATCTTAATTATTGGTTTCTATCATATTTAAGTGTCTTTTTACATGATTTAACCAGTACTGGCATGGTGTCATTTTATATGATGTGATTACTGGGAATCGCTTAAAACAAGAAGGGAGTGAGGTGGTTACAAAATGTAACCACCTGAAAACGAAGTTATTTAACGGTAAATACTATCTAACTGATGCTACTTATACTGATGATGGTATTCATCTATTAAAATTAAATGGGTTGGGCAACTCCCGATATTTGGCATAATATTGGGAGTATGAATCCCAGTTTTTGGCATATTTAGATAACTTTGTTGTATTTCTTATATGAGCTTGACAACTCCCGATATTTGGCATAATATTGGGAGTATGAATCCCAATAATCTATATATTAAGCGTGAGGCAGAAGGTATAATCCGTAGTTACCTGGATAAAGGAAAGGTGATTGTGGTTTATGGTGCTAGGCAAGTAGGTAAAACTACCTTATTAAAAAATCTATTCCCCGATAAAAAAAGCTTACTTTATTTTTCTTGCGATCAGTCACGTATACAAGAACAAATTATACCGGACGCCCTTGCGCTAAGTCCAATTATTGGGAATTATCAAAATATTATTTTTGATGAAGCGCAGTATCTTAATAATCCTGGTCTTGTTCTTAAGATTCTTATTGATAATTTTCCTAATAGAAATTTTATTGCTTCTGGCTCATCGTCATTTGATCTCTCACACAAGTTAAATGAACCGCTGACAGGCAGACATTATAAATTTCTTTTATATCCCTTATCTTTATCTGAGATTGTTGGTTACGTACCCGCCGTGGATCTTAATTTTTATCTTGGGCAATCTTTTATTTACGGCACTTATCCTGAAGTATTCAAATTAAAAACTCCTAATGAAAAAATAATGCATTTGACGACACTGACAGATGACTATTTATATAAGGATATATTATCATTTGATTTAGTTAAGAACAGTCAGAAAGTCAAAGAGCTTCTTATCGCTTTAGCTCTACAGCTAGGTAATGAAGTTTCTTATTCCGAATTGGCAAATACTATCGGTATGGACAGAAAAACCGTAGAGTATTATTTAGATCTTCTTGAAAAGTCATTTGTAATTTTCCGTCTCTATGGTTTTAGCCGTAATTTACGAAGTGAGATTAATCGAAAAGTAAAAATATATTTTCACGATTTAGGCGTACGGAATACGCTTATAAATAATTTTAATGAGTTACCTCTGCGAAACGATGGGGGAGCAATTTTTGAAAATTTTGTTGTGTCTGAAATGATGAAAAAAGAAGCCAATGAACCGCAAAAAACTAATTTTTATTTTTGGAGAACATACGAACAAAAAGAAATTGACATAGTTACAGAAAAAAATAATGTGATTACTGCTTACGAAGTAAAATTTCATAAAGTCAATAAAACGAATAATTTCTCTTCCTTTAAAGAACTTTACCCAAAAAGTACGACTAAATTCATTACGATGGATAATGTTGTTGAGGAATTAACAAAAAATTCTAGTTAGCATTAATTCTTATTTAGGTTAATGGATAGGCGTGTTTGATTATTTAACCAGTGCGTCTGGTGTCTTTTTATATGATGTGATGCGCGTATCTTGACATTTGTTTTCGTTTCTACTATCATAGAAATGAGGCTATTAAATCATGTTTAAAAACGAAACGAAAATATGTTAAAAAAAGAGATTATCTGGCGGGAAATTCTTATTCAAGCCAGAACAAACAAAAAGAGAATATTCACTCAAAAGGAATTAGCTCAAAAATTCGGCTTTTCTTTAAGCACGGTTTTTAATGCTTTAAAAATACCAAGAGAAAATGGCAGTATTAAAGTTAACAGTCGATTTTTTACTTTGGAAAATTACAAAAAATTATTATATCTTTGGGCTAATGAACGTTCTTTAAAAAGAGAGATAGTTTATTCTGCCAGATTAGATTCTGATATATTGGATTTAGAGAAAGAGATGCCTAGTAATGTTATTTTTGGCTTATACAGTGCTTACAAATTTATTTATAAAGATGCACCCGCAGATTACGATCATCTGTATGTTTATTCTGATGCTAAGGATTTGAAAGAATTGCAAAAAAGATTATTAACAAGTTCTGTTTTATCAAAAACACCTCGTTTAGCATCGAATTTTTTTATTTTGGAATCTGATTTATGGCTAAAGGGCTATTCAGAATCTATGCCGTTAGAGCAGATTTTTGTTGATATTTGGAATAGCCAAGAATGGTATGCTAAAGATTTTTTAAAAGCTCTAGAAGAAAAGTTAAATCTTTAAATTTATGATTAAACAATTTTGGCACAATCTAGTTACTGAAAAAAGTTTTGAAACATTAAAAATTTTTAAACATGATTTTGATTTTGTTTTGATTGGTGGTTGGGCAGTTTATCTTTATACCAAAAGCCTGAAATCCAAAGATATAGACATAATTATTGATTTGGACACTTTGGGTAAGCTTAAACAAAAATTTGATCTTATTAAAGATGAACATTTAAAAAAATACGAAATTGAAAAAGATGATATAGATGTAGATATCTATACGCCTTATTGGTCACAATTAGGATTGCCGATAGAAAAAATAATAAGTAATACCACTTCTTTAGAGGGTTTTAAAGTTCCAATAAAAGAAGTTTTATTGATTCTTAAGCTTTTTGTTTATAATCAGAGAAAAGAATCTTTAAAAGGCAGGAAAGATTCAATAGATATCATTAGTTTGTTATATTTTGACAATTTTAATGCTGAAAAATTTAAAAGTCTTTTGGCGGAAAATGGGTTATCTTTTTTAACTTCAGAATTACACGAGATCTTACATTCTCATAACGGGGTAGAGGATTTAAGTATTAATCAAAAGCAATACAGCGATTTTAAAAAACGACTTTTAGTTGTTATTTGATACGCATCAAATTATTTAATAAAGACATTGTAAATATTCTTTCTATTACCTATTTAGGCATCGTAAGAGAAGCTTTTTTGTATACAAATTTTTTTGTATTGTGTATAATTTAGATATGGCATTTAATTGGTTAAAAATAAAAAAAGTCCTCATTCCCCAAATGGAAGTAGTGGGTTTGAGTATCTCAGAGGATGGCATTCGTTTGGTGTCTTTTAAACCTAACAGCTATATTATTAAATCTTTTCAAGGAGTGAGTTTTGTTCCAGGCGTAATTGAGAAAGGTATTTTAAAAAAACCAGAAGTGTTGCAGGCTGCCATAGCTAGCATTAAGAATAAAGTTTGGAAAAAGAAAGAAGAAAGATTCGTTGTTTTGTCTCTACCATCTCAGAATTTCTATACTAATATTGTTTCCATGCCTGATTTGCCTGCTTCTGAATTTGAAAATTCTATTAAATTGAATACTCAGATGAATTCTCCTTTGCCCATAGAACAATCGTATTTTGATTGGCAGATTATTAATACTAACTTAGGAAATAACCCTGACCCTAACTTAAAACAAGTCTTTGTAGCTTTGTCTGATAAATCGTGTATAGACCCGTATTTAGCAGCTATTGAAAATGAAGGTATTAAAACCATGGCTACAGAATTAGAACCTTTTTCAACAGCTAGACTCATGTCTGGCTTGGGTTGTAGGGGTCCATATCTATATATCAATTTAAAAAGAGATGGTCTGTATTTATATATTTTTAATAATGATATTCCTGTTTTTTCTGATTATGATTCTTGGGCTGAAGTATCAGGATCAAATGATGG
>JAPLYJ010000032.1 GCA_026395655.1 Candidatus Parcubacteria bacterium
ATCTGTTTTGATGGATGACCAATACTTAATTCCTCACCCAGATTAAATTTAAGAGTCAACCCTCTTCCTGTAGTGGTCTTTATACTAAGAAAATCCGATCTGGTTCCGTAAGTATTAATAAAATATGTTTCAATTTCGTTTTTCAATTCTTCTAAAAACTTTTCAGTTATCGCATGATTAATCTCAAAATCTAAATCAACTGACATGCGGTCAAGTTCGTGACAGATACGAAGCGCAGAACCGCCATACATAATCCATTTGCCATACTCTAAATGGTGATAAATAAAATTAAGAACGTAAAACTGCAATTCTTCCTTTAAAACATTGCGTTTCGTTTCCGCGTCAACCTCGCCGTACGCAGAAAGGTCGTCAAGCTTTCTTTTTAATGCGATAAGAATTTGTTCACTCATGATTTAGATATTTTTTTACCATTGTATAAAAAACAATTCTATCTTTTTTATCCATTTCCTCAATATCAATACGCATTTCTTCAATTAGCTTGTTTATATCTTCAAACTGTAAACCACGGAACTGATGTGTTTTAAAATATAACAAATCAAAAAGCGCTTTAGCAGGAGACGCAATAAAAAAATCAAATTTACCTATCGCTCCGGCAGATGCTCCTTTAACCAAAGAAAAATCAGAAAACAATTCTTTTTTCATCGACTGATAAATAAAATTCCCCGCCTTTGTCTTATAATTCCTGGTAACCTTTAATGTAATTGAAGTTATAGTGTATATCGATTCAGTGGTTAAATTATAATACTGAAGAGCTGTCCATGAGCTTATATACGATGGCATGCGTAAAACATTTGCCAGGTAAAATGAATATGAAATATCACCTCTGTTTTTATTAAAAAAATCAGCAGACACATAAAGCCCTTTTTTTAGCCTGATAATCTCCTTACGTTTCAAAAAACGGCTGATATAGGTATCAACTGTAGTGCTTTTAAGATCAAACTGTTTGCCAAACTGACATATGGTTTTTTTACTAAAATATGGCAAGATCTTTAACTGTTCAATTAGATTAATACTGCTTTTCATAATTATGACACTAGTGTATCAAATATGAAACGTGATGTCAATAGGCGCATCATATAAAATAACATTAATATATAATAGATCACCAATAATTAAATAAGTGTATAGTATGGACCAACGTACGCAAAGTTGACAATGGTTAAATTTATTATTAGTATATAGCTATAAAAATATGTTTAATTTTTTTAAAAAAGAAGAGATTATACCTGAAGTTTTGATTGCTTACAAATGGCGATTTCCAGATAAAATTAGTGTTTCTGTAAAATCCTCCAAAGATGGGGGCTATATTGCTTTTATAAATGATTTACCAGGCTGCGTCACTCAAGCAGAGAATGGTAAAGAGCTTTTTGAAATGGTTAACGCTGCCCTTTATACCTATTTAGAAATTCCAAATCATTATCAACCATATATGCCGATATTTTTCCCATCTGAAGAATTGCGTAAACAATTGAATATAACAATACCAGAAAAATATCTTAAGGATGCTTTTGTTTTACAAAGAACATAATGAGTGATTTCTATTTTCCGTGTCGAAAGAAAAAAATTATAAGAGCCCTGAAAAAATTAGGTTTTTCTATAGAAAATGGAGCAAAACATGATCTTGCTAAATGTATTTTAAACGGTAAAAAAACTACTATTCCGAGACACAGTGAAATTAAACGAGAAATAGTTAATAGTATTCCATCTTTTTTATTAGACAAAGATTTTGAACGACAAAAGTTGCTTGATTTGTTAAGATAGTAAACGCACGTACGTTGACTTTTAACCTTGATGAACATAAGATATTGATGTGCCCATTTAAGCGCAAGCTTTGTTCGGCTAAAGGAATTCCATA
>JAPLYJ010000009.1 GCA_026395655.1 Candidatus Parcubacteria bacterium
AAATAATCTCTGTAAAATGTACAAGCATAAAAAAGGTTCAGAAGTGGTCGATATACACAAAAAACAAATTCCTTTTACAATGTCAAAAAACATGCTAAGAAGATACAATTACGGTGTCATGGTTAAATGATTTGACACGTCCTCTTTAAGGTAGGATATGGCTATATATTTAGTGATTAGAGGGTTAAGATTTGGTTTGTTAGATTGAAGTGAATTAACATATATCCAACCTGAGCTCAAACAAAAAAGAAAATCAGTAAACCTAAGTTTCATTCCACAGCAAAGGTATATTATATTAAGAACCCCCTCGCTAATTCTACCAAAACAAAAAAGCGCTTTAACCGCAGATATTTATCGGTTCTTTAGGTGCAATACTTAGTTCAATAGGTAAGTGCAACACTTTGATAAATAAAGTAATATCAAAGTAATAAGACCTTTGACTTGAGTAGGTTTAATTATTCCTTGTTGTTCTGCGGATTGGATTGCGGAGATTCTTCCTCCGAATTCTGGCTCGGATACTTGTGCGGATACCCCACTATCTGAAAGTATCTGGTTTGTTTTGGTTTCTCCTGCGAGGACTTGTCTGTAAGCTCTAAGTCCTTCTGCTCGGTTGTTGCCTCCGATAAATTCTCCTCTTCCTGCAACGGTTTCTTGTCCTGTGGGTTGGATTGGTTCTTGGATTGACCCTTGGGTTGTTGCGATGTTTTCTCCCAAACCTTGCGAGGTTGACTCCCCATAAAGAAGTGGATTCTCTTGACTCCCTCTGTTTTGTTGAATTCCATATGTTTGTTCGTATTTATTAATTATATTATCCCAAATTGCTTGTGCCGCTATCCCATCCTTGGCTTTAGTAATATTTGATTTTTCTACTATAATTATACCATAATTTTAGATAGTCCAATAATTTCCGATAAAATCAGATAATCCTATAATTTCCGATAAAATCCGATAATCTTATAAGTATTGATAATTATTGATAGTCCCATAATTTCTTATGTTACTTTAATTGTCCGTTCGGACAAAAATAATAACACAAATTATAATCTCTGATAGTCTCACTTCTACCTGATAATCACCTGTTATAGCAGGTGATGTTATGTCCTTTATTGTTATCTGACTCTTTCATAAGTTATTTTAGATTGCTTTGTAACACAAAATTCAAGATAGCATTAGGGCTAAATCCGCTAGGTGGTGTATTGATACTACTTTTGCCCTTCGTACTAAACGTAGGGCATCGTTGTAATAAATGGGTAAGGAAACAAGCCATTAAAACGACCCATAGAAGATGATATTTTTAGCCCGAGAAACGATTAGAGATTGCTTTTGTATGACTTACCTTATACAGCTTGACTTAATACTTCCTCAGAATCTAATCCAGCACTACTATTAATTTTATCTGTTGCTTCATTGTACGCTCCTGCTATACCCTGTAATAGCAGGTGAAACTTGTAAAATTAGATGCTTTATTTGCATATAACTACCTACCATCTTTTCTCTAATTTTACACCTTATCTACGCATAGCTTTTGTCACTGTTTTTAATTTGATTTGTAGTTAAATCTAAATAAATTTGTAATACTGTCGCCTTTGAACAACATTAAAACCATTATCCAGTAGCAAATTAAATCCAATAATATCAACCATTCTTTTTGATGATCTCCAATAGTTCTTGCTGACGTTTTTGAAGCGAAGCATCAAAGATAATGCGATATTCAAAGTTTTTATTTACCTGCTGAAACTCCTTAAAACCAATTTCTTTTGCAAACACTTCACTAAAGAGATTTTCTATCTTGCCTTTATATTCTTGTTTATTCTTTTCATATCCCTCTTTTTCTCGGTTTGATTTCACCTCAACAACTAAAAATCTGCCTTTTGTCGTCTCAACAAGAAAATCTGGGAAGTATCGGGCTATCCGTTTATTCTCTGGGCTGTAATATTCAAAATAAAAATCGTTGTGGGTAGGGTCGGTAGCTCCGCCCGTAAAATAGACATCAACAATCACTTCATCTTTATCCAATACATCTCGTAAATATTTGAACAGGTCTTTTTCATCAGTGCTGTCAAAATTATACGGATTGATATGGAAACCTATACGACTTTTGCCGTGAGCTTCTTCCATTTGTTCTCTGGAAACAACAAGAATGTTTTTGCCTTGTTCAACGCTTATCTTGAATGGATACATCTTTGTCAATTCAATCTCTTCCTCAATAATTTCGGTTTTCTCTTGGTACTGATAGGCATTTGCTAAAATGCCATTGATGACAAACGGTAATAACGCCATACTCTTATTTATTTTTTCGGTGAGGATTTTTCTTGATAAGTTGTTTTTTTCTAAAACTTCTTCAATATCCAGGCACGGCAAGTGTGTGTAGCGGTTGATAAGCTCTATTATTTCGTAAAAGGTGAGGTTACCGTTTTCTTTTAGTTCCCGTGTAGCTTGTGCTTTTCGGTAGCCAGCCTGCCCTTGTTCGCTCAAAAATATACCGCCTTCTCCGACAAGAGCTTTGTATTCTTCGGGCTTAAATTTGCTTATATCAATTTTGATTTTGTCTAAATTCTGATTTTGAATAGCGAGTATTTCTTTGAGCAGTTTTGTAACTTTGAGTTTTTTCTTTTTCTCAATTTTCAAAGTATGCTCAAAGGTTTTTATTTCTTGTGCTGATAACTCCTCTATGGTAGTGGCAAAGTTATTTTTTAACTCTTTGTCCAAAATACGATAGTTTTCTTCGGAGAGAAAGATTGAGCCAATCGTTGAATTGTCACCTATACTTCGCAAACAACGAGTAGAGGATTGAAGCACAAAGATTGCGCTCTTTGGCTTACGGTATAATGCACAAGCAACAAGCGAACGGCAATTCCAACCTTCTGTGCCTTTGCCGACAAGTAAAATAAATTGTTTTTTGCTGTCTATTGTATCGCAGTTAATAAACTCATCTTTGTTTTTTTCCGTTTCGGTGTGATATTCCAAAATCTTATCAAGTGGGATACCTTTGTTTGCCAAAATAACTTCCAGTTTTGGTCGCAAATCATTTTGCAGATCATCAATACTCGCTGAATAAAAAGCAATTTTCGGTAATCTACCTTCCAGTCGCTTTTCGCCATATTCATCACAAAATTTATCAATAACATCCTGTAAAAATTTATTATTCTTAACTTGTGAGTATTCAAAAAACCTAACCTGCTTCAAAATGCCTTTTTCTATGCCTTGCTTCAAGCCGAAGTGATACACGACATCAACAATCATTTTACTGTTTATATACGGTGTCCCCGTGAAGTTGGCTACGCCAACAAGCGGAGTATTGCCGTGCAGATAGTTGATGGTCTGTCTTGTTTTTTTCAGCGTTCCTTCAAGCGTTTTGCCATAGGAATGATGAGCTTCATCAACGAATATTACAAGATTTGAAAGTTCACGTAAGGCGGCAAGGCGTTTATTCTCAATTTCTTTTTTCTTTAATTCACTCCAATCACCAAATAATCGTTTTGTGGTATTATTTTCCGCTCGTCTTGTTTTTAAAATTATTTTTTGGGAGTTAGAAACAATGATGTTGTAATTACCAATCGGCGAGAGTGGCGTCTCTGGGCTTTCTAGATAGTGATATTTAATATTCAAAAGGATATTTTGATATTCTTTTGGGATAACTCGTGTATAATCAAAAGTTTTAATTTCTTTTAAGCTCTCAATAATTGTGGTATCGGGAGCAAAAACTAAAGCATTTTTTGCAAAGCGTTTATCGTCTGGATGGTAGAACGACAACACGAAGTCATAAGTTGCCATAACCGCCATTAAGATTGTTTTACCTGCGCCCATCGTAAGAGCATATACTTGATTTGGATAATCCGAGACGCCAAATTTGTCGGTCATCAACTCCTCAATTTTTTTCTTGTTACCGAGCAAATCAAACGCTTCTTCTCTTGAGACGCCAAGTCCCAATAGCATATCTTTCTCATTCTCAAAAAGAGATATGAATACTTCCAGAGAAGATTTGTTGCCGACAACTTCCTTGAGGTAAATATAGGTTTCCAACGCTTCAACTTGTGGTTTATGTAAAAACCCCACTCGTTTTATGTGGGTCAAAATGTTCAGCGTCTCCCGCTCTATGCCCTTATAGCCATCATCTCGCCAAACAACAACTCTCTGCTGGATGTGCTGTAAAAAAGGATTATCCATTTTAATTCTCTTTTTTGATTTTTGAAAGTCGTTTTATAAGCACACACATACACTCTGCCATTTCTTCGTCAGAGTCTTGTAATGGCAACATAAAACCACGCTGTTCGGGATGTAATGGGCGAGGTATAGATAAATTAAAAACTTCTTCATCGGACATTTCTGCTATCTTTTTGAGGGTTATTTTTCCCATAATTTTATGCGTTAATTTCAAATGTCTCAAAGTATTCTTCACCGAGCACATCAACGATTTTTATTGCAATTGTGTATTTTCCTTTTTCGGGATATTCCCAATCGTATATCGCTTTAATGAGTTCTTTTTTACTGGGTAAATCCATAACCTCAGCATTAAAAAGTTTGCCGTTGTAATCAACATCAATAGCTACACTGTCTATAATTTGCTTAAAATCTCTCACTTTCGCTTGTTGGTCTTTCTTGAGCATTTTTTCATTTTCAATTTCCAGTTTTCTCATCAAAATTGGCGAGTAAAATTCTTTAATTTCTACTGAGAGTTTTTTATCTTTTGCTTTTGCCGTAATCTTTGCTTCAGGCTTTTGTTTGAAGATGAGATTTTTCTTTTCGGTTAAGATGTCTCTAATTTCAACTTTCACGTCAGTTTTATTTCCCTTTTTCAGAAAATCAGAAACATCAAGCTCAACACCAGAAGCAACAATCAAAACGCCTTCCTCATATACTGGCTCGCCTGATTTTGATTTTTTCTTTACTGAAAAAGTGTCAATTTTATCCTCAATGCTTTCGAGCACTATTTTTATGTCCAGTTTGTTCAGTACTCGATTAAGTGGCATTACTTTCACAAAATTGTTATCCAAGACGCCATCAAAATAACTTCGTTTTATTGGCTCTATTCCGTACATTTCCATCACAATTTCTTTGGCTTCCAGTTCGTTTTTGAAAATGTCGTAATCATTCACATTGTGGATTTTGAAGGCATACAAACCTTTAAAGTTTTTATCTTTTTTCTTTTGCTGTTCACTGGTTATTTGATTAAGTCGCTTCGTTGTTGTTTGTATTGCTCCTAAATTTATATCGCAACCAATCCATCGCCTGCCCAGTTTTTGGGCAGTTGCAAGCGTTGTTCCACTTCCGCAAAAGCAATCCAAAACAAGATCACCATTATTGGAGCTGGCTTTAATAATTCTTTCTAACAGAGCTTCTGGTTTTTGGGTAGGATAGCCAGAAATTTCATTAACTAATCTCTGTGTTGGTGTTATGTCTGCCCACCAATTTTCAATCAACTTTCCTTTTTCTATTTCTTCTTTTGAAACACTTTGTATTTCGTCACCCCATCCTCTACCTTCAATTTTACCTCTCTTATAAGGAATCCTAATTTCATTGAATATTCTTTTATCTGTTTTTTGATAAAATAATATGTTGTCAGTTTTTCTCGGAAAATATTTTGTCGCTATACTTGGGCTTGAATAACACCAAATAATCTCATTAATAAAATTATCTTCTCCAAAAACTTCGTCCATAATAAGTCGTAGAAATGCTCCTTTGTGCCAGTCGCAATGCAAATAAATACTTCCTGTGTCTGAAAGAAGCTCACGCATAAGCAAGAGTCGCTCATACATAAACTGTAAATATTCGTCTTTCTCCCAAATGTCAGTATATTGTTTTTCTTCAAGCAAGCTCTGTTCTACACCATCAATTCTTTCACCCTTGAACTTAACTTTTTTTACATATTCTGCCTTACTATCAAATGGCGGGTCAATGTATATCAAATCAACTTTACCACGATATTCTTTTAAAAGATGGGAGAGAACTTGCAAGTTATCACCCCAAAATAATTTATTAAAATCTTTTGAGTTTTTGTCGCCGTAAAATTCTTTTTCTTGAGCGGGATAGTATTCAACTTTGTCCAAAGGTTTTTTACCAACCCATTGAAGCATTGGTCTGCCTTTGGCTTTTTCAATATCAAAGCGATATGTGGTAGCTTTCGCTACCGATTGTAATCGTGATTTTTTTGACATACTCTGAACGGTTTTATTGATGTCTGCTGGCTGAAAAACATAAAGCTCCTCGCCAGCGATAGCATTTCTGCTACCCATAACCCTTTCGGACTATGACCGTTCAGAGTGCTCTGACGAGGAGCTTAATACTCTGAACGGTTTTTCTGCCATACCTTATAGAAATCTACGAGGGTTAGGCAATTTGGATATTTAATTTTTACAATTAAAGAATAACATAAATTTTTCAAAAATAAAAGTAAAATTACTTGAAAAAACAGGTAAAAACAGGTAAAATAAAGAAAATTATATTACCATTACCATTTACTATGTTATACTTTAGAAAGAGTAAAAACTCAACCTGCCTTCATTTTATTGAACGGTTAGGCATACTTGATAAGTATCAAAAAATTCATAAGAAAGATTCAAGTTATTCTGAAAGATTTTACATAAAATGTAATATCCCCCTTATAAATGAGATACTAAATAAGGAATCTGACAAAATTGAATTTTTTAATGATATTTTTATAGAATATAATAATTCTCCACCTTATTCTCTTTCGCAAAGCAAAGATATGATAATAAGGAGCATTGAAAAGATTTCCGAAAATTATGATTATTCTAATATTCCATTGATTTATAAGACGCTTTTACCACCTCATTTTTCTATTCATAGAATTCCAGACGATGTGTCAAACGAATTACATAGTATTCATTCTTTTGACAAAGAAGATGATGGCAACATAGATTTTGTAAGGGCATTATTAGAACTTAAAAAAGAAAAAATTATTAATATTAATCATTTTGAAATATTATTTTTAAATGATATCTATCTAGTTATTAAAACGATAATTGATTATATAAAGCCACAAAAAATATCTGAAACAAAGCAAGATAAATCAGATATTAAAGACTTTTCAGAACTAAAAAATTTTGTAAACATACAAGAGCAAATGGATGAATGTTCATCTTTTAACTCTTCTACACAACATCGACTATTTCGTGATCGATGGCTTGGAATAAAACGCATTCTTGATTTTCTTTATAAAAAAATTAGTCCATTACTTATTGGAGAACAAAAAATATATATTGAGATATCTGAGTTTCAACACCATGAAGATGATATTGATAAAGTTCTTGTCCCAACAATAAATAAACTTCAAGAATGTGGGGTTGTAATTAGAGGTGTTAAAAAAGGTATTTTTACAAATGGGCATGCTTTAATAGTGATAAAAAACTTTGATTCTTTTGATAAACAACATCAAATAGTCTCCGAGCTTGTTCATCAAATAGAAGAAGATGGTAAAGATAGGTTTCCAGATGCATATAAGTCAAGATTAGAAGAAAATAAAAAAGAAATACAAAATGATATTATATCAATTCAGCTAAGAAAAAATCAAATAAAAATAGATAAAAATACTGGGGATATTGAATTAAATAAAGTTAAAACAAATCTTAATCCAGGGAGCAAGGAATTTAATGTTCTTATGAAATTAGTAACAAATAAAAATTATTTGGCAACTTATAAAGATTTGCTTGGAGATAACCCAACAAAGACCAATAAAAGAAATTTATCTTTTACTATTAGAAATCTAAAAGAAGTTCTCGGCATTCTCCCAATAAAAACTTCAAAAAATAAAGACATAATTAAAAATATAAAAAAATACGGCTACAAGCTTATAACTTAATCACATACGAAGCACATTTTCTCATAATAAAACCACAATCCCTCCGTCCCATTTTTCTACTTTTTCATATAAAGTCAAAGCAAAATACACTTTGGCTTTTTTATTTGCCAAAAACGCAAAGTCATTTTAACCAATTAATTATCAAAATTATATGACCAGAAAATTAAAAAGCTATCAGTTAGATAATCAAACAGACTATTTCTCAACCTTTGATTTGGGTTGTTCCGCCGCGCTTATCAGTGTGGGTTTTGAGCTTTTTTCTTTAGATAAGCAAAAGCCCAAAGTGCTTTTTGTTTTTGCAAAAAAGGTCGGCATTGACGAAGTGATCAATGACTATTTCTCTGACAAATTAAAAGTAAGCGCAAGAACCCTGTTTGATAACACAAAGATGCTAAAAAACAGAATCTACAGCAGTTTATAACTCCATGCTTTTAGACGAAGACATTGTAAAGTTCCAAGTTCTCTATAAGAGCGAGCTCGGAATTGAAATTAGTAGAGAGGATGCCTACGAGAAAGGCATTAAGCTTTTGCGATTGATGTCTATCGTTTATAAGCCAATGACCGAGCAGGAGCATGAGCTCATACAAAAGCACCGTAAGGACACGCTTCCATTATTAAAACAAAACATTACAGAGAAATTAGAGAGCAGCAGGATGTAAAATTCATTCAACTTACTGAGTTGATAATCAAAAAAATATAGCCAACTCTAAAAGCGTCAACGAAAAACTTGCGATTAATATAACTAAAAATATGCACACAGAAGATGACATCATAAAAAATTTACAGCATTGTCCGCATTTCAATTCTTGCTCTCAAAATCTTTGCCTGCTGGATTTAGAGTTACATTTAAGAAGCGGTAAAAAACAAGATAGGTGTCGTTGGATGAAAGAACCCAAAAGGGTAAAGATTGCTGGACGTGAATTTATATCAGGTGGGGCTATTATGCCAGATGTACCCCTGAATTTCGTGCCACAGGACAATCTACAGGCGTTAAATGAAGCGTCTCAGAAACGATATTGGGAAATAAAAAATCTTTAGTTCTAAGTAAAATAATGATTTCAGGAATCGCCTCACAAGAACTCCAAAAATTATATCTTAAAGAGTTTGAAGAAGAGATTTCTGACGAAGAAAAACTTTACAAAAATTAACATTACAAAAAAATATGAACCAACAAACCATTACAATTAAAGAATATCTAACTAGAAAAGGCATTAAATTCTATGAGAGTGGGAAAGAACTTGTAACCCAGTGTTTATTCAACGATTGCGATAACGATAGTAGTAATACCGAGTCTCATCTTTATTTTGACACCGAAACTGGTCAATATGACTGTAAAAAATGTGGCGAGAAAGGTAACATCATAACGCTTGCTAAACATCTCGGCGACAGCATAAATGATATTGTTTTGAATCTACAAAAATCAACAAAATTTGATGCAGGACTGGTGGAAACTTGCCATTTAGCACTTCCAGCCAATATTCGCCAATATCTCAATGACAGAGGCATTATAGACACTATTATAGACGCCCACAAGCTCGGCTGGGGTAAATTTTATGGAAAACAATGGATTACGATACCTATAAAAGATATTTATGGAGTCTTTCAGTTTTTCAAGCTACGACAAGATCCGAATGTTGGAAACGAAAAGATAACTTATCCCAAAGGAGTTGAAGCACAAATTTATGACTGGGAGATACTACCGAATATTACCGAAAAAATTATAATTTGTGAGGGTGAGTTAGATAGATTGGCTTTGCTCTCAAGGAACATATCAGCTATCACTTCTACTCACGGAGCGATGACATTCAAAAACGAATGGGTAGAGAAGATAGGAAAAAATAAAAAAATATATATCTGTTTTGATAATGATGAAGCAGGTAAAAAAGGAGCAGAACGAGTAGCAAAATTATTGGAAAATACTGAAAATGAAATATATATCATCACGCTGCCACAGGAAGTTGGTGAAAGCGGAGATATAACCGATTATCTTATAAAGCTCAACGGCAACACTGATGATTTATTCGGCAAATACGCAAAAGAATATCCAGAAAAAATTGACACCTCACAATTTAAACCAATTTCATCGCAGGAATTAATTGAGATACTTGGATTAACGATTAAAAAAGATGAAGAAAATAAAATTGTAACCTTTCTTTGCGAACTATCTGCATTTACGGAAAACTCACAATTTAACATCAGTTATAATGCCCCGTCCTCTACTGGTAAAAGTTATATCCCTACGGAAATCGCTAGATTATTCCCAGAAGAAGATGTAGTGGAGATTGGTTATTGTTCTCCCACTGCTTTTTTTCACGACGTTGGAGAACAAGACGAAAAAAGAAAAGGATGTATAATTGTTGATTTATCAAGAAAAATTCTCATATTCCTTGATCAGCCTCACACACAACTCTTAGAGAGATTACGCCCTTTACTTTCACACGACAAAAAAGAGATAAGTATAAAGATAACAGACAAAAACCAAAAGCAAGGATTGCGAACAAAAAATGTTATATTGCGAGGCTACCCTTCGGTGATTTTCTGCACCGCAGGATTGCGAATTGACGAACAAGAAGCCACCCGATTTTTACTGTTAAGCCCAGAAATTAATCGAGAAAAAATTAGACAAGGGATTTTAGAAAGTATTAAAAAAGAAGCTGACGCTGAAAGTTATAAGAAGTGGCTTGATGAAAACCCAGAGCGAAAATTACTTAAAGAACGAATACGAGCAATAAAACTAGAAGGTATAAAAGAGATTAAAATTGCGAGTTACCAAACAATCATTGATAGATTTTTGAGTGAAAACAAAGTGCTAATACCACGAAACCAACGAGATATTAAGCGTCTTGTCTCAATTATAAAATCATTTGCTCTTATCAACCTTTGGTGGCGAGAAAAAAATGGCACAACAATTACTGCTAATGAAGATGATATTGAACAGGCATTTAAGATTTGGGAAGTTATCTCCGTAAGCCAAGATATTAATCTGCCGCCATATATCTACAATCTCTATCAAGAAGTCATCTTAAAGATGTGGAATGATAAAAATGGGAACAGAAACGATGATTTTATAGAAACAAAATTGTTAGGCTTATCACGGCAAGAGTTATTACAAAAGCATTTTGAGGTCTATGGGCGAATGTTGGACACAAACCAACTACGCCAGCAAATTTTACCAATGTTGGAAACGGCAGGGTTAATTATACAAGAGGCAGATCCTAATGATAAGCGTAAAATATTGATTTACCCTACCGTACTATCCGCTAGAGCTCCTAAGCTAAACAATAGTGAAACGCGGAGTGGGGTAAACACCAACGAAGAAAACAATAGTGAGTTGAGGGGTGGGGTAAACTCAGATTTAGAGATTCTTTAATAACATAAAAAGGTCATATCCTGGTTTGTTTCCTGATAGAGCAGGTAATAACAGGTAATAACAAGCATAATTTACACGATTGCATGATGGAGCTTTAGCTATTGTTACTTGATTTGATAAAATAAAATATGTTTGCTATAATATAGATGTTGACCCATTATCACATCACTTCCAGAGGTTTTTTTATCTCGTTACCTTTAAGGGGCGACTATGCCAATGAGATAATCCTTTGGGAAAGTTGATTTGGGTCAACCATAGCCGTCCCTTAAAGTTTATATGAAACAAGAAATCAATAAAATTAAATATTTCCTCTACGCACGAAAATCGTCAGAAAGCGAAGACCGACAAGTCCAATCTATTGATGATCAGATAAATCGTCTCAAAGATTTAGCGAATAATCTAGGTATTTCAATTAAAGAAATACTCACTGAAGCAAAGACAGCCAAGAAACCAAATTGTCGTCCTGTATTTGCCGATATGCTTGCACGTATTGAAAAAGGAGAAGCTCAAGGTATTCTTTGCTGGCAAATAAATCGTCTCTCCCGAAATCCGATTGATAGTGGAATAATCAGTTGGATGCTCCAACAGGGTGCTTTAAAATGTATACAAACAATAGATCGCCAGTATCTCCCTGATGATAATGTGCTTCTTTTTAATGTTGAGAGCGGAATGGCAAATCAATTTATTATAGACCTTCGTAAAAATAGTAAACGAGGGATGGAAGGAAAAGCTGACAGGGGATGGTTGCCCTCTCGTGCACCGCCAGGATATTTGAATGACAAACTTGAACATACAATTTATGAAGACCCAGAACGTTTTCATTCGGTTCGTAAAATGTGGGATCTTATGCTTACAGGAAATTTTACGCCAACGCAGATAGTAGAGGTGGCTAATGAAGAATGGGGATTTCGTACTGCAAGAAGAAAACGAAGTGGGGGCGGAGAACTTTCAGTGAGCGTAATCTATAAAATGTTTACAAACATTTTTTATACTGGAATATTTCAATGGTCAGGAAGAGTCTACAACGGCAATCATAAAGCAATGATTACACTTGAGGAATATGATCGCGTGCAGATTATTCTCGGACGAGCAGGAAAACCACGAGGACAAACACACAAATTTGCTTACACGGGGATTATGCGATGTGAAGTGTGCGGTTCAATGTATACAGCTAGTGAAAAAACAAAAATAATTAAAAGTACTGGAGAACTTAAAACTTATATCTATTATCATCACGGCAATCATAGACGAAAAGATATAAAATGCAAACAGAAATATCCCATGACTCTCAAAGAACTTGAGGATCAAATTGATATTGAGCTTGAACGAAACACTATCCTACCACAATTTCAGCAATGGGCTCTTGAAATACTTAACCGAAATAATGATAAAGAGATCGAAGAACGAACTAAGGTATATGAGACGCAACACAAATCTCTTACTGAAACACAAAAAGAGCTAGATGCTCTTACTAAGATGCGATACCGAGAGCTTATTGATGATAAAACATTTATTAAAGAACGTGATGAACTTCAAGGAAAAATTATAAAACTCACAAACAATCTGAGAGAGACAGAGAGTCGGGCAGAGAAATGGTTGGAATTAACCGAAAAGACATTTACTTTTGCTTGTTATGCACGTAAAGAATTCGTATTAGGTGATCTTAATAAGAAACGAGAAATATTTTCGGCACTTGGACAGAACTTTTTAGTGAAAGACAAAAAAGTCCTTATAACACCTAACGAATGGTTCGTTCCAATTGAAAAAGCGTATCCTGCTTTAGAAGCGGAATATAAACGGGTAGAACTGGATAAATCCCTTGATACAGCTACACGAAATGAGCGTTTCGCTCAACTTATTCTTTCTTGGGGTGACTAGAGGGAGTTGAACCCTCTCCTAGAGTGCCACAGACTCTCGTGCTAACCGCTACACCATAGCCACCATATATTTGTATTCCCCAGTATATCTGAAAAAAGCTTTAATTTCAAGGAAAAATGTGTTAAATTGAATACGTTGTCCCCATAGCTCAATGGATAGAGCGCGGCCCTGCGAAGGCTGAAATCGAGGTTCAACTCCTCGTGGGGACACTATTTATTAATTTAACATATGTTTTCTTTATCTGATCCTGTTTCTAAATTACATGGTGTGGGACCTAGATATTTAAATTATTTTGAAAAATTGGGTATCGCTACATTAAGAGATTTGCTTTGGCATTTTCCTTTTAGATATGAAGATTTTTCTCATTACAAAAAAATAGAAGAATTAGAAGACGGCGAAGTGACTACTATCCATGCTAAAGTTGTTAATATCAAAAATAAATATATTTTTCCCAGAAGAATGTATCTAACAGAAGCTAAATTAGAGGATGAAACTGGTTCTATTTCCGCTGTTTGGTTTAATCAACCATATTTAACAAAAAATATACCCATAGATGCGTTAATTAGTGTTTCAGGTAAAGTTTCTTTTAAAAAAAAGAAAAAAGGGTTTGTTAGTCCGGCATATGAAATTATTAATACATCAGAATACCAAAATCAAACAAGCAAATTAAGGCATACGGGTCGTTTAATCCCTGTATATCCGGAAACAGCTGGATTAACTTCTAGGGCTTTAAGATATTTTATTCAACCTATTATTAATATTTCTGATAAGCTAATAGATCCGTTACCGTTAGATTTAAGAAAAAGACATGAACTTTTGGAATTAAAAAAAGCTTTACGTCAGATACATTTTCCAGACACATTAGAAGATGCTGTTTTAGCTAGAGAGCGTTTTTTGTTTGAAGAGCTTTTTTTAGTACAATTGCATCTTATTAAAGACAAAGAAAAATACAAACGTCTTAAAGCTGTTAAGATGGATTTGGATATACCTTTGATACAAAATTGGGTAACTCAATTGCCATTTAAATTGACTGATGCGCAAAGAAAAGTCATCTGGCAGATTATGCATGATTTAAACTCAGGTAGACCCATGATGAGGCTTTTAGAGGGGGATGTAGGCTCTGGTAAGACTCTAATAGCTATAGCTAGTGCCCTTTTAACTGTTAAAAGCGGGTATCAGGCTGTTTTTCTAGTGCCTACGGAAATATTAGCTAGACAACATTTTCAAACTTTTAGCCGTTTGATAAATGGAAAAATAAAGATGGCGCTATTAACAGCTTCTTCAAGCGAAATTAAAGAAGAAGAATTAGAAGGCAAAGTATCTAAAAAAGTTTTATTAGAAAAACTATCAGAAGGTGATCCTGTAATAGTAATAGGTACACATGCCTTGATTCAAAAACAGGTAGAATTTGGTAAACTAGGTTTAATCATGGTAGACGAACAACATCGTTTTGGGGTAGAACAAAGATCTGCTTTAATTGAAAAAAACAAAGAAGAAAAATTAACTCCGCATTTGCTTTCCATGACAGCCACACCTATCCCTAGAACTTTAGCTTTAGCTATTTATGGTGATTTAGAAATATCTATTTTAGATGAGATTCCTGCTGGCAGACAAAAAATTATTACAGAAATTGTTATGTTTGAAAGACAAATGGAAATTTTTGATTTTGTAAAACAAGAGATATCTAAAGGCAGACAAGCTTTTATCATTTGCCCGCGTATAGAACCGTCCGAAGAACAAATAGATGTGCCTGAAAATTTGTTAAGTTTTCAAATGCAATTAGAGTACGAGGTTAAAGCTGTTAAAAAAGAATTTCAAAAATTAAAAGAAGGAGTTTTTCAAGATTATAATTTAGCCATGCTTTATGGCAAAATGAAAGCTTCAGAAAAAGAAAAAATCATGGCTGATTTTTCTCAAGGTAGCATTGATATTTTAATTGCTACTTCTGTGGTAGAAGTAGGTATAGACATTCCCAATGCTACTGTTATGATAATAGAAGGATCTGATCATTTTGGTTTAGCTCAGCTACATCAATTTAGGGGTAGAGTAGGTAGAGGTGAGCATCAATCATATTGTTTTTTGTTCAGCCAAATTAAAAATGGTCAAACTCAGACTCGTCTTCAAGCTATGGTTAATTGTCACGATGGATTTAAATTAGCTGAAGAAGATTTAAAAATTAGAGGCCCAGGTCAATTCTTAGGTAGTCGTCAGTCTGGGTTTCCTGATTTAGCCATGGCTAGCTTAAAGGATATTTCTAAGGTTGAAGCCATTAAAAAGGAAGCTAAAATGATATTAACGCAAGATCCTAAATTAGAAAAAACACCTAATCTGAGAGAGAGGTTTCTACAGTTTGAAAGAGATTTGAAGATTAATTAGTACCGCCAATGGGATTCGGACCCATGTTCCGGGATTGAAGGCCCCGTGTCCTGACCAGGCTAGACGATGGCGGCTTACGTGTCACATTCTATCTAATAAAATTAAATTTGGCAAATATATGTTAATTCTAGGCATTGAAACGTCTTGTGATGATACCTCCTTAGCTTTGTTAGAAGTTAAAGGAGATTTAAAAAATTTCAGCTTAAAAGCTATATCTAATGTGGTTTCTAGTCAGATTAAGTTACATGCTAAGTACGGTGGCGTAGTGCCTAATCTTGCTAGTAGGGAACATTTAAAAAATATTAGACCTGTTTTAGAAACTTGTTTGAAAGAATCAGGTTTGAATTTTAACCAGGCCAAGAAAAAAATAGATTTGATTTGCGTGACTCGTGGACCAGGATTAATCCCTTCGCTTTTGATCGGTGTGAATTTTGCTAAAGCTTTATCATATGCTTGGCAAAAACCTTTAATCGGGGTAAACCATTTGTCTGGTCATTTATATAGTTTTTTGTTACCTTCTTTAAAAACAAAAAATATTAAAAAATTTAAAGAAAAACAATTAAAAGATATTTTTCCAGCCATCTGTTTGTTAGTTTCAGGTGGTCATACCCAGCTGATCTATATGAAAAACTTATCTCAGTATAAAATAATAGGGGAAACAAGAGACGATGCTGCCGGAGAGTGTTTTGATAAATCTGCTAGATTGTTAGGTTTAAAATACCCAGGAGGACCAGAAATATCTAAGCAAGCAGAAATATTTAATGAACAATTTCTTAAAACACCTACAGGTATTGCTTTACTTAAAAAACTATCAAAAGCAAAATTGCCTCGTCCCATGATTAATTCTACTAACTATGATTTTAGTTTTTCAGGATTAAAAACAGCTGTTTTGTATTTGGTACAAGACTTAGAAAAACAGAATTTATTATCAGATTATAAAACAATTTTAGCATATGAAATTCAAAATGCTATTGTTGATGTCTTAATTAAAAAAACTATGAAAGCAGCTGAATTTTACAAAGTAAAAAGTGTTATGCTTTCAGGCGGTGTTTCTGCTAATAAATTATTACGCCAAGAAATGTTTAATGCTACACAAAATTCAAAAAGAAAAATTAATTTTTTTGCTCCAGAGTTAGCGTTTACCACAGACAATGCTTTAATGGTAGCTTCAGCTGGGTTTTTTGAATATTTAAATAATCCGAAACAATCTTTTAATTGGTTTTCAATTTCTGCGGACGCTAATTTATCATTGTAAAATCGTATTTTACGGTTGTTTTAAAATATGATAGACTGAGAAATAGTATAATTTATTGATTTTTTGTAATGTCATTCTCATCTGTTTACGAACCACAAAAAGAAGAAAAAAAGATTTACAAGCTTTGGGAAAAGTCAGGCTTATTTAATCCTGATAATCTTAAAAAAGCTAAAAAATCGTATTGTATTATCATGCCCCCTACCAATGCTAATGGTAATTTACACATTGGTCATGCTTTAGGTATGGGCATAGAAGATATCATGATAAGGTACCATCGTTTAAAAGGTGAAAAAACCTTGTGGTTGCCAGGTACAGATCACGCAGGTTTTGAAACTCAAGTGGTTTTTGAAAAACACTTGGAAAAAGAAGGTAAAAGCCGTTTTGATATGAAGCGAGAAGATTTTTATAAAGCAGTTTGGGATTTTACTCAGACTAATAGAAAGGGCATTAGGGATCAAATTAAAAAATTAGGAGCTTCTTGTGATTGGTCTAGAGAAAAATTCACCTTAGATAAAGATATTATTAAAATTGTCTATGATACTTTTAAAAAGCTTTATGCTGATGGATTAATTTATAGAGGAGAACGTATTGTTAATTATTGTACCAAGCATCGTACGGCATTTTCAGATTTAGAAGTAAATCATATTTTACGTCAAGACAAATTGTTTTATGTTAAATATGAATTTAAAAATGAACCAGGTAAATTTATTACTGTAGCTACCACTCGTCCAGAAACCATTCCCGGAGACGTAGCTATTGCAGTAAATCCTAAAGATGAACGCTATAAAAAATTAATAGGAGATTATGTGATAGAGCCTATTACTCAAAGAGAAATTCCCATTATCGCAGATATCTTAGTAGAAATAGAATTTGGCACAGGTGCTTTAAAAATTACGCCAGCTCATGCTGCTGACGATTTTGAAATAGGGCAACGTCATCATTTAGAAATTAGAAAAACATTAGATACTAATGGCAGATTTAATGAATTATCAGGACCACTGGTAGGATTAAAAGTTAATGAAGCGAGAGAAAAAGCTATAGAAATTTTAAATCAGAATAATGCTTTAGAGAAAATAGAAGATTACGAACATCAAGTAGGGGTTTGTTACAAATGTGGCAATGTTATTGAGCCCATGTTAATGGAGCAATGGTTTATAGCTTTAAAAAAACCTATAGCTTCAAAACAAAATAAATCATTATCTGATTTAGCTTTAAGTGCGATTAAAACTGGTCAAGTAAAGATATATCCTAAACGTTTTGAAAAAGTGTATTTTCATTGGTTAAAAAATATTCATGATTGGAATATTAGTAGACAGATTTGGTGGGGTATACCTATACCTGTGTATTATTGCCAAGAAATTAAAAATGAAGTTTGTCAAAAATCAAAAGGTATCATTATCTCAGACAAAGAAATTAAAAAATGTCCGTATTGCAGTAGTATTAACCTAATCAAAGACCAAGATACTTTTGATACCTGGTTTTCATCAGGGCAATGGCCTTTTGCTACTTTAAAAACTCAAAAAAACAAAAAAGATTTTCAAGCTTTCTACCCCACTGGTACCATGGAAACAGGATATGATATTTTGTTCTTCTGGGTAGCCCGTATGGTTATGCTTGGTTTATATGCTACCGATCAAGTGCCTTTTAAAGATGTTTATCTCCATGGTTTGGTTAGAGACCAATCACATCAAAAAATATCAAAATCAAAAGGCAACGTGATTGATCCTTTGGATATGATTACAAAATATGGTAGCGACGCTTTAAGAATAGGATTGATAATTAACAACGCGCCAGGTAATGATTTAGTTTTATCCGAAGACAAAATTAAAGGATATCGTAATTTTGCTAATAAGATTTGGAATGCTAGCCGTTTTACAATGATGAATTTAGGTTCTGATTTCCAACCTAAAAAATTTGATATTAAATATATCAAAACTCCATCTGATAAAAAAATTATTAAACAGTTAAAAGATACAATCAAAAAAACTACGGTCATGATGGATAGCTATCGTTTTTATCAAGCCGGAGATGTTCTATATCATTTCTTTTGGCATAAATTTTGTGATCAATATATTGAATCAGCTAAAAAACAAATGACAGATAGCAAAAAAATAGAAGCTACAAAACAAGTGTTATATCATGTTTTATCTCAAAATTTGATTATACTTCATCCTTTTATGCCTTTTGTTACTGAAGCTGTCTGGCAATCATTTAAAAACAAAAAACAATCAATTTTAATGGCTCAAAACTGGCCAAAACCTTAATATGATTGATATCATTATTGCGCTTTTAATAGGTTTAGCTCCAATAGTGGTTTGGTTGGGTTTTGTTTTGTGGAGAGACATTAAAAAACCAGAGCCAATCAAATGGTTGCTAGCTGCCTTTGGTACTGGGTTATTAATTACACCTTTAGTTCTAATTTTAGAAAATTTATATGTTCTTTTTTGGAATAAATTAGCTGGAGTTTTTTCTTTAGGGGATTGGGGTATACTTTTGGGTGCAGCTACAATTGAAGAAATTATTAAATGGTTTGCTGTATATCTTCTTTTAAAGAAAAATACGCATTTTGATGAAGCTATAGATGCTATGATCTATTTGATTGTTTTAGCCTTAGGTTTTGCTACAGTGGAAAATATAATAGTATCTTATCAAGGATTATTGTCTGGTACGATAGCAGCTAATTTACAAGTGTTAGGTTTAAGATTTATCGGAGCTAATTTACTTCATCTGCTTTGTTCTGGTTTTATTGGTTTTTTCTGGGCCAAAAGTTTAATTCAAAAAAACAAAAAAATATTATTATTAGGATTAATCTTGGGTATTAGCTTGCATACTATCTTTAATATGATTATAATGAAGTTAGGTTCTGAGTTCTTATTAATAGGTAGTGGCATTTTATTTATATTTGCTATGATAGTGCTATGGGCATTTGATGTCTTAGAACCCATCAGATTTAAAACAAAATAATTTAGAAAAATAAAAAATATGGCTAACACAAAAAAATCAACCAATATTAATATTTCAGAAAATAATTGGCCTAGCAGTTCCGAAGAGGGTCAATTAACTATGGATGTATATCAAACTCCTACAGAAATTATTGTGAAGTCTGCCATAGCTGGAGTTTCACCTAAAGATTTAGATATATCTATTACTAATGATATGGTGACAGTAAGAGGAAAAAGAGAACAAGAGGAAGAAGTAGAAGAAGACAATTATTTTTACAGAGAATGTTTTTGGGGTACTTTTTCTCGCTCTGTTATTCTCCCCATGGAAGTAGATGCTAACGAAGCTAAAGCTACTTTTAAAAATGGGGTTTTGACCATTAAGCTTCCTAAGGTAGAAAAAGTTAGGACTAAGAGATTAGACGTAGACGAAGATTAAAAAAAATTGCCCTTTGAAAAGGGCAATTTTAATAAATATTTTTTAGATTTAGAATGATTACATTTTTCTAAAATATAGACAACATCTTGCACAGATAGGGAAGCGCCCGAGTTTTTTTATTTTTTTTCTAAAATTTTTATACATAGCATTGTTCCAAATTTCTTGGAATGTAGCATTATTAAGGTCTCCCATTTCCAACTCTTTACATTGGGTTACCTTGCCATCTGGCTGGATATAAGCAAAATGCCAAGCGCAGAGCGAAGGGTCTGTAAAAATAAATTTTTCAGGATTTTTATAATATGTTTCTATTTGTTTAAGACTAAGATCTGGGAAGATATTTATAAAAGAATGTTTGTTCCTTACTCTTTGCAGGGCTTCATATAATTGCTCAGGGGATACTTTACTAGAATCGGTTTCTAATTTTATTTTGTTTTTCATCTCTAAATCTAGTCCACCGCACATACGGTTATGATCTTCATTCATATCATCTGTTTGCATCCAGAGATGCTGAAAATTGATTCCATCAATTCCTATATCATTTGCTATCTGTACTATTTTATCAAGATATGCAAAATTTTCGTTGGAAATAGAAAAATTTAAAAATATTAGGGGAAATTTTTTCTTTTTTTTCTTTTTTAATTTACTGATTTTTTTCATTGCAGCAATGGATTTATCAAAAGTGCCATTGACTCCACGAATGCGATCGTGGGTGTCGCGATCTCCATCAATAGAACATATTAAAATATCTAAACCAGCGTCTATTATTTCTTCTGCTTTTTCTTCAAGCAACGCACCATTACTTACCATAAGACATGGTATTTTCTTTTTTTTAATGATGCGAATAATTTTTGGGAGATCGGGATGAAGGGTTGGCTCTCCGCCAGTTAGAGTTATATAAGGTTTTGGACCACGCCAATCATTAACTATTCTTTCAATATTTTCTGGTTTAATCATTCTTGTACCGATGTCAGCGGGATTAATTTTGATATCTTCTATTTCGGAGTGGGCGTAGTGACACATTTTACAGCGAAGATTACAAGATTTTGTTATTACTATAGAAATTGACTTAGGGTTAAAGCTTTCCCCGTCTTTTCTACTATAATCTATTTTTGTAGACAAACTTCTCACAACATTAGTTAAAAGTGGGTATGCTGACTCTGGATATTTAATAAGAAGCGTTAAATTTCTTTTAATGTTTTTCATTATATATGTTGATTAGAGTTAAATAATAAAAGAGGAGGGGCTCTTCTACAATTGTATTATTATCTATTTTTTATTTTATTATACAAGATATTCGCCCAGACTATCTTTTCTGTGCAAGTTTGTCAATTAATTAAAAAATAAGATTCTTAATAATTTTTTGTAATTTCTAATTAATTTAAATGAAGATTAAAATTATATTTTTAAAAAGCGATTTTTAATTAAGTGGGCGGGGCGGGATTCGAACCCGCAAGCCTTTCGGCACAGGGTCCTAAGCCCTGCGCGTCTACCAATTTCGCCACCTGCCCGACTTTTGGCATCTTACCATATTATTACATAGGTATCAATTTAAAAACCTGAGCAAGCTCAGGTTTTTAATGTTTATATAATAGTTGTTTTTATGGACCTGGAGTCGGAGCTCCACCACCCGCACTTTCGACGATTGCACGAATCATGGCTACTAATCCCTTAGATACAACAGCTACGGCTACTCCGATTAAAGCATAGATGATCATGGACTTAGCAGTCTCATGTTTTTTAGAATCTCCACTGGCAGTAATAAAGTTAATAGCTGCTACGATAAGGAAGGCGACAGCTGCAATAAGCGCAATAGCAAAAAGCCAATTGGTTACAAATTCTACAGTATTCCATATATCTATGGTAATGGTAGCAAAAGGTGGCGGAGGCAAACCTTGCCCTAGAGCTACAAATGGTAGCACTAAAGCAGACAATATTAAAAGAGGTAATAATTTTTTCATTTGTTTTTTTTGTTAATTTTTAAGTAATATCGACCTTTTATTATTTATACTCATATTATATGAGTAAATAGATTTTAAGTAAAGGGGATAAAGTAATTTTGAGATTTATGACTAAAGAAAACAATTAAAGACCACAATACATTGTACAATTGGCGATACAATCATCTGTATCTGAGCCTTTATATATACATGCAGTTATACAATCATCCAAAGCTATATTATTAGCATCTATGTTACCTATTTCGCACCCTGGGCAAATAGTTTCATCACACTCTACAGAGACTATTTCTGTTTTGCAGCATTCTTCACCAGTAGAACAATCCGGATAGTAACCCCATGATTCGTCACAAGAAGCGGTAGATTTACATTCCCCACCTAATGATTTGCAAGTATCAATTGGTACTGAGCTTGACTTACAACATGTTTGGCCAGTAAAACAATCTAAATAACCGAATGATTCGCCGGCCCTGCACGTACCATTAGCTTTGCAAGTACCATTTAATGACTTACAGGTTTCGGTGGGTACTGTCTTTTTTTGACCCGAAGAAAGAATTTGTTCAATTAGTGGTGGAATACCATTAGCTAAAAGGACAACAGCAAAACCTAGAAGAGCGTAGAGAATGGTATCTTTGGCTTTTTTAAGTTTCTCTTTTTCTCCGCTAGAGGTAATTAAAGTAATGGCTGCTATTAAAATCATAATTACAGCGATAGGGGCTGATATCCAAATGAGCCATCTAAGAATTAAACCTAAAAGATCCCAGACAGTTTCTACCCCATCTAATGGGTTAGGGAGTACTAAAGATTTGCCAGGACCTATGGATATGGGCGTAGGTGAAGGAGTGGGCGTGGAAGAGGGAGTAGGAGCAGGTGTGATAATCTGTGATGGGTCTATATTATTCTCAATGACCCATTTTTCTCTAAATTCTGTAACAGTAGTTAATTCTGGATATCCTAAACAAATATCGATACAAGCGTTACGGTCAAAAGCTATCCATTCGCCATTTGAATTTTCATATGACCTGTATGTTGCAGACCCTGTGGGAAAACATATACCTTCACATGTTTTTTGAGTTCTAGAAGGGCCTACATCTGCGGAAACAAATTTAAATGACAAGATCATTAATAGAATAAATATGAGTACAAGGAATTTTTTCATATGATGTATTTTTTAATTTTTATTTAAAATTAACAGTCTATTCGATCCCATGTACCAGGATCCCCTCCATTTAAAAGCCATAAGGCAGTATTAACAATAAGCCAAGCGCAAACCACAATGGTTAATCCAGTTATAGCGCTGATCATCATCTGCTTACCAGTGGCGAATTTTTTAGGATCGCCGACTGAAGTGAGCCAAACTACCCCCCCCCAAACAATAATACCTACAGCTATTAAAACAGCTCCATAAAAAATGGCATCTATAACATTTTGTCCTAAAACTAATAAATCGCAAGCTGTACAATCGGTAGTACAAGGTACCAGTGGTGTCCCAGGTGCCCAAGCAGCTTTAGCAATAGGGGCTATTAAAATGGTTAAAAGTATTGTAATAATTTTTAAACCACCATTTTTTAAAAATTTAATCATATTTTTATTTTGATTGTAAAAGTTGCGTTATTCTATTTGAGGCTGAAGAAATAGCATCTCTTAAATTAGTAGAACTATTAATGATAGAGTCAATAGCTTGCTTAAAAATTCCTTTAACTACGTTTGGATCTTTTTGATACCAATTCTTTGCAGAAAGAGATTGTTGGATAAAAACACCATTACCAGGATTATTTTGATAAAAACTGATTAAATCTCTTCTAACAGGGGGATTTTGTGTTTGTTGGTAATAATACAAAGCAGGTTCTTTTTCTGATAAAAATTTAATAAATTGCCAAGCTTGATCTTGGTTTTTTGATTTTTTAGAAACAGTGGTAAAAAGATATTGAGCGTAAGAAATACGTTGGTCTGTTTCTGCAAAATAAGGCAAAGGAGCAATATTATATTCAAATTCAGGATTTTTCTCTGCAATATATTTTTTATCTTGATTGTATCCAATAACCATGACTACTTTACCGTCAACAAAAGCTTTTAGAGAAGAATCTAATAGCGCATTCCAGTTGTAAGTAGATTTATTGGGCAAAGCAAATTGAGTATAATAATTCAAAGCTTCTGTTGCAGGGTTAAAATTTCTGTTATAGCGCCTGACATCTTTATCAAAAGTAGCGAATCTTTTGCTTGAATCTGTCATATTTCCGCCTTTTTGCATAATCAAGATAGAAAGGATATCTTCAAATCTGTCTACGTTATCCGCTAATCCTAAGGCTAATCCTGATCGAGAAACACGAGAATAAGTATCTAGTTTTTTGAATTTTAAAGCTAATACCTGGGCATCTTCCCAAGTTCTTGGAGGCAAAGCTACATTATAATGATTAAAATACGCTGGATTATAATATAGAGCTAAAGTATCTAGATAGAGAGGTAAACCGTAAAGATAATCGCTATATACTAAGTTATCTTCTATCACAGCAGGGAAAGCGTCTCTAATATTTTTTAAGGTATAGTTTTGGTCTGAAGTTAGAGAAAGGGGCGCAATATAATCTTTATATTTACCTAAGAGTTTATCAGATAAAACAAAAATATCAGGGCCTTTATCGGTAGCCCAAGCAGTTAATAGCTCTTGATCATAATTTATGGGATTTTTGTAAACGTAAGTAATGCTTACGTTAGGTGCGCGTTGTTTGTAATCACTAATAAGTTTGCTGTAAACTTGGATATTATCTTCTGTACCCCAAAAAGTAAGATTAATTTTTTTAATAGGTCTTATAACATTACCAAAAAGAACAGATAAAAAGGCAATCAATACTATCCCTACGCCTATTAAAATATATATTTGTCTCTTAGAAAAATTAATTTTCATTTTTTTTATTTTTTCATTAATATACCGTAATGTGTTTCGTTAGAAACAATTTCTCTGTCTGCAATAAACCCTGCTTTTTGGCATAAAGCTAAAAGTTCATCTTTGTTTATAGGTTTTAGAGCATAAGCATTGGGTAATTTATCAGGTTCCCATTCTAAAATTGCTAAATAGCCATCTTTTTTTAAAAAATTCCAAGCATTTTGTAAAACAATTTCTTTTTGTTCCGTTTGGAATAACATATTAGATATTAAAACTAAATCAACTGTTTCTTTTGTTAAAGCAGGATTATTTTCTTGCTCTAAATCTATTTGCTTAGATTCTATGATATTGTAAACACCGGCTAACTTTGCTTTAAGGTTTAAAGCATCTAAAGCTGGTTTCCAGATATCAATAGCAATAATTTTGCCTGATGGTCTAACTAAATTAGCCATGGCTAAAGAAAAAAATCCAGAACCACAACCAAAATCAGCCACAATCATATTATCATGGAGGTTAAGATTTTTTACGATGTCTTTGGGATTAAGAAAAGAAGAATTCATACTTTCCTTATTATATCATATAATAAAAACAACAAACAGCTTATAGTAAGGTAATACCTACTAAGTGATCATTATCTGATAGTTTCATGATTCTGACACCTTGAGTCATACGACTTAAAATAGGAACAGTGTTAAGCTCTGATTTGATAATTTGTCCTTGCTCTGAGATAGAGATAATATCTTCTTCTTGGTTGGTTAATCTAGCATTGACTATTTCTCCTGTTTTTTCCGTTACTTTAGCTGTTTTGATACCAGTACCCCCTCGTTTTTGTTTACGGTAATCTTTAATTTTTGTTCTTTTACCAAAACCTTTAGAGCTAACCACTAAAAGATCTCCAACATTATTTTTATCTTTAATAATACTCATGGAGATAACTTCGTCATCTTTGGATAGTCTGATGCCGGTTACCCCTGCCGTTACTCTGCCCATGGGTCTACAAT
>JAPLYJ010000074.1 GCA_026395655.1 Candidatus Parcubacteria bacterium
CTGGCTCTAAGACCCATCAGCAACCCTCATTAAATGAGAAGGTGCTAAATCCAGTCCTATGAGTAAATAGGAAAGATAATAAGTCGTATTCTTTCCTGTATATCAGGAATTTTTTAATTTTAATATGAAAAAAACATGTGAATTTGTTAGCTTAATATTTGGTATATTAATATAATGAGTATATCCTTTATATATGGGTAGAATATGTTCAAAATGTAAAAAAGAAAAATCACTAGAGGAATTTTTTAAAGCATCTATGGTATTTAAAAATCCTAGAATTAATAAAGATAGGAAGAGTACTATTTGTAAAAAATGTACTTTAGAAAGGACTAATTTAAATAGATTGAACAATCTTGAAAGATATAGAAAATATGGGATAAATTGGACAAAGAAAAATCCAGAGAGAAGGAAGGCTATAAGACAAAAATATTTTAGATCTCCAAAAGGCATTTATCGTAATCTGATAAAAAGAGGTAAAGATCATGTTTTGATTTTGCAAAGCGATTTTATTAATTGGTATAATGTTCAACCAAAATATTGTTTCTATTGTGGTATCCCAGAGAACATGGTATATAAATTTGCTAAAGGAAACATGAGGAATAGACTAACTATAGATAGAATAAATCCGAAAGGATCGTATTCAATTAATAATATTGTATTAGCTTGTGGAGTATGTAATTTTGTAAAGAGTGATATTTTTACAAAAGAAGAAATGTTAGAAGTTGGGAAAATTATTAAAATTAAATGGGAAACATTACATGATTAAGACGTGTGAGTTTTGTAGCCGAAAGCATCCAGATAAGATTTGTGATTTTATTGCTGATAGTATTTTAGATGCTTATTTGGTAAATGACAAAGAAAGCAGGGTAGCTGTTGAAGTGATGGGTGGGCATCATTTAATTACTATTAATGGTGAAGTAACCTCAAATGGGTGGGCATCATTTAATTACTATTAATGGTGAAGTAACCTCAAAAAGTCATCCAGAGATAGAAAAGATAGTAAAAGATATTGTTGGCCAAGATTATAAGATTATTACAAATATTGTTCTTCAGAGTGTTAGTATAGCTCAAGGAGTAGATCTTGGTGGAGCTGGAGATCAGGGGATTATGAAAGGTTATGCTACCAATGAAACTAAAGAATATTTACCTCTAGAATATGTTTTAGCTCGTAATCTTTGTCAAAAAATATTTGAAGTTTATCCTTACGATGGTAAAACACAGGTAACCATAGAAGATGGGAAGGTTTTAACAGTGGTAGCCAGTTTTCAAAATACAAAAAATGATGAGCTTTTAAAATTAGTAAAAAAACTAATTTCAGCTAAAGAATATCTTATTAATCCAGCAGGGGAATGGACTCAAGGTGGATTTGATTCAGATACCGGACTTTCAGGTAGAAAGTTAATAATAGATAACTATGGTCCGGAGATATCAATTGGAGGTGGTTCTTTTTCTGGTAAAGATTACACTAAAGTAGATAGGTCTGGTGCCTACATGGCACGTAAGATTGCTGTTGATTTATTAAAAAAAAATAAGGCAAAAGAGGT
>JAPLYJ010000056.1 GCA_026395655.1 Candidatus Parcubacteria bacterium
TTTCTAGCAATGATACGTCTATATAAATCATTGGAGTCAGAAGTAGCATATCTGCCACCGTCTAGTGGTACCATGGGCCTTAAATCAGGAGGCAGTACTGGTAAATTTGTTAAAAACATCCATTCTGGTCTAGCACCTGATTTAAGAAAAGATCTAATTAATTTCAAACGGCGTAAGATTTTTTTTCTTACTAAAGTAGTAGTTTCTGACAATTCAATTTCTAATTTTTTTTCAATATCTTTTAATGATATTTTTTCAAAAAAATCTCTGATAGGTTTGGCACCATTGTCTGCACTGAAAAAAGGATATCTACCTGATAAATAATTAAATTCAAAATTAGGTAAAATAGCTTTCATTTTTATTTTAGCTAATTCTCCGTGGGTAGCAGCCCTTAATTCTTCTATAGCTTTCAAACGTTCGGCATATTCTAAATGAGATTTTTCTCTGTTTACAACTTCTTTGCCTTCTATCTTCTTTTTAAAATCTTTTTTCAAAAATTCAGCATGTTCTTCTTTAAGTCTGCCTAAAGCTTCTGAATAAATTTCTTGCAAACTCTTAAAAAATGCTTTGCTTTCTTTTAAATCTTCGTGGGATTCTTCTGCAACAATTTCCATCATTTGGCTAAATTCATTGTTCCCCCCTTCGTTAGCTTTATGCGCTTTTAAAAGCATTTTTTCAAAGCTTAATTTCAAATCAGAATATGCTAAATTAATTTCAGAAACATATTCTGCTTTTGGTAAATCATTGCTATACGCTAAAACTAAGCTATCCCCTAACTTGATATAATTATTAATTAATTCTTTGTTTATAGATCTTTCAAAATCTTCCCCGTGTTCTCTTTTTTCTTTTTGGTCTACCTGATAAATAAAATATGAAATATAATAAATAACATTACGCATTTCTGAGATAGACTTATCTAACATCTTAGAAATATTATCAAAAAACCAAATATGAGCTACAGGAGCTGCTAATTTAATATGCCCCATTCTTTCACGCCTCACCACACACAATACCTTTGTAACGCACCCTTTTATATTTGCCACAAGCACATTCATAATCTTTGACAGGACCAAAGATTTTTTCAGAAAACAAACCTTCTTTTTCAGGCTTAGCACTTCTGTAATTAATGGTCTCTGGTTTGGTAACCTCGCCATGGGACCAAGACAAAATTTCTTCTGGAGATGCTAATCTCAGTTTCAAAGCTTCAAAATCTGTGGCTTTTGTTTCTGCTTGATGCATATATATTTTAATTCTTTAATTCTTCGACCACTTTATTCTCTGTTTTTAAACCGACCATTTCTACGGACATACCTAGCGATTTAAGTTCTGACAAAATGACATTAAAGGCTGCTGGAATATTAGGACTTTTAATAGTTTCTCCTCTGATAATAGATTCATATGTAGCTGCACGGCCTAAAACATCATCTGACTTGATAGTTAACATTTCTTGCAAAGTATAGCTCGCACCATATCCTTCTAAAGCCCAGACTTCCATTTCTCCAAAACGCTGACCACCAAATTGAGCTTTACCTCCTAAAGGTTGTTGAGTAATTAAAGAATATGGACCAATAGCACGCATATGAACTTTATCAGCTACCATATGATCTAATTTCATCATATTGGTTATTCCTACTGTTACTTCTCTATCAAAAGGCAAACCATTACGACCATCATATAATTTTACTTTACCTGATTCTGGCAAACCTGCTTTTTTTAATTCTTCTTTAATTTCTTTTTCTGTTGCTCCATCAAAAGGTGGAGAAATGGCACGATATCCTTGTTTGGCAGCTGCCCAACCTAAATGTGTTTCTAAAATTTGACCCAAATTCATACGTGAAGCAATGCTTAAAGGATCTAAGATAATATCAACTGGTGTACCATCTTCTAAATATGGCATATCTTCTTCAGGCATGATTTTAGAAACCACACCTTTATTACCATGTCTGCCTGTTAACTTGTCTCCTACTAAAATTTTTCTTAATTCTGCTACTTCTACAGAAATATATTTGATAACACCAACATCTAATTTATCTTTTTCTCTGGTTAATACTTTAGTCCTGATAACCTTACCTTGTCTGCCATGTTTTAACATTAAAGAAGTATCTTTTACATCTTTAGCTTCTTCACCGAAAATAGCTCGTAACAATTTTTCTTCAGGTGTTAAATCTACTTCGCCCTTAGGAGAAACTTTTCCTACTAAGATATTATCAGCTTTTACTTCTGCACCAATGCGTACAATACCTTCTTCGTCTAAATCTTTTAATTTTTCATCAGACACATTGGGAATATCTCGTGTAGTAGATTCTGGTCCTAATTTAGTTTCTCTGACTTCGCAAGAAAATTCTTCTAAATGTATGGAAGCAAAATAATTTTCTTTTACCAATCTTTCTGAAAGAATAACAGCACCTTCAAAGTTAGCACCACCCCAAGGTATAAAAGCTACTAATAAATTCTGACCTAAAGCAATTTTACCTTGCTTAGTAGCAGAACTATCAGCTAAAACCTCACCTTTTTTAACTTTCTGACCTTTTATAACAATGGGTTTTTGGCTAATACAAGTATTCTGATTGGTACGTACAAATTTTTTCAAAGTATATGTCCTAATCTGAGTAGGGCATTTAATTTTAATACTGTCACCATCTATTTCAATGATTTCGCCATCTTCATCTGCAATAATCAATTGGCCAGAATCAAAAGCAGCCTTGTCTTCTAAGCCTGTTCCTACCATGGGTAAATCAGGCACTAAACAAGGTACAGCTTGACGTTGCATATTAGAAGCCATTAAAGCCCTTTTAACATCATCATGTTCTAAGAAAGGAATTAAAGAAGCTGCTAAAGAAAGAATCTGCTGAGGTGAAACATCAATATAATCTACTTCTTCAACAGGGCAAAAACCAGGATTACCATTTAACCTTACCTCTACTATCTTATTAATAATCTTACCTGATTGATCATATAAAACACCGCCATGAGCAATCTTGAATTTTTCTTCTTCATACGCATCTAACCAAACAACTTCTTGAGTTAAATGAGCATTTTTTACTTTAATATATGGTGTTTCAATAAATCCTAATTCATTAAGTTTTCCAAAAATAGCTAAAGAAGTTACCAAACCAATATTCTGACCTTCAGGAGATTGAATGGGGCAAATACGACCGTAATGGCTAACATGAACATCACGTACTTCAAAACCAGCTCTTTCACGAGTTAACCCACCAGGTCCTAAAGAAGAAATTTTACGTTTGTGTTCTAACTCATCTAAGGGATTTACTTGTCCCATAAATTGAGACATCTGAGAAGTAGTGAAAAATTCTCTTACCGTACTCATGAGTGGCCTGGGATTAATTAATTGGGCTGGCGTAATGCTAGTAATATCATATGTAGACATTCTGTCTTGAATAATACGTTTTATTCTTAACATACCCAAACGCATTCTTTCAGCTAAAAGTTCGCCTGTAGCACGCAAACGTCTATTACCTAAATGGTCTACATCATCAGGCTGGCTATTAACATTATTGTTTAATTCAATAATATGAGAAACGATGGAAACTAAATCTTCTAACCTTAAAGTACGCTGATCTATTTTGTCATCAAAATTTAATCTTTGATTTAATTTATATCTTCCTACTTTAGCTAAATCATATCTATCTAATCGGTTAAACATGGCATCTACTAAACCTTTAGCATTGTCTATGGTAGCCCTGTCTCCTGGTCTGATTCTTTTAAAGATTTCTACAAAACCATCGTCTTTGCTTTTAGCAGGATCTTTTTTCAAAGTAGCTTCTATATATTTCCTGTCTTCATCAATATCTACTTTCAAAAAAGCGTTTCTAATTTCATCATCTGTTTCTAAACCAAACACCCTTAAAAGAGCGCTAACCGGAGCTTTTCTTTTTCTGTCTATCTTTACACCAATAGAATTGTCAGCTCCTGTCTCTAACTCTAACCAAGCTCCATGATAGGGAATTAATTTTGCACCAAAAAGCTGCCTACCCTTATAATAGGAAGATGTAAAATATACGCCTGGGGAACGTATCAACTGAGTAATGATTACCCTTTCAATACCATTAATCACAAAGGTACCACGAGGAGTCATGATAGGAAAATCTCCAAAATATACTTCTTGTTCCCTTTTGTCCCCTGTTTTTTTATTACTCAACCTTAAATTAACTCTTAAGCTAGCTTCGTAATTAAGATTTTTGGTTTTAGCAGTTTCTTCGTTAATCTTAGGCTCATCCCAAGAATAATCTAAAAAAGACAATTCTAAATCTTTGCCTGTGTAATCATGAATGGGGAAAATCTCTTCAAAAATATTTTTTAAATCTTGAGACAAAAATTGTTTAAAAGAATCAAGCTGGAATTGAAGTAAGTTAGGCACCTGAGTACCTTTAAAGCCTAACTTAGGCTGATGAGAAAAAACTTTAACATTTGAGAAATCCGCCATGCTTAATTTTTTTTATTTTTTCTTAAAGTTTAAAGCTAAATAAATACTCACCTTTCTAACACCAGAAAAAACACACTAAAAAATAGGCTTTTTTGAAATGTTGCCTTTTTTAATTATCTGATAAAGATAACACTTTTTTTAAAAATACCCAATTACTGTTTTTTTAAAATTATTGGTAACCAGCTTCCAGCGCCAAAACCATAGCCCTGGCTATTCTCCTGGTTATCAAACCTGAATCGGGAGAAAACTTTAATTTGAAACTCTTTAATTGCGTAACTTTAATTTTATTCATTTTTAAGAAATTGTCAAGGGCTATTAACAAATCATCGCCTTTTTGGCTTATAACCTTATATTTTTTGCCTAAATATATAAAAGTTAGGGTTACCATGTTTTATCTCAAATATTTTAAAATGGCTTTGTTATGCTCTGCTAGATCCTTGGAAAATATGGTTTTTCTGGTTTCAGGGTCAGATAGATAAAACCAATATGGGCTTTTTTCAGGATAAAGAGCAGCTTTGATAGCTTCTAAGCCAGGATTGCAGATAGGACCTTGAGGCAAACCTTTATGCAAATATGTGTTATAAGGAGAATCAAATTTTAAATCACTGTATTTTAAATGGCTACAAGTGCTAAGATCCCCTGTTAAACCATAACAAACAGCAGCATCTACCTGCAAATACATATCGCTGGATATTCTTTTCCACAAGATACCAGAAGCAATGTATCTTTCATCTTGATCAGGTACTTCTTTTTCTAACAAAGATGCCATGATTAAAATTTGATAAAAATCTTTTTTTTGTTTTTTAGCTTCTTCTAAATATTCTGCTGGTATTTGATGAATAAAATTATCTAAGAATTTATTAATAATTTGGTCTGAAGAATTATCCAAATCAAAAAGATATGTGTCTGGGAAGAGGTACCCTTCTAAAGAAGCATTTTCTGGGACATTTTCTAAAAAATTTATGGGTAATTGTTCTTTAAAATCAGATAATCGTATTTGATCTAACTTTTCTTCTCCCCAAAGCTTAGATGTTTTTAATTTGTCTTCTATCTCTTTAAGAGTTAACCCTTCTGGTATGGTAATCTTTACACTGTGATCGTAAAAACGTTCAAAGAAATATTTTTTAATTTCGCTGACGCTAGGATGCCGTATGATAAAAAAACAAATTTTCCAAAAACAAAAAGCCACAAAAGCTGCTAACAAAAAACTTAATAAATATATTAAAATTTTCTTAAAATCTATCATATCTTAAATATTAATACTATTTTTACGAATGCTCCAAATCATTCCCAAAAGCATGAAATCAATTACCATATGAGAACCACCATAGCTCAAGAAAGGTAAAGGTAATCCTGCTACAGGCATTACCCCTAAATTCATACCAATGTTTGTTACTGTTTCTATCATAATTTTAACAAAAAATCCTATTATTAATAGACGAGCAAAATTATTCTGTGCCCCTAAAGCATATACAAATAATCTCCAAAACAAAATCGCAAAACACGCAAACACTAAGCCTAATCCTAAAAATCCCATTTCTTCACCAATAGAAGCAAAAATAAAATCAGTTTTGGCAGCTGGTAAAAACTTAAGCTGAGTCTGCGTACCCCAGCTTAACCCTTTGCCTAATAGTCCGCCAGAACCAATGGCCACCAATGATTGCCTGAGGTTATAGCCGCTACCTCTGATATCAGCAGTAGGGTTTATAAAAGAAACTAAACGTTGTTTTTGATAATCTTTTAAAAAGAAATTCCAACCTATACCCGCTAAAAAAACAAAAATCATTAGAATAACTAAAACCTGTTTTAATTTAATACCAGATGCAAATACAACACCCAACCAAATAGCTACTAATACTAAAGCTGAAGCCAAATCAGGTTGAAGAGCAACTAATAACATCGGTAAAGCCATATATGCGCCAGAGATAAAGATATGCTTAGCTTGCCAAATTTCAATATTTCTACTAGAAAAATATTTTGCTAAAATCAAAATTAGAAGCATCTTTACTAACTCAACAGGCTGAAAATTAAAACCTCCTAAAGCGAACCACCCCTTAGTACCTCCCTTGATAGTACCAAAAATAAAAAGCAAAATTAAAGCAGCAATGGCTAACCCATATAAAATCAACAATAAATAAGAAGAATTTTTAAATAAACGATAATCAATAAAAGAGAAAAAAAGAAAAACAATCGCACAAAGTATTAATATAATTGATTGTTTCAAAACATATCCATCTGCGTTAGATAGACTTATAAGCGTCAAAAAACCAATAGCTAAAAGCAAAAAAATAGGGCCAAAAAACCAATAATCAAATTTCTTCATAACTAAAATTAATATATTTGAATGAAATTATTCTGATCAAAAACATTAGTATATGCAGCTCTCTCACAAATTTTTGCTTTGGGATCTATAGTCCGATACCATCTGTATACAAAGTCATCTTGCTTACTAGAAGTTAAATTATCCAAAGTAGGTGACCCTGCTGCAACATATTTATCTCCAACACATAACAAAATAGCTATTTTAACTTTAACCCAATTGAAAGATGTATTATTCATTACTTGGCCACTTACCTGCGCAGAAGCATCATATACAGCAATATTGTCATTATTCCCAGCTATAGGCTTACCAAAAAGCTCGTTTAATTTCGTTCTAGTACCCTTGTCTAAAACACCATTAGTTCTCAATCCATATTTTTTCTGAAATGCCTTTACAGCTGTTACTACTTTAGCATCATACTTTCCAGTTACTTTACCAGCATAGATATTAGGTATTGTGGCTAAAACTTTTTGTAAATCACCTACTTGATCACCAGTAGAACCTTTTTGTAACCATTTAGTAAAATTATAATATGTTTTATTTTTAATATCTGTTGCTTGAGGAAATTCCAAAACTATATTACTAATGGGTAAAAAAGTTTGATCTGATTTTAAAAGCTCAGCTCGAGGTTTAACCCAAACTATACTCGCTGGGTCTATTTCAAAATCAATCTTTGAACCTGGTTGCCAAGGCGTTGTTAAAATCAAACCTTGTCTAATAATGAATTTTGATTCTGCGGGTAAAATAAAATCTCTATAATCTTCTCCTGTAAATTCTTGAACACCCCCTAAAGGATCTGTAATTTTAAATGTGTATTTAAAATTATTAACTCCATATTCAGTCTCGCTATTTAAAATACGAGCTACCAAATCTGCTCTATTGTCATAAAGAATAGGATAAACACCTTTAAGTTCCAAGGTCTTATTTACCAAACGGCAAGGCTGACAAAGTCCGTCACAATCAACTTGTACTTCACCCTGATTTTTAATCTTATCAAAACAAGTAGGTTTTGGTTTTAAAGCAAAATATATTATTAACGAAATTCCTATTAAGAAAACAAAAAAAATCGTAGCTATTAATATTTGTTTTAACAAACGTTTTTCCATATATATAGTATATCAAAATAATACCTATTTAGGCAATAAAAAAACCGAAGCTAGTTGGTATCAATGAATTCCTGGCAAACTCTACTTTCCCTTTATAGTATCATCGAGACAATGCACTTTCACTACTCTGTTCGGAATGGGAAGAGGTGGTGCATACATTGCTTAATCACCAGGAAATCATTAACACAAACCTAATAACTTCGGTCTACCGAATCTCACTTAAGATGGAGAAGAATCGACTAATTAGTACTCCTCGGCTTAAATCATTACTGATCTTCCACCTAGAGCCTATCAACCTGGTCATCTTCCAGGAGTCTCCCTTCGTTTTTCAACGAAATCGATACCTAATCTTGTGGTAGGCTTCGCACTTAGATGCTTTCAGTGCTTATCCCTTCCGAACATAGCTACCCGGCAATGCCATTGGTATGACAGCCGGTACACCAGAGGTTCGTTCAATCTGGTACTCTCGTACTGAGACCAAATCCACTCAAGTATCAACGCCTGCAGCAGATAGAGACCGACCTGTCTCACGCATATTATTCTCCTGTTACCAGAAGTATGGACTATATCACCATCCTGAAATCTAAAATATTTCAGGAGATTGACGTATTAAAGAAGATCAAAATCTTCTCTCTGTTCATTATAAACAAGTCTCTACGGGGTTATTAATTTTTGTTTAACAGTTAAACTGTTATTAAGACGTTTTTTGGAATAATTGATTTTTTGAAATTGATCTATCAATTTTACTAATTTGATAAAATCATTTTTATTTTTAATCAATTCTTTTTGTTCCAAAATTCGTCGCATTAATTTGAAATGTTGTTTTTTAGATATAACATAAGGTTCTATCCAATTCATAAATTGAATTATATTGGCATAATTACCAATAACATATTCTGTCATTCCATCATTTCTATCTCGTAAATATCCTAATCTTAAAAATTTATCTATCTTTTCTAAGATTTTTCTATTTTGAGATGATTGATAAAAAACAATATATGGACAAACTTGAAATTTGTAACGATGATCTTTGTGCGGTTTCAAACGCACATAGACACTACCGTCACCATCTAAAAAACCTGCTATATAAGCTTTTATTAATGCATTAATTTTTAACATAAAATTAAAACTTCCCTCGGTATTATCCTACCAGACGCAGGTCTTACATTCAATAGGAATCCACCGATATAAGTCAATTTTGCTCTATCAGTTATCCGATAGAGCCGCCAACCCGCCTAAGCGGGGACGGTCTGAACCCAGCTCGCGTACCCTTTTAATTGGCGAACAGCCAAACCCTTGGGGCCTTCTTCAGTCCCAGGATAGGGTGAGCCGACATCGAGGTGCCGAGCGAGGTCGTCGATATGGACTTTCGGACCTCACCAGCCTGTTATCCCCGGAGTAGCTTTTATCCGTTGTCTTTACGCCTTCTATGACGGCGTATCGGGTCACTAAGTTCTACTTTCGTAACGGCGCGGGATGTCTCCCTTGCCGTAAAGCCAGCTTATGCCTTTGCGCTACCAACGCGATTTCCATCCGCGTCTAGCTGACCTTAATAAACTCCTCCGTTACTTTTTAGGAGGATTGCGCCCCACAAAAACTGCCCGCCAAGCACTGTCTCCCACTTTTTAAGTGAGATTAGAATTTAAAGTTTGAAAGATGAGTGTTTCATTGTTGGCTCCACCCATCCCGAGAGATGGGTTTCAAAGCCTACTCACTACGCTACGCATCCAAAATCTAAACTCAATACCAGGTTACAGTAAAGCTTCCGGGGTCTTTTCGTCTTGCTGCAGGTACCCAGCGTCTTCGCTGGACACGCATTTTCACCAAGCTTCTCGTCGAGACAATTCTCTGGTCGTTTTACCTTTCGTGCACGTCGGAACTTACCCGACAAGGAACTACGCTCATTTATGTTATTCTATCTTTAAAGTTTAAGATATTTCTCATAGTCGCCTATGAGTTCGGACTCTATCTTCATCTATTACCTAGATGTTCGACGTATTAGTCTCTGAGGATTCTAAAAATCTTGAAATCTTTCAAAAAATTTAGCCTTTCCTGCTGATTATCTGCACCAAAAGCATTTTCACTATATTTTTTAATTATAGTAGCTTTGGATACTCCAGACTTTCCAGCATATAGTCGAATTTTACTAAGGCTAACGCGTTCCTTAACCTTAGAACCGTTATAGTTACGGCTGTCATTGACTAGGGCTTTGGGCGCTCAGCCATCTGCCTTGCGGCTTCAGACCGGCACCTTTAACCTTCTAGCATCGGACAGGCATCAGCCCCTATACATCCCCTTAAGGGTTCGCAGGGACCTATGTTTTTGGTAAACAGTCGCCAGAGATACTTTAGCTGCGGCCTTTTTTTCTTCTCGCGAAGTTAAAAAGGCAAGGCTTATTGCGAACTTACGCCTGCTTAATTGTCGAGTTCCTTAACGAGAAATCACTTGTTCACCTGAGGCTACTCGCCTCATCCACCTGTGTCGGTTTACGGTACGGAACCCATAAAATAAATTTCTAGAGGGTTTTCTGGGAAGACTCTTCAAAAAAGTTAGCCAAGCCGAAGCTTAACCTTCCGCCGATACGCGCGCTTTGTTATTAAAAACAGCTTGCCGGATTTGCCTAACAAACAGCGCTTAATATTAGCGATGCAAAACCATTAATGCACTTTTTCTTTTGTTCTTCGTCACCCCATTGAATATTTTACGGGTGGGCTGGAATATTAACCAGCTATCCATTGGTTACAGCTTTCGCTTTCGCCTTAGGACCGCCTAACCCTTGGATGATATCCATTGCCAAGGAAACCTTGGATTTACGGTGGTCTGATTTCGCATCAGACTTGCGGTTACTCATGCCGACATTCTCACTTCTTTGGGCTCCATTCCGGCTCACGCCAAAAACTTCACTGCCCAAAAAACGCTCCCCTACCTCAAACATTTAATAAATTAAATATTCAATCGCACCTTCGGTATTCAACTTTAGCCCCGATACATTTTCGGCGCAATTTGCCAATCCCTAAAAGGGATATGATAGTGAGTTGTTACACACTCTTTAAAGGATGGCTACCTCTAAGCCAACCTACTAACCGTCTTCGGCAAACTACTACCTTTGACTGCACTTAGTTGAAATTTAGGGACCTTAAATGGCGATCAGGATTCTTTGCCTCTCGACCATGGAGCTTATCCCCCACAGTCTGACTGGCCTATCATAACTTACTGGTATTCGGAGTTTGATTGGTACGCCGAGCTTTCGCCCATTACGCACCATCCAGTGCTCTACCCCCAATAAGGTAAATAGACCGCTAGCCCTAGAGCTATTTCGGGGAGAACCAGCTATTACCAGATTCGATTAGCTTTTCACTCCTTACCACAGCTCGTCCAAGAGTGTTGAACGGCTCACTGGTACGGACCTCCATTCGCCCTTCGGCGAACTTCATCCTGGCCATGGTAAGCTCATCTGGCTTCGGGTCTTTATCGTTTTCTCTTTTCAATCTCCTCGAGGGAAAATTGAAGACGCGCTATTAACGCTCGCTTTCACTTTGCTTTCCTCCGCAGAGCGGAGTTAGACTGAGAAATACGATAAAACTCGTCGGCTCATTCTTCAATAGGCACACCATCACCCGCTTGATTAAAAACCAAACAGGCTCTGATTCCTTGTAAGCGAAATGGTTTCAGGTTCTATTTCATCGCCCTTCCGGGCTGCTTTTCACCTTTCCCTCACGGTACTTGTTCACTATCGATCACTAAAAGTATTTAGCCTTTCCCGATAGTTCGGGATGATTCCTCCGACGCTTTCTGTCGTCAAAGTACTCAAGTTAAAACGCTAGAGCCATAAATTGATTTTCGGTTACGGGATTTTCACCCTCTGTGATGCGCCTTTCCAAGCAGCTTCACCTAATCAATTTATTTTTTTAAAGCTCTTCGAGCCTTGCGGCTCGAACGCGCCCTACTTACAACCCCAGACATCTGAAATAAATTCCAGAAAACCTGGTTTGGGCTCTTCCCTTTTCACTCGCCGCTACTTGGGGAATGGAGTCGCCTAAATTTTTGGATAGAATTCTAAAATACTCGAGATATGTTAATCCAAAAATTTAAACGAGCTCATTATTTTCTTTTCCTCTAGGTACTGAGATGTTTCACTTCCCTAGGTTTGCTCTTAAAGCTTAAGCTTTAAGTAATTTGACTCAACGCCAAATTGGGTTACCCCATTCGGAAATCCCCGGATCAAAGGTTGCTACACACCTCCCCGAGGCTTATCGCAGTTACGCTACGCCCTTCATCGCCTTTTAGTGTCAAGGCATCCACCATTCGCTCTTACTTTCTTCTCCACCTTAAGTGAAATTCGGTAAAATCACTTAAGATTATTGAATTTTCAAAGGTCCGGAGTTTCTTTGAGGATAAAAATACCGCTTTTTCGAAGCGGCGTTTTATTTCAAACACGAAATAAAATCAGGGACAAAAACCGCTCCTTTTAATTGTGTATTTTTTGTTTCCAGTTCTTAACATATTTGTGCTTTCCATTATAATAAATTTGCTTTTTTTGTCAAGCTATTTGGTAGCGTTATACAGGGATTGAATTTCTGAAACCGAAAGAACACGATTGTAGATACGGACATCATCGATCATACCAGTAAAGGGGATAAGAAGACCAGAAGCATAATTATATGCTCCCATAGCTGTTCCTAAACTTCCATTATCAATACCTGTTGTTATTAACGTTGGATTTCCTTGAGCAGCATAAGAAACTTCATTGCCATTTATATAAAGTTTAATTCCCGTGGAAGAATCTCTCTTAATAGTCATCACGACCTGATTCCAAGAACTAACACCAAACGTATTTGAAGAAATAGAACCTGCTGAAACAGCTCCGTCTGGAACAGATCTTATATTTCCAACTAAACGATTTGAAGCGTCAATTCGCAAATACCAACCGGGCCATCCATCCCATAATTCATTATCGACAATACTTTGTAATTTTCCTAATACACCCAACTTAATCCAAACCATAACAGAAAAATCAGAATTATTAAATCCTAATTCAGAAATTCCAGTTCCAACTACTATAAGATTATTCGTTCCATTAAAACTCAAGGCGCCTCCAACCTTACCAGTAACATATGTAGCCCCAGTAATAGTACCATTATGATTATATTCACTATCATCAATGGTCGTCGTCCCCGACCCCTCATCAAACTTCCAATAACCCACCAAACCAGAGGCTTGAGACCATAAGCTTAAATCACTGCCTATTTCATACCTACCATCATCTGTGCCTTGATCTTTAGTGGCAACTTCTTTTAACCTTTTTTCAGATTCTAACAATGAACTTAAACTCCAAGATCCACCTGTAACATAAGCGTAATAATAAATATTATTGTTTTTAGGATCTATGGGTAAACTCACTAAAGAATATCCTGTGACATTGGTAAAATTTATTGGTATCCAACCCGTACCATCTACTTTTCTATAATCAGCTAATGGTTTACAAGCATATACCCAACTAGTAGGTAAATTAGGTAGAGACAAATCAGAACAATTAGCTTGATTGGAAGGTAAAGAAACATATACCGTATTAATTTGGCCCATATTTGTAGAAGGATTTTCGTCTGCAAAAAGATCTAAATTATCATTAATATTTG
>JAPLYJ010000058.1 GCA_026395655.1 Candidatus Parcubacteria bacterium
AGATGAAACCTCTTTGATTTTTCATAATTTTTTTAAAATCATCGTAGGTATCAGCTTGGTAGGTATGATCTTTCGTAAATTGTTTACTTTTTTCAAACAAATTATTCTGGATATCATTTAATAGATCAGCTACATCTTTTACTAAATCTTTTTCTGAAATTTTAATTTTTTCAAAATTATCCCTTCTTGCCAAGGTATATAATTTTTCATCCATTTCTTTTTGCCCTATCTCTAATCTCAAAGGTACACCTTTTAATTCCCATTCATTAATGCGTCTGCCTAAAGAATCTTCTTCTCGTAAATCTAATTCTACTCTGAAATCTTTTAATTCATTTTTAAGTTCTTTAGCTAAATCAATTAATTTTTCTGCAGCTACATTCTTATTAAAAACAGGCACAATGATAATTTGAATAGGAGCTATCAAAGGAGGTAAAATCAAGCCATTGTCATCACCGTGAGCCATAATTAAAGCGCCAATAACACGTGTGCTTAAACCCCAAGAAGTTTGGTAGGGATAGTGTGTTGCTTTGTCTCTACCTAAAAATTTAATATCAAACACTTTAGAAAAATTTTGACCTAAATCATGACTGGTACAACCCTGTAATGTTTTGCCATCTGGTGTTAAAACCTCATATGTTAAAGTATCTGAAGCACCAGCAAATTTTTCTGCTTGGCTTTTTAAACCCGCACAACCGAAAATTGCTAAATGTTTTTCATAGATCTCAGCATAATGATCCATCATCTTATAAACCAAAGCTAAGGCTTCTTCATGGGTTTCATGCGCGGTATGTCCTTCTTGCCAAAGAAATTCAGTTGTTCTTAAAAACAAATATGTTCTTTTTTCCCAACGTACCACATTGTTCCATTGATTAATTAAGATAGGTAAATCACGATATGATTGTAACCATTTAGCATACATCAGATACATGATTGTTTCTGACGTAGGTCTAATAACTAATTTTTCTTTTAATTTTTCCCCGCCTCCTTCTGTAACCACAGCTAACTCAGGTGCAAAACCAGCTACATGCTCTTTTTCTTTATTCAAGGCGCTTTCTGGAATAAACAGAGGAAAATAGGCGTTTTTAACACCTTCTGATTTGATTAATCTATCTAAAGCTGATTGAATGTTTTCCCAAATAGCATATCCGTAAGGTCTAATCACCATACAACCTTTAACAGGAGAATAATCAGCTAATTCAGATTTCAAAACAACATCCTGATACCAACCGGAGAAATCTTCTGATTTTTTAATTAATTCTTTTTTTTCAAATTGAGCCATATGTTTAAATCAGATTCCTAATATCTTTAATAGTAATCAAAAGCACCAAAAACATCAAGAAAGCAAACCCAAATGTGTTAGCCATGGCTTCTACTTTTTGAGAAACAGGTTTGCGTCTGATTTTTTCAATTAACAAGAAAAATAACCTACCACCATCTAAAGCAGGAAAAGGCAAAAAATTTAAAACAGCTAAATTCAAAGAAAGTACAGCTAAAAAGCTACCAATATATCTCCAACCTAAATGATATGTCTTAGAAGATATCATGGCTATACCTACTGGGCCGCTTAAATCAGGAGCTTCTGTTTTAACAAAAAGTGCCTTAACATTTTGACCAATGGCTTTTACAATCTGATATGCGCCAGTAAACATGGTGCTACCTGCTTCCCAAAAACTCTGATACACGGGGAAAACTACAATGCCAGCTTCCATTAGAGAAATACCTAAAGACCCTTCTTCAGCCGGATATGTTACCCTAGGGGTGACAGCTAAATCTAAAATCTTTCCTTGTTTTTCTACTACTAATAATATTTCATTGCCTGCAAAACTTTTAATTTTTTCTTGAAATTGTGAGATACTCATATTTTCAAAAATTTCTCCCTGATATTTGATAGCCACAATCTTGTCTCCGGTGCTTAATTGAATTAAACTCGCAGGAGAATTTTTAGATACATCAATTACTCTGACTTCTTTTTGCACCACGTATTTCTGATTAGCTGGTGTAATTAAACTAGGCATACCTAAAGAAAAAAGTAAAACTAAAATTAAAAAACAAAAAATAAAATTATTAAAAACTCCGGCTGAAAGGATCAAAGCTCTTTGCCAAATAGGTTTAGCCCCAAAACTATCAGCATTACCTTTGTCTTCCCCATTTTCACCATAGATTTTAACAAAACCGCCTAAAGGTAAAGCATTTATTGAATAGGTAATATCCCCTTTCTTTTTAGCCCATAATCTAGGTGGAAAACCGATACCAAATTCTTCTACTCTTACTTTGAAAAATCTAGCCATGAAAAAATGACCAGCTTCGTGAATCAAAACTAGAAAACCTAAAATTAAAATAAAAATTAAAATACCCATATTTATAAAGACAAAATTTCATTTTTTTTATTTTCAGACCATTCTTCGATTGACTTGTTAGCACCCTCTACTGCTTTTTGCATGGTTTCTTTTTTCTTAAATTTATCATCCTCAGACATTTCTTTGTTTTTAAAAGCTTCTTCTAATTTTTCCATGGCTCCCTCTCTTTCTTTTTTAATTATAACTCTAAATTCTTCTTCTCTTTGAGAAACAAATTTAGTTAATTCTATTCTTCTTTCTTCAGTCAAAGATGGCAAAGTAATTCTAATAAGATTGCCTTCTCTGGCTGGGTTAACACCTAATGGAGACAATTGGACAGCTTTAATAACACTATCTATGCTAGAGGGATCAAAAGGTTGAATCAAAATAATATTAGGTTGATTAACAGTCACTAAAGCCAAGGTTTTAAGCGCTGCTTTGGTACCATAGTATTCAATCTGAATATCTTCTACCAAACCAGCGTTAGCCCTGTTGGTACGCATGCTTGATAGCTGATTTTTATAATCATCTAAGACTTTTTTTAATTGTTGAAAAAAATTTTCCGTTAAGTTTTCTGTAGCCATGTTTTTTTAATTTAATTATGCTAAAAATATATTTTCCATTAATAACCTAGTATTTAGATTATATTGTTCTAAAAGTGATTGAGCCCTAGTTAATTCTTTTAATAACTTTATCTTATCGTTTAAAGATATATTTAATGTGTCTGTTTGATTTTGATTTTTAAAAATTTCAGAAAGCATATTTTCTCTACCTAATTGTAGCCATTCTTTTAAATTAAAATCCAAACTACCTTCTTTTTTAATAATCTGTTCTAAAATCCTAGATTTATCTGCAAAACCAGATTGTAATATCCTATCTAAATTATTTCTAGCATCCTGAGATTTTTTATAACACGATGGATCTATCAGATATTTTTTAATTAATCCTGGTTTGTTTAAGCCATATGATATGGCTTTTTCCATCTCAGCGGGATTAATTTTTTCTTTGTTTAACCAAACAGATATCTCCTCGTTAGCAACAGATTGAAAACGCAAAGGTAATAATCTAGAGCGTACTGTTAATAACAAACGATCTATTTGAGAGCTAATCAAGATTATCAAACTCTGCTGAGGCGGTTCTTCTAAAATTTTCAAAAAAGCACTTTGGGCTTCAAAAGTTAAATTCTCTGCTCCATCAATGATTAAAATTTTTAAAGATGCTAATTGTGGTTTGTAAGACAAAAACTCTGATGACAAACGGGCTTGCTCTATTATTAAAGATTTTTCTTGATCTTCGTTAGAAAGAATTTTAACATCAGGATGGAAATTTTTTAAATACGCTCTGCAAGATGGACATTTACCACACCCTGACCATACTTTTTTTTCGCAAATCAAACTTTGACTGAAAATATAAGCTAAAGTAGCTTTACCCAAATGCTCTGGTCCAAAAAACAATAAACTTTGGATTAAACGCTTTTCTGGATCTAATTGTCTTTTAAGAAAAGCTACGATGTTTTTTTGACCACAAAATTCCATTCTATTTCTTAGTCATGATGCTTTTTTTATACAAATCCAAATTATCCAAAACAATACCTGTGCCTTTAGCTACACAAAAAAGAGCATCTTCCCAGCTAACAAAATACCTCTGTCCATAATATCAGCTGCTAATTCCGGAGGTGTTTCTGCTAAAACAGATTTAATAGCTTGAATGATATCTTTTAAAGTTAGTGCTAAAGCTTCAGCTACTTCTGCAGAACTGATAACAACATTTTTAGGTAAACCTTCTGTTAAATCCAAACCTCTAATTTCTATTTCATTTTTATCTTTGCTAGCTAAAGCAGTACCTACTTTAATTTTAATTTCTTCTGATGTTCTTTCTCCAATAGCTAAATTGTATTTTTTCTTAATGTAATCAGCAATAGCTACATCCATTTTATTACCAGCTACCCTCACTGAAGACCAAGTAACAATACCCCCTAAAGAAATGATAGCAATCTCTGTGGTACCACCACCAATGTTAACTACCATATTACCTGCAGGAGAATTAATAGGTACGCCTGCTCCTAAAGCTGCTAGAATAGGTTCTTTTGCTACAAAAGCTTCTTTGGCTCCAGCTTCTTTAGCAGCATCTAAAACAGCTCTTCTTTCTGTGGAAGTAATACCAGCTGGTACGGAAATAATAACATCAGGTTTGAAGAATCTCCATTGACCCACAGCTTTATTAATAAAATATCTTAACATGGCTTCGGTGATACGATAATCAGCAATTACGCCATCACGTAAAGGTTTGTAAACTTTAATCAAATCTGGTGTACGTCCTACCATTTCCCTGGCTTCATTACCAATAGCTAAAACACGGTTATCATCAGCTGAAATAGCCACAACAGAAGGTTCGTTGCTAACAATGCCCTTGCCCGGTATAAAAACCAAGGTATTGGCTGTACCTAAATCTATGCCTAATTTTCTAACAATCACGTTTTAAATATTTAATTAATATCTT
>JAPLYJ010000028.1 GCA_026395655.1 Candidatus Parcubacteria bacterium
TAAGGTAGTACCATTGGAAGCAATTTTAACAATTCGAGAAAGATCAGCGGGTTTGTCTGCTACAGGTTGAAAATCAAATTTAAAATCGCAGGTATGCATGATTAATCCTGCTGGAGTTTGTACAGCTAATCCAATAGAATCGGGAATATTGTGATTAACGTGGAAAGGATAGACAATAAAAGGACCTAATCTGATAGGGTCAAATTTTTCTTTATCTATTGTAAAAATATCTAATTTTTTAAGATTAGGAAAATCTTCTTGTCTTTTTAAGACAATACCTCTAGATAATGGAGCAGTATAGATTGGGGGGTAGCCTAATTTACCAATAAGATATGGTATGGCTCCTAAATGGTCATAATGACCATGAGTGATGAATATGCCTAAGATTTTTTTCTCTGGATGACTAGTAAGATATTCAATGTTAGGAATAATAAAATCTATGCCAGGCATGTTTTCCTCAGGGAATCTTAATCCTATGTCTATAATAATGATTTGATCTTGATATTCTAAGACCATCATATTTCGACCTACTTCTTCTAAGCCTCCTAAGCAAATGATTCTTAAAGGAGACTCAGCATTTAAGCTTGTTTTGGTTTTTGCAATTTTATGCATTTCCATATATTAATTTTTTTTAATTTTTTATTACAAATGTGCCGAGAGCGGGATTCGAACCCGCAAACCTTGTAAGGTACTGGCACCTGAAGCCAGCGCGTCTACCAATTTCGCCACCTCGGCTTCTATTTAAAAACCCTTTTAGTATATAAGTACCATTGACCGATGTCTGACAATCTTTCAGAAGGATAGTTGGCTATTTTGATGTTGTTACCTTTCAGTGTTGATGAATTCGCATAGAGATAGTAGGGATTATATAGAAAAACAGCAGGACTATCATTTAAAAGAATTTCTTGAATTTTAGTTAGATTAGCTAACCTAGTAGCTTGATTAGACGTTTGTCTAGTTTCTTCTAATAAAGCATCTAAGGAAACATTGCCATATAGGGATAAATTTAAACCAGGGTCATTTTTTTGTGAAGAGTGCCAGAAAGCAAACAAATCAGGGTCTACACCTAACATATTACCGAATAGCACTGATTCATAATTTCTTTCTTTGAGATAATCTTTTTCTAAATCACGCAAAGCTAAGCTTTCCCATTCTACTTTGACACCTAATTTTTGCCAACTGCTTTTAATCAATTCTGCTACTTGCTCTAATTGTTTGTTTTTAGGCAAAACCAATTTTAATGTTAACTCTGTTCCTGTTTTTTCTTTAGAATATGTTTTTTCTCTAATCCCATCTTGGTCACTGTCTACCCATCCGCTTTTTTCTAATAAAGCTAAACCGGCATTAAGATCATAATTATTTTTATTCAATTTTTCACTGTAACCTATAAAGCCAGAAGATATAGGTGTGTTAAGTGGGTTAGCTTGGCCAGAAAGAACTTGGCTGATGATAAGATTTTTATCTATGGCTAAAGATAGTGCTTGGCGGACATTTATATCAGACAAAACTCTGTTTTTGTTAGCATTGAAAAATACAGCATAATACCGAGGTAAAGAAATTTGTTCTACTTTCCAACCTAATTTTTTAGCTAAAGCAGGATATTTGTCTACGGGTAAATCAGCTAAGCTGTCTATATTTTTTTTCAACAAAGCTTCTATACCTTTATCAAAATCAACATAAAAATTAAAAGTGATGTTTTGGATATAAGGAGGACCGGCGTAATAATGAGAATTAGCTTGAAAAGTGTAGCTTAAGATTTGTCCGCTAGCATCTTTTTGAAATTTTTCAAAAAGATATGGTCCAGTACCGATAGGTTTTAAATTATAATCAGCCAAAACAAAGCTTCTAGGAGAAACATTCTGCCAGATATGCTTGGGCATGATTTTAAGAGTGAGATTTTGTAAAAATGGTTCGTAGGGATTTTTTAAAGAGAATCTGACTATGCTATCAGACACTTTCTCCGCGATAACGCCTTGCCAATTGTATTTTAAAGGACTTTGATACTCAGCGTCTTGGATAGCTTCAATAGTA
>JAPLYJ010000052.1 GCA_026395655.1 Candidatus Parcubacteria bacterium
ATAAGGATTATAGATATTTTTTAAAGTATCATAAATTTTTTTTGCTTTTTCTTTCTTTTCGTTAAGAAATTCAGTATTCATGTTTTAGAGAGTATCATTATTTTATTAAAATGTAAATATAGATGAAAAATTAGTGGTAGTGTTATCATTTGTAAAAAAAGGCAAAATGTTTAGTGTTGTTGAACAAGATAGAAAAAAATATCTTATATTAATGACCAGCAATAGAGTTTGTGTTCTCAAAATGAAAAACCCCTAATAAGGAGGTTGTCTTAGAACTCAATGAAAGCACTGAGTTCTAAGACAGCCTCCTTTAAAAAGGAGTTTTCTTTATTTTAATACTTGAGCTTTTTTAGCTGATCTGGATTTAAGGCGATTAGCTTTGTTCTTGTGGATAATATTTCTTTTAGCTGCTTTATCCAATGTTTTATAGATTTGTTTAAGATTTTCTGCAGTTTGTTTTTTGTCTTTAGCATCTACGGATTCTTTAAAGGTTTTTCTTAGATCTCTAAAATAGCGTTTTTTACTGGTATTACGCAGATATTTTTTGTGGCTTTGTCGCAAAGCTTTTTTAGCTGATTTGATTAAAGGCATTTTTTAAATAAGGTTAAAATTTTATATTCTTAGCTTATCATATTATGACGCCGAAGGCAAGCTGTGTATAACTCCATTTGACTTTTGGTATGAAGCATATATACTAATATTAAGTAACCTCACCAGGCATTATGCCTGGTTTTTTCGTTTTATGACCGTTTCTTTCCACTTCGTTTTTAATAGAATCTAAAGAAATGAACCAAGAGCCCGTCTTTATTTCCCAAGCACAATTATTTTTATAAGCGATAAATTTAATATGTTTTTGCTTTTTTAAAATATTTTCTTTTGTTCTTAAAAAATCGCTATCACCACTGGCAATATATACTATATCTAAATCATTTAGGTCATTCATGATTTCATCGTGCATTTCAACATCAAAATTACATTTGTTTCTATAGCCACTTTCAGAATCATTATCCTTAAGCCTTTTTAAATTTTTTGCAGTTACATCAAATCCTATTTTTTTAAAATACTCTTCTAGGACTTCGTTAATAGTCTTGGCTGGTTCATATTTTGGCCTACCCATATATATACGTGCATGAATTATGGTATTTAAAATAGATACCCATTTATATAACTTTTTATAGTCAGTCATCCACCCCGTTGCCTTTCCTCTTTTATAAAGATTAGAATCGTCAACATATAAACCTGCTTTCGGTTTTTGAGGGAGTTCCATATAATGTGCATCTTATCACAAATTATTAAAAAAGAAAGTTCTGATTAATATCGGCTTAATTTTGAGTGAATTATACGTATTTGAATCTATACCGCGTGTATTTACTATTACTTTTTTAATATGCTATAATATCTAAAGAAAATAAGAAAAGATAAAAAATATGGCAAAAACTATAAATGGTTCAGATGATAAAAATGGGCACCAGTTTGACTCCGGGGACTTTCGCGGTACTATTACCTGGCGTATTTTTAGGATCATGGCTGAGTTTGTGGAAGGTTTTCAATTTTTAGCTAGCTTAAAAAAGACAGTTTCTATCTTAGGTTCCCATACTTTAGCTACCTCAGACCCTTATTATCAAGAAGCCTGTGATCTAGGAGAAATGTTAGGTAGAGGTGGTTTTACAGTAATTACTGGCGGTGGACAGGGTGTTATGGAAGCAGCTAATAAAGGGGCAGCTAAAGTTAAGGCACCTTCTGTAGGTCTTAATATTCAATTACCTCCTCCAGAAGGAGAAATGAGCAACCCATATTTAAACAAAAGCGTTAGTTTTCATTATTTCTTCACGCGTAAAGTCATGTTTTCTTTTTCTGCTCAAGCATATGTATTTTTCCCAGGAGGCTATGGTACTTTAGATGAGTTTACGGAAATTCTTTGTTTAGTTCAAACTCATAAAATCAAAAAGGTACCTATCATTTTAATGGATAAAGATTTTTGGCAGCCATTTGTAGAATGGGTTAAAAAAGAAATTTTACCACGCAATATGGTTAGTCCTGAAGATTTAAATCTTTTTTATATCGTTGATTCAGCTGAAGAAGCATATGATATTATTAAAAAAACACCTATTCGTAAAGTAGATTTAGATTAATTTTAAAATAAAGGTCGAATATTTACCTTGTTTTTATTTATATGAAAACAAAAGAGGTTAAAAAGAAAAAAATAGTCAAAAAAGAGGCCAAGGAACAGCTTTTAGGCAAAGTTACTCATTATTATAATAATATTAAAGTAGCTATCATTAAATTGAAAGTTGATTTAAAGACTGGCGCTGAAATTCATATAGTAGGAGCTAATACTGACTTTAAACAATTAGTAGGTTCGATGCAGATAGAGCACGAAGAAGTAAAAAAAGCTAAAAAAGGCAAACTTATTGGCTTAAAAGTAAAAAAGAAAGTGCACGAAGATAATACCGTATATCTTGTAAAGTAAGATGTTTAAGAAATTAATATTCTGGGAGGCTATAGCAGCAATAGTCGGCACCATTATTGGCGCCGGTGTTTTTGTTTTACCCCATACTGCTGTTAAGGCTGGTTTATCTACATCTTTACTTTGGCTGTTGTTTTTAGGTTTAGCTATTACCTATATCCATTTGCTTTTTGGTGAAATTGTTTTGAGGACAAAAAATGAATATCGTTTACCAGGCTATGTAGGCCATTATCTAGGGCAGCCAGCTAAAAAGTTTCTTTTAATTACTAATTTTTTAACATTTGCGATCTCTCTTTTAATTTATTTAATTTTAGGAGCTAAATTTTTAAGTATTCTTTTTAAAGGTTTAAATTTATCAGAATTTTTTTGGGTTTTAGTTTTATGGTTGATTTCTACCATAGTTATTTTATTTGATAATAAATTAGTAGGTAAAGTTAATTTTTATCTTTCTTTTGCCTTGATAGGACTTTTTATTGTTTTATCAATTTATTGCTTACCTCATATTCAAAATGTTAATTTTAATTTGCCAACAGCTAGTAATAGCAATTGGTTAATACCATATGGTATTTTCTTTTATGCTTTAATAGGTATCAGTGCTATTCCAGAAGCTATTC
>JAPLYJ010000003.1 GCA_026395655.1 Candidatus Parcubacteria bacterium
TCTTCCTATCAAATTAAAATAATTTCTGGTCATTATCATAAAAACAAAATAATAGAGATAATTTAAAATGCATTTGACAAAATATTGTTTTTATACATAATAGGTTTAAGACAATGAATATCAAAAATTATCACCTTAAAAGGAAAAAATGGCCGGAGGGGAATCCTCAAACGGCTGACCGATCTATTTTGAAAGCAAGATATATCGGTTAGCCGTTTTTTTTGTACCTAAAAAACGGTTAGCACCTTAAAAATTTAAGAAAGGGGAAAAGGATGATGCAAAAAATAGTTTTGACAGGAGGACCACAAGCTGGGAAGACAACGATATTGCGAGCGTTGTCTATGGAATACTCTGACAAGATTGTCTTTGTACCGGAAATTGCTAGTCTGTTATTAAGCAATGGATTTCCGGAACCTGGGAAAGATATTATTTGGAACGAAACGTGGCAAGCTATTTTCCAAAATGCCATTTTGTCGCTTCAAATAAATATGGAAGAGGCGTATGTTCTTTTAGCAAAACAAAAGAACATATCGTTGATTATTTGTGATCGTGGTGTCCTTGATGGGGCAGCATATACGCCTGGTGGGGTAAAGGAATTTTGTGATCTATATGGTTTGCATTCGCAAAACGAGCTGGAAAAATACAATGCCATTATTCACCTCGAATCTATGGCTACTACCCGGCCAAGCTTTTACGGGAAAGACGGCAATGATGTGCGTTTTGAGGATGTAGAAAGAGCTCAAGATCTAGAATATCGGACTCGGGCTGTCTGGGAAAATCATCCGCAATATCATTTTATTGCTGGGTGTGACAACATCGTCGAGAAAATCGATCAGGTTCTTACACTGGTCGAAAGTATTCTCGCCAAAAATTAATCTCTAACCAGAGAAGGGGAAGCTCTGGTTTTAAAACAAAATCTTCCCCTCTTTAATTTTTAAATATAACACTGGTAAATATTTTTTTATTAGTATATAATTTTTAAATAAAATAAATTATTAATATGATACTTTCTGACAGGGATATTAAAAAAGTCATTAAAGAGAAAAAATTAAGCTTTAAGCCTACTTTAACTTCTGATCAAATAGCCTACTTTAACTTCTGATCAAATAGGACCTGCTTCTATAGACTTAAAATTAAGTTCCATCTTTAAAGCTTTTAATGTTACCAATCAGCATCTTTTAGACACTAAAAAGGGCTTACCTAACAGTGATTTTATCATTACTTACAATATGAAAAAAGACGAGCCTTTTATCTTACACCCTGGTAATTTTGTTTTAGCTAGCACCTTAGAATACGTAAAAGTACCTGATAATTTGCTTTTAAGGGTAGAAGGTAAAAGCACTTTGGCGCGTATGGGTATATTAGTGCATACAGCTGGTTTTGTAGATCCTGGTTTTGAGGGTACGCTAACTTTAGAAATTAGCAATCAATCTAACTTACCCGTAGCTTTATATGCTTCTATGTATATCTGTCAGGTGTCTGTAGAAGTTCTTTCTTCGCCAGCTGAAGTACCATACAATATGCGTAAAAAATCTTTGTATTCTAGATCTTTAGGCCCTATGGTAGCGCAAACTAGTAATTTATTCGATAAAAGTAAAAAATAATAAAATGTCTATCTTTGATTCTTTTAAACAACTTAATGAGTTACGCCAGATGAGCGACGAGATTAAAAAAGAAGAAATCGTGGTTGAGATTAATGGTGTTAGATTAATTGTGGATGGTAGCATGGTTTTAAAAAATATATCTCTAAATCCTGATATATCAATTGCAGAACAGGAAAAAGCCATTAAAGATTGTTTTTCTGAAGCTGCAAAAGAGGTTCAATCTAGGATGGCTAAAAAATTCATGCCAGGAGCGCGTTAAGCTTTTTTTATTCCCAAGAAATTTTGTCTCCCACTTTTAAATTAATCTTATCCGACATATTAGCGTTTAATTCTAAAACATATTTAGCAGGTGCTTGAGGTATATATGATTTGCAGATTAATGTTTTGCAAGGCTGACAATTTTTTTCAATATATACTACTTCTTTTTGATCATTGAACCAGATGATATCTAAGGGGATATATGTGTTTTTCATCCAAAAAGAATGTTTGGCTGATATGGGAAAGAAGAATAACATACCTTCATTTTCTGCTAATTCTTTTTTATACATCAAACCTTGCATATGAGTTTTAACTGTTTTAGCGATCACAACGTTAAATGTTTGGTTATTTAAAAAAACATTTTTGCGTTCTGTCTTATGTGGCCAAAACCATATGAGAGAAATTAAGAGAATGGCTATGAGAACAAAAATAAGAATCATGGTGTTTGTTTTTTTGTTTACTATCATGGTGTTTAGTTAATCTATTATATCAAAAAATGATTTGATTTTAAAGGTAAAATATATTAACATATTAAAAGTTATATTCCGCGGTAGCTCAACGGTAGAGCGACTGGCTGTATAATATATATGCAGCTTCCAAAAGTAATTTTGGGATGAAAATCTTGGGATAACGGTGAAAGCTAAATCATTTGACATGCTAACACCGTGGGAACCGTCCTTATGGGCGGAGCGCCGTAGAGACTAGATACCAAGGCGTCCTAATATCTTTATGATATGGACGATGATATAGTCCACCCCCTATGGAAACATAAGGATAATGTGTAACCAGTGGGTTGTAGGTTCGAATCCTACCCGCGGAGC
>JAPLYJ010000079.1 GCA_026395655.1 Candidatus Parcubacteria bacterium
ATAATCTGGTTAAAATATTCTGTTACCTCAAAAACAAGCCTGAAATGGCGACAATATCATATTAAAAAAACCAAGCAGGATACCTACGCTTGGTTTTTAGTTTGTCCGCTCTTTCCTTAAAAGGAGTTTTTAGACAGCCTCCTTTGTGGTTTTTTGGAATTGTTGCAAAAATTGTTGCAAAATGCTACAATTAAAGAAAAATTATGCAACAATTAAACCAAAGACAACAAAAGATAATAGATTTTATATCTAAGAATAACTTTGTAAGCAATTCTGAAATAATTGCTTTTTTAAAAAACGAAGTTTCTAGATTTACTGTTTTGCGTGATTTAGATTTACTGTTAAAAGAAGGGTTGATTAAAAAAGAAGGCAAAGGTAGAGCTGTTTCTTATTCATTATTGTCTAACAGTATAATCAATTCTTTTTTTGATCCTAAGTTATATTTTGAAAAAGGACCCGATGAGAGAAATATAACATTAACATTAAATGCCGATATTTTAGATAGTTTATCTCAATTATTTTCAGAAAAAGAGATAGATGATTTGAAAGAAATTAATAATAAATATTTGGGAAGAATCAAAAAAATAGACAAAACATTTTTTAAAAAAGAGACAGAAAGAATGACGATAGAATTAAGTTGGAAATCTTCTAAAATAGAAGGGAATACTTATTCTTTAATAGATACAGAAATGCTGATTAAAGAAAGGGTAGAGGCAGAGGGTCATAAAAAAGAGGAGACGATTATGATTTTAAATCATAAGAATGCCATAGATTATATACTTAATAATAAAGACAAATTCAAAAAATTGGATTTATTTCAAATAGAAAAAGTCCATGAATTATTAACAAGAGGAATGGGTGTTAAAGAGGGGATAAGATCAGGCTTAGTAAGAATTACCGGAACAAGGTATGGACCGATTAAAGGCAGGGCTGAGATTATTGGATTTTTACGCTCTACAATAGATAAAATTAATTCATTAAAAGATTCTTTTTCAAAAGCGTTGGCTTTGATTTTAATGATTTCATATATACAACCTTTTGAAGATGGAAACAAGAGAACAGCGAGAATATTAGGCAATGCCATACTTTTGGCTAACAATACATGTCCTCTTTCTTACAGGAGCGTAAATGAAGCTGATTACAAAAAAGCCATTGTTTTGTTTTATGAACAGAATAGTGCAAGATTTTTTAAGGAATTGTTTACTGAGCAATTTAAGTTTGCTGTGGAAAATTATTTTTAGTTGGGTATAATATATTTTTTTGTGCACAAGTTCACTAACATATTGCACTCCATGAGACCTTAAATATATGGAGTCTTTCAATCATATTCATTGTAGATATACCGGTATTAAAGGGTTTTTGACTCTTTACAATTATGGCCTAAGATACCGGTATATGATTACATCAAAAGCATTGCACAAAGCCAGAGTTTTAATCTTCTGGGAAAAACACGGTCTCAAAGCAACCTTAGATGCTTTTAAGATCAAAAGACGGACTTTGTTCTATTGGAAAAAGCAATTCTATCAAGGTAACAAAAAATCAGAGGCGCTTAACGAAAAATCAAAAGCACCTCGCCTTAAAAGAAAAAGAATCTGGTCAAAGGATCTTGTCATCGAAATTCAGCAATTAAGAAAAGAACATCCTAATTTAGGTAAGGACAAGATATATCCTCTACTGCAAAGATTTTGTCTGGCTCGTGATATATCATATCTTAAATCATCTACCATTGGTCGCTTAATGGCTGATATGGGAGGTTTGAGAACGTATCCGCAAAAGATCAGCCACTTTGGTAAGATTAAGCATATTAAGAGGCTTAAAAAGCTGAGAAAACCTAAGGATTTTAAGGTTGAGTACCCAGGTCATTTAGTAGCTTTTGATACCATTACAAAGTATGTTAGTGGCTTAAAGCGATATGTCATTACCTTCGAAGATATTTGTACGCGATTTAGTTTTGCTTGGGCTGTTAAATCACACGCTTCTTTAGCAGCTAAAGAATTTTTTACGCATTGCATTAAAGTTTTTCCTTTCCCTTTTAATTTTGTGTTAACTGACAATGGTTCAGAATTTGCAAAAAAGTTTGCTCAAGAATTAAACAGGCTGCACATTGCTCATTACCATATCTATCCTAAAAAACCTCAGATGAATTCGCACTTAGAAAGATTTAACCACACTATTCAAGAAGAATTTATTGATTATCATTCTTACGATCTTCTTGAGCCAGACATATTTAACCGCAAGCTCATCGATTGGTTGCTATGGTACAATACAGAAAGACCGCATTGGGCTTTTCAGAATGAGCTTTCTCCTGTAGAATATATATTGTCTTTAAAAGCGCAAACTAATCAATTATTAAATTCGTCTCAAAAGTGCAATTTACCCTGGACTTATACAGAAAGTTGACAAGTTCTATATATACTCTATAATGAAAGCAGTGGTTTTTTTGAAGAAAGTGTTTGCTATTTTTCGTGTCTAAGTTTTTTCTTAGTTAAATGTTAAAACTAAAAATAAAAAAATCTTTTTAGATTTTAAAAACCTTACAATTAAGGTGAATTTTGCGTTTTAAGGAGATGGGATTTGCTAAAGGTATGTTTTAATTTGAAAAGTATGTCTTTAGCAGATCCAATGTGATCTGCGTCAACTAAATTTAAAAAAATATTTAAAAAACAATAAAAAACAAAAAAATCCCCAAAATATCTGTTTTTTCAGATTTTTATGGGGGTACTCAGCTTACCCCGTTTTCATTTTAAAAGGTCGATCCTTAGCGCAATGATACGGAACAAACTGACAAATTAAAATAAATTTATAATAAAAAAACAAATTAATTAAAATTATGAAAAACAAAAAATTAAATATAAAGAAAATAATTGATTTATTTTTAATAGCTTTTGTTCTATTTTTTGCGATGAGTTTTGTTAATATTGTAAGGGCTGATACAATGATTGATAAGTCGGCCATCCCAGGAGTAACACCACCAGTAAAAGGTGCTACCCCAGTAACAACAATTACAGCAACAGCTCAATATACAGGTACAGTTACATGGTCACCAACACATAGTCCATTTTGGGCAGCAACAACATATACAGCAACAA
>JAPLYJ010000033.1 GCA_026395655.1 Candidatus Parcubacteria bacterium
GAATGCCGCTCAAGTTAAAAATGCGATGAAATATATCGCTACTAATTTTTTGAATGACGCTACTTCTACTATTAATAGCGTGAGTATGAAAGGTGGTTTGTATTATATTAAATTTACCATTAATTCGCCTCAAGGAAATCAGGAAGCAGAAGCTTATGTCAATGTCAAGGGTACTCTTATTTTCCCCAGCGCTATTGAAATGAAGCCTTCTACTGCAACAACAACTCCTGGTCAACCTGCTCCAACAGCAGAGATTCCTAAGAAAGATGTAGTAGACGTTAGGTTATTTGTTATGTCTTTTTGCCCATTCGGCAATCAAGCAGAGTATAATATTTTACCTGTAGTAAAACTTTTGGGAAGTTCTGTAGACGTAGTACCTCAATATATTGTTACTAAAAGCGGGGATGGTACTAAATTAGAAAATTATTCTTCTTTGCATGGTATGACAGAATTGAAACAAAATGTACGTGAGCTTTGTGTACGTAAATATGACAAGGCTAAATATTGGGATTTTGTAGATGCTATTAACAAAGGGTGTACCAATGCTGACGTAGATACATGTTGGTCAAAGATTGCTCAAGGTGTAGGATTAGATACAAACAAGATAGAAACCTGTTTAACTAACGAAGGTCCTGCTCTTTTAGCTAAAGAAGCAGCTGCGGGTACAGAATACAATGCTCAATCTTCTCCAATGATGTTTATTAATAAAGTAAATTTCAATGGCGGGAGAACTCCAGAAGCATATAAAACAGCTATTTGCGGAGCATTTACTGATGCTAAAAAACCAGCAGCTTGTGCTACCAAATTACAAGAAACAGATGCTACTCCGGGAGCGGCAGCAGGTGCCCCAGCAACAAGTGGAGCAGGTTGTGCTCCCGCTCAATAAGATATCTTTCTAGATTTTTAAAAAGCCGGTTAACCGGCTTTTTAGATTCTCTTAACCATATATGTTTTTTCTAAATGATATCCTAAGTGTCTGTAATATTGTCTAACTCCGATACCAGAAATCACTATCATTTTTTCAATATGAAATTCTTTTTTAGCAATTTGTTCAGCTAACAACATTAATTTTTTACCTAAACCTTGGTGTTGAGCAGCTTTTTCTTGGTGTTTAAGGGGTACCAATTGACCATATGTGTGTACCTCTCTGATAAACGCAGCATTTCTTAAAAAAGAAATATTTTTTTCTAGAGGGTTGAAATGGTTAGATGGAATTCTTAAACGCAATAAGCTATAAAGCTTGGAACGATCTTTGTTTTCATAGCTTAAAAAGATTTCTTTACCACCAGAGGCTAAATATTCTGTTTTAAATAGATATATTTTTTCTTTGGTTAAATATTGATCTTGAACTTCCCTAGACCTAATATCTTTGCTTTTTAATCCTTGTTTTAGAAGATCTCTTTGTATGATTTCATTTAAATTAGAAGTTTTAGAACCAGCAGCAATATCATTTGAGGGGATATCCCTGATAACTCTTTGCAAGCGGCAATACTCTGGAATGGTTAATATTATCTTAGAAATAAGTTTAAATAATTCTTTTTCATTATATGGTTTGTATTTTCCTTTTAAATACCATTGATACAAAGAGGCTTCTGGGACCACAACACAAGGATATATTTTTAACATATCTGGTTGGAAATTTTCATTTGAAAATATTTCTTTAAACATTTGTAAATCCATTTTTAAATTAGAACCTAACAAATTAGGCATCATGTGGTAACAGATTTTAAAGCCAGCGTCTTTTAATAGTTTAGTAGCTTTTACTACTGCATCAATTTTATGACCACGCCTATTAATTTTTAAAACAGAATCGTAGATACTTTGTACGCCCATTTCTACTCGAGTCACTCCTAAATATCTTAATCTTACAATTTCTTTTTCATCAATGTAATCAGGCCTGGTTTCTACAGTTAACCCTATCATTCTATGTTTGGTTTTTTCATTGATTTTTTGGGCTAAAGACAATGTTTTAGATGTTTTGTAGTTACAAGCATCAAAAGCTCTTTTGATAAACCATTCTTGGTATTTGTATGGTAAATATGACCAAGTACCCCCAATAATAATAAGTTCTATCTTATCAGCTGGATGACCGTTTTTTTCTAATGTTTTAATTCTTTCTTGAGTTTGTCTGTAGGGATCAAATTTATTTCTGATAGCTCGCATGATAGCTGGCTCGTTTTTCAAATAGCTTTTTGGCATGTTTTTTTGGCTAGGACAATACAAACAATTCCCTGGGCAAGGGTATGGTTTAGTAGCAATGGTAATCACGGCTACACCGGAAAGGGAACGTATTTTTTTAGTACGGAGTAATAAAGCTAAATTTTTGTTTTCAGATATTTTGCCTTTTTTTAAAAACTTGTGATACAATGCCAATAGGTCACTGTTTAGAGATAAATCTGTTTTGTTCTTCTTGGCAATTTCTCTTTTAATGTGCGACAAATCATCCTCGGTTAAAGGCTTGCAATCAATTAATAATTTTAATGTTTCTAACTCATTCATGAAAGAATCTTCAGCTTTATCTTTAATATCTAAGTCTCAGAAGGATTATAACCTAATTGCCTTGGAATTTGCAAAAAGCAGAAAAGGTTTTTGGTTTGATTTGGATTTTTTAATTTCATATTGTCAGACTAATTTTAAGGTATTAGATTTAGGTTGTGGCTCTGGTCGTTTGTATTCTGTATTAAAAGAAAAAAATATTGATTATTTAGGTGTTGATTTTTCTCAAAAATTAATTGATCAAGCTGTTTTAGAAAATCTAGAAGGTAATTTTAAATTAGCAGATGTTTTAAATTTACCACAAGATTTAAAAGACTTTGATTTAATATATAGCTTAGCTGTATGGCATCATATACCATCTTATAAATTAAGATTAAAATTCTTGTTAGAAGCTAAGCGTGTTTTAAAAAAAGGAGGTTTGTTGATTTTGACTGTTTGGGGTTTAAGATATACAGATATTGGTAAAAAATATTTATTTGATTATGGCTTAAAACGTTTTTTTGGTTTGTCATCTTTAGATTCTGGTGATATTTTGTATCCTTTCAAAGATAATAATGGCAAGATATTAATTAATCGGTATTTACACTTGTTTTCTTTAAAAGAATTGATTAATCTTGCTCAAGAGGCTCAATTTCAAGTAATTGACAGTGGGTTTACTCAAAATGAAAAAGGGCAAAAAAGAAATATATACGCTATTTTAAAAAAAATTTAACATGTTATACATTGTAGCTACACCCATTGGAAATTTATCAGATATTAGCTTGCGGGCTTTAGAAACTCTCAAAAGTGTAGATTTGATTTTGTGCGAAGATACGCGTGTTACCAGAAAATTGTTAACTCATTATCAAGTTTCTAAACCCGTACTTTCATATCATCAGCATTCTAAAATATCTAAAATAGATCATATTATTGATTTGTTAAAATCAGGCCAGAATTTAGCTTTGGTTTCAGATGCTGGTACGCCTACCATATCAGACCCAGGTAGTGTTTTAATTTCAGAAGTTTTAAAAGCTTTACCTCAGTTAGAGATTGTTGCGATTCCAGGACCTTGCGCTTTAATAACTTTAGCTAGTGTAACAGGTTGGCCTGTGGATCGTTTTCTTTTTTTAGGCTTTTTACCCATTAAAAATAAAAGAACTAAGTTTATAGAAGAAATTATTTCTAGCAAATATCCTGTTATTTTCTACGAATCTATTTATCGCTTGAAAAAAACTTTAAATAATATACAATCTTTATCTGAAAAAAATGACATAGTTTTAGAGGTTGTTATTGGTAGGGAACTAACTAAAAAATTTGAAACTATCTACAGAGGGGAATTAAAATTAATTATTAATCAATTATCAGAATTAGATTTGAAAGGCGAATGTGTCGTGGCTATCAGAAAAATAGTTGAAATTTAAAAATATAAAGATATAATAAAATTATAAAAATAAATTAAATTTAAAAGATATGGATCAAGAAAAAAAGATAGATGTAGTTCAAAAAACCTTAGTGTTGATTAAACCTGACGGAGTGTCTAGAGGATTAATAGGTGATATTATTAGCCGTTTTGAAAAAGTAGGTTTAAAGATGGTTGCTATGAAAATGGTTAAGATAGATAGCGAGATGGCTTTAAAACATTACGGTCAGAGCGAAGAATGGTTTGAAAAGATTGGGCAAAAAGTTAAAGAATTTTATAGTAAAGTAGGATATGACGCCGGGGAAGATTTTAGCAATCTATCTAATCGTGCTATTGGAGAAATGGTTCAAAATTGGAATGCTAATTATCTAACCGAAGGAGCTGTTTTAGCCATGGTTTTAAAGGGTGCCCATGCTGTAGAAATTGTAAGAAAAATTGTAGGCTCTACTTACCCTCATGAAGCTGCTCCTGGTACCATTAGAGGTGACTATTCCGTAGAATCTCCCTTTACTTCAAATTTAGAACAACGTTCTGTACATAATCTTATCCATGCTTCTGGGAAGCCTGAAGAAGCGGAAACAGAAATTCAGCTATGGTTTAAAAATAATGAAATATTTGAATAAATTAAATTTTAATTAAAATATTAATGAACAATCATACAGAGCCTGACCCTGATTTTATACCTAAGAAATTTTTGTTTGTTTCTTTAGAAAGCTTAAGCGGGGATTTGGCTTGGCAAGTTAAAAAAGAAGGTCATGAAGTTAAGGCTTACATCAAATCAAAAAATGATGTTGATGTTTATAATGGTTTTATTGATAAAGTAGAAGATTGGGAAGAATATAAAGATTGGGCAGATGTAATTATTTTTGATGACAATGAGTTTGGTGAATATGCTGACAAATTGCGTAAACAAGGTAAATTAGTGGTAGGAGGAAGCAAATACACTGATCGCTTAGAAATGGACAGGGAATTTGGTCAAATGGAAATGAAAAAATATGGTATTAATATTTTACCTCAATGGCAATTTAGTAATTACGATGAAGCCATTGAATTTGTAAAGAATAATCCAGAAAGATATGTTTTTAAACCTAGCGGTAATACGCCTTCAGTAGGTAAAGGCTTATTAATGGTAGGTACCGAAGATGATGGTAAGGATATGATAGATTTATTAACGCAGAATAAAAATGTATGGCAGAAGAAAGCTCCTGTTTTTCAATTACAAAAACATATTACAGGAGTGGAAATGGCTGCTGGTGCTTTTTTCAATGGTCATGATTTTATTTATCCCATTAATATTAATTTTGAGCACAAGCGTGTTTTTCCCGGAGACATTGGTCCCATGACTGGAGAGATGGGAACATTAATGTTTTGGTCCAAACCTAATAGTTTTTTCCATGCTACATTAGAAAAAGTAAAACCAGCTTTAGTAGAAGCTAATTATATTGGTTATGTTGATATCAATTGTATTGTTAATGGTAAAGGTATTTATCCATTAGAATTTACTTGTAGATTCGGATATCCTACTATTCATATTCAATCAGAAGGTATTACTATGTTAGCCTCAGATTGGCTTTATCGTTTAGCTCAAGGAGAAGATTTCGAATTAAAAACAAAAAAGGGTTTTCAAGTAGGTGCTCGTATTTTGGTACCTAGTCATTTAACACGCAATGACAAAGATTTAATTGAAATGTATCATGATTTACCTATTCTCTTTAAGAAACCAGACAATCTAGACGGTATCCATATAGAAGATGTTAAAATAGAAGATGGTATTTGGCGTATAGCTGGAGGGTCAGGATGTTTGATGGTTGTGACCGGTTCTGGTGCTACGGTAGCCGAAGCTCGAGACCAAATGTATAATCGTATGAAAAATATCATGGTATTAAATATGTTTTACCGTACTGACATTGGAGCTAAATGGGAAATTGATAGTGATCGTTTGCACACTTGGGGTTATTTAACTTAAAAATAATATGAAAAAAGAATATATTTTTATCATTGTTTTAGTATTGTTAGTAGTCTTGATTTTTGTTTTTAGTAAGTTAAATAATAAGGTATATGTTCCTCCTGGGAATATTAAATTACAAATTACTGATTTAAGGGAGGGAACGGGGGAAGCAGCTAAAGTAGGAGACAAGCTTTCGGTTAATTATTTAGGTACCTTGGAAAATGGCCAGCAATTTGACAGTTCATATGGCAGAGAACCTCTTAAATTTACTTTAGGCCAAGGACAAGTGCTTTTTGGTTGGGATCAAGGTTTAGTGGGGATGAAAGTTGGAGGTAAAAGAAAATTAATTGTTCCGCCAGATTTAGGATATGGATCTGTTGTTCGTAATTCTGTTCCTCCTAATTCAGTCTTAAATTTTGAAATAGAGTTATTAGAAATAATAAAATAAATAAAATTTAATATGAAAAAAGAATATATTTTTATCATTGTATTAGTATTGTTAGTAGCCTTAATTTTTGTTTTTAGTAAGTTAAATAATAAGGTACAAACTCAGAATCCTATCAAAACCGAAAATTTACCAGCTGCTATTTCAAAAGAAGTCACCAAAGAAGTAGTTAAAGAAGAGGTTCCTGTTGTTAAAAAAGTAGACTTACAAATTACTGATTTGAGAGCTGGAACAGGAGAAGCAGTTAAAGCAGGAGACAGGATCTCGGTGAATTATTTAGGTACCTTTGAAAATGGTCAAAAATTTGATAGCTCGTATGATCGTAATGCTCCTTTTCAATTTAATTTAGGAAAAGGAGAAGTTATCGCTGGCTGGGATCAAGGTTTAGTAGACATGAAAGTAGGGGGTAAAAGAAAATTAGTAATTCCACCTGAATTAGGATATGGATCTACAACTCGTGGCTCTATTCCCGCCAATTCTGTTTTGATTTTTGAAGTAGAGCTTTTAGAGGTAATAAAATAATATTAAATAATTTTTATCTAATTTAAGATCGTAAATTAAATAAATATTAATATGGAAGAACAAAACATTAGAAAATTATTAATTACTACTATTATCGTTTCTCTAGCAGGTTCTGTAGTAATAGGTTTTGGAGCAGGTTTCTATTTTGCTAAAGGTAGCTTACCTGTTTTTTCCCAACCTGTTTTTAATTTACCTAATAATAATTTAGAAAAAAAATTAGAAACATATGTTCCAATTACTGATTATGAAACTAAAATAGTTAATGCGGTAAAAAATAGTCAGAATTCTGTGATAAGTATTATTGCTACCAAAGATTTGCCTGTTTTAGAAAAATATTATATAGATCCTTTTTCAGATGGTGGTTTTGACATTTTTGGTTTTCAGATACCTCAATATCGTCAAAACGGTACCAAGCCTCAGCAGGTAAGTGCAGGATCAGGCTTTATCATCTCTTCTGATGGATATATTTTAACTAATAAACACGTAGTTTCAGATCAAAAAGCTCGCTACACAGTTATGACCAATGATGGTGTAAAGTATGATGCTAAAATAATTTCTTTAGATCCTTTAGAAGATTTTGCTGTAATTAAAATTGAAAAAACAGGTTTAAAGCCGTTGATATTAGGAGATTCTTCTATTTTATCTTTAGGCCAAACTACTATTGCTATTGGTAATGCTTTAGGAGAATTTAAAAATACTGTTAGTGTAGGAGTGATTTCTGGTTTAGAACGTACTATTCAGGCTAGCGGTTCTTCTGGTAAAACAGAAACATTAAGCGATGTTATCCAAACAGATGCTGCTATCAATCCCGGAAATTCAGGTGGTCCATTATTAAATTTAAAAGGAGAAGTGATTGGTATTAATACTGCCATTGTTTCTGGAGCTCAAAATATTGGTTTTGCCATTCCGGTTAATCATATTAAAAAAGCTTGGCAGAGTGTCCTTGATACTGGTAAAATTCAAACTCCTTTCTTAGGTGTAAGTACGATAACAATAAATGATACGATTAAAGAAGAAAAAAAATTATCAATTAATTATGGTGCTTTAATTATCAAAGGTAGTGATAATGAACCTGCTATCACAGTTGGGTCTCCAGCTGAAAAAGCAGGACTCAAAGAAGGGGATATTATTCTATCTTTGAATGGAGAAAAAATTGATGCTACCCATGCCTTGATATCTTTAGTTAGAAATTATAATGTAGGAGAGACGGTAGCTTTGAAAGTTTTACGCAATGAAAAAGAAATAGCCATTAATGTCGTATTGGCTCAGCGTCAAGAATAAATAATATTGTGCCTTTTGCTAAATTTACAATTAAAGCGCAAGAAGCGATAGAAAGATCGCAATTTTTAGCCTTAGAGAGAAGCCAAGGTGAGTTTAAACCTTTGCACCTTGCTTACACCTTACTTAAACAAGAAGACACTTTGGTTAGGCCTATTTTGGATAAATTAAAAATAGATAGCCAAAAGTTAGAAAATGAGTTAATGAAAGAAATAGATCTTATCCCTACTAAAACTCCTGCTAGCGATAGTAGTCAATATTACCTTTCTCCAGAAGTAGTACAAATCATTGACCAAGCTACTAAAATGGCTTTTCAAATGAAAGATACATATGTTTCTTGCGAACATATCTTTTTAAGTCTTTTGCAGGTACCTACAAAAGCAAGCAATATCTTAAAACAATCAGATTTGATTTTTGACAAAGTGTTTTCTACCCTCATGGAATTAAGGGCAGGCAATCATATTACTGACGAAGGTTCTGATGAAAATAAATACAAAGTTTTAGATAAATATACTCAGGATTTAACAGAGTTAGCTAAACAAAATAAATTAGACCCTTTGATAGGTAGGGAAGGGGAATTACGTCGTGTCATGCAAGTGCTTTCTCGCAGGACAAAGAATAATCCTGCTTTAGTAGGTGAACCTGGCGTGGGTAAAACAGCTATTGTAGAAGGCTTAGCTCAAAGAATAGTTTCCGGAGAAGTACCAGAAAGCTTAAAAGACAAAAAAATTATTTCTTTAGATTTAGGAGCTTTAATAGCTGGTACAAAATTTCGAGGTGAATTTGAAGATCGTTTAAAAAATGTTTTAAAAGAAATTAAAAAATACCAGGGTAAGGTTATCTTGTTTATTGACGAACTTCATATGATTGTAGGTGCTGGAGCCACAGAAGGTTCTATTGATGCTTCTAATCTTTTAAAACCGGCATTGTCTCGAGGAGAACTTCGAGCTATCGGAGCTACTACTTTTAAAGACTACAGGGAGCATATTGAAAAAGACCCAGCTTTAGAAAGGCGTTTCCAACCTGTAATAGTGGAAGAACCTAATATTGATGATACCATAGCTATTTTAAAAGGATTAAAACCTAGATATGAATTACAAAATGGGGTAAAAATTACAGATGAAGCCATTGTTTCAGCTGTTAATTTGTCAGCTCGTTATATCTCAGATCGTTTTTTACATGATAAAGCCATTGATTTGATTGATGAAGCTGCTTCTGCTTTAAGATTAGAAATAGATAGTACGCCTTCGGAAATAGATGATATTCAAAAAAAGGTTAGAAAATTAGAAGTGGAAAAAA
>JAPLYJ010000050.1 GCA_026395655.1 Candidatus Parcubacteria bacterium
ATTATCAAAAACAACATTTTCTACACCCGGAGCCTGAACAAAACCAGAAACAGCTTCTGCTACCGTTGTATAATTAGGAGCTGTGCCACTAGCTTTGATTAATCCGCTAGCTTCGTCATAATTAAAATTATTCAAATATACCTTAGGATGCGTATTAGTTTCTAAATTACCAAAAAGTTGGGTAAGATATCTATGATTATTTAAAAGATCATTTAAATTCTGTAAACGAGATTCAAAATTAATTACCTCAGCTTGTTTGTCTGAGGGAAAGCCAGCTTGGATCTCTTTAATCTTGTCATTTAAAACTACTATTTGTTTTGATTGACTCTCTGTATATAAATTCAAAGCTAACAAAATAATAAGCATGGTAGCAAACAGTCCTCCTGCGCCTATCAATAACCCTTTAGGCCAGGTAATATTTTTCATAGCGGAAGAAGGTAAACCAAAAGGATTGTTATTCGTATTATTAATATTCATATAAATTTAAATTTTGAAAAAAGTTTATTAAATTGTCTATCTTTATATTATATATCAAAATTAAAAGTAAAGATAGTTTTCCACACCTATTGTAATCCTTTTACTGCTAGACCGCAAGCCACTGTTAAGCTAGGACCAATATCTTTGATAATAGGAGCTAAGCTGTGGGAGTATAATCTACCAAACCTAACTCAAAAAGATCTCCTTTAATAAATTTTAAATTTGAATTAGCAGAAAAATATTCTAATAAGCCTATTAAATTAGCAGAACCACCTGTAACATATATTTGATTAATAGTTCTACCGCTTTTACGATAGTAAGCTGCTATCATTCTTTCTGCTTCCAATTTAATATTGTCCAAAACTGTAGTCATGAGTCCTGTAATAGATTCCTGACCAGGAGGTGGTTTTAAACCATAGGCTTTTTTAATTTCTTCAGCTCTCATGGGGCTAACAGATAAACCAGAAGAAAGTAATTGTGTTAAATCCCCTCCTGCTATATCAATAGTGCCGGTCATTCTCACAGAAGATTTATCTGTAACTACTAATGAAGTAATGCGTCCACCAATATCTAAGATTAAAGATGGATTAGGGTCTTTAGCCATTAAAATACGAGCCATACTAATAGCTTCTAACTCTATAGCTTTGATTTTTAAATTACATAATTTTGCTATTTTAATATAACGATTAATTAAATCTTTTGGTACAGCTATTAATAAAATTAACAAACGACCGGATTGTTCTTCTACTACTTGATGGTCTAAAACTACTTCTGACATAGGGATAGGTACATGCTGTTTAGCTTGAAAAGGCATAGCTTGACTGATTTCTCTATCAGAAACGTAGGGAAAATCTAAAACAGTAGTGTAGCTAGAAAAATTAGAAACAGACATAACCACATCAGCTACATCAATTTTTGATTTTTTTAAAATGGTAGAAATCATACCTGCTACAGATTGTTCTGAAATTTTAAAAGAGCTAGTTTGAATAGCATCGTTTAATCTTTCCAAATGTCCGTAATTAGTTAAAATACTGTAAGAAGAAAGTTGAAAACGTCCGCCAGAAAAATGTAATTCTGCCACTTTAATAGATGTTGTCCCTATATCTAATCCTAAAAATCTTGTTTTTTTTGTAAGAAATTCTAACATGTTTTATTTACATATCATTATACACTAATAAAACAAATTGCAAAAATATTTTATTGATATAATATGATTATACAACAAAAAACATTTTAATGAAAACTGATTTTTTAACCAATTTGACACAATCTTTTCTAGATATGGTTTTTCCCTGGCAATGCCTTAATTGCCAAAAAGAAATATCTGGACAATACCCTATTTGCCCCAATTGCCTATCAGATATGGATACCTATCTATACCATGACTTGTTTTGCCCTGTTTGTCTTAAAAGAATGCCTCAAAATCAGATAAAACCATGCAATTCTTGCCAAAATAAGACTAATTTACTTTTTTTAAAAGCAGCTTTACCATATGAAAATTACTTAGTGAAAGAAGCTATTCATAGATTTAAATATCAAGGAATTAAATCCTTGTCTTACCCTTTAGCAGAATGGCTTTTAAAAAGCAGAGATAATCAGTCAAAGATTAGATCTTCCCGTTAACACTGAAATTCTTTTTAGAACAATTGATAATCCAGCTCAAGCTAATATATCAGATATGACTTTGCGCAAAAACAATGTAAAAGATATTTTTCTTATAAAAGATTCTTCTAAAATAAAAAATAAAAACATTTTGTTAATTGACGATGTCTTTACCACTGGAGCTACTTTAGAAGAAGCAGCTAAAATTTTAAAAGAAACTGGCGCCCAAAGTGTCGCTGGATTAGTGATAGCAAAAGGTTAATTTTTAATTAAAAGATCAGATAAACCACTAATTGTCCCAGGACCTAAAATCACAATACAATCTTTGGGTTTGATTTTTTTTGATAAAAACTTTGGTACATTTTTCCAATCTTTAATATAAAAAACATTTTTACCTGAATTAGTTTTTTTAATCCATTGGAATATTGCTTTACCACTAACACCTTTAATAGATTTTTCTCCAGCAGAACATAAGTCCACAGTAATAATCATATCAGCAGATTTAAAAGCTTTACCAATTGATTTTTTTAAACATTTCATCCGGCTATACCGATGAGGCTGATATATTGCTATCAATCTACGATTTAAAACTTTTAAAGCTTCTAAGGTAGCTTTAATTTCAGTAGTATGGTCAGCATGATCATCAATAACTATAGCTTTTTTAAAATTACCTTTGATTTCTAACCTACGATCAGGTAATTTAAAATTTTTTAAAATTGAAATACTTTTTTCAATTGTTACGCCTGTTAACATGCTAGCTAAAATAGCACCTAGGGCGTTAGAAAGATTTTTTTCTCCTAAAATAGGCCAAATTAAAACACCTCTTTTTTTATTATGATAATAAATATCTGCTTGAGTACCTTTAGAATTATATAATATATTTTTTGCTTCTAAGTCAGCCTGATTTTTAACACTATATGTCAAAATATTTTTAAAGTTTTTCGAAATTTCTTTTAAATTTAAATCATCAATACAAATTACATTCCATATTCTTCGTCCTTTACCTTTAATAAATTCAAAAAAGGCTTTTTTCAATTTTAAAAAACTATTGTCATAATTATTCAAATGATCTTTATCAATGTTGGTAATAACAGCAACATCTGGATCAAACAATAAAAATGAACGATCACTTTCGTCTGTCTCTAAAATTATAGCAGTTTCTTTTTTTATTTTTTTATTCTTTAAACAATCATCTTGGCCGCCTAAATATGTATAAACAGGTAACCCAGCTTTTTGCCTGATATACCCTATCATGGCAGTAGTGCTAGTTTTACCATGGGTGCCAGCCACAGCCACTGTCATGTGCGGAAAAATTAAATCTGATAGAAAAGCAAAACGACCTTTTAAAGTTAATCCTGTTTTTAAAGCATAAGCTTTTTCTAAATTATCATCTTTAATAGCAGAAGAATATACTACTAAATCTGGCTTAAAATCAATTATATTTTTAGGATCATGTCCGATATGTACCTTGATACCTTTTTTCTGTAATTGCTTGGTGTTCTCACTTTCTTTTAAATCAGAGCCTGATATCTGCCAATTTTTTTCTTTAGCTAGCAAAGCTAAGCTAGCCATACCCATTCCTCCAATGCCAATAAGATAAACTTTTTTAACCATGAGTCTAATTCAAAATCACAATAGCGTAATTTAAAATTGTAGCAAAAGAAACCCACAACCAATATGGAATTAATAGGTAAGCTGCTGTTTTGTTTATCTTAGAAAATTTAAAATAGATAACAACAATTAAAGCCCACATAATAATGATATCTACCAAACCTAATAAAGGATTTCTTAAACCAAAAAACAATATTGACCAAGCAGTATTAAAAATTAAATGTATGAGAAAAAGTGAAAAAACAGCTTTACTTTGTTTACCTTGTCGCCATATTAAAAACAAAGCTATACCCATTAAAGTGTATAAGACAAACCAAGCTGGACCAAAGAGCCAGTTAGGCGGGCTAAAAAAAGGTTTTGTTAAAAAAACATACCACTGTGAAATAGCCGGCATAGTAAAAATTGCCCCTATCGCACCAGCTAATTGACACAATAAGATAGAAGATACTAATTTTAACCAATCTTTTGTTTTCATGCTTTTTATAAAAATAAATTAAATAATACCAATTTTCCAAACATTCTTTTCCAAAAAAGCTTCTATAGTTTGTCTGTTAGCTTTATTTATAAGATTTGAATGCGAAAGTTTGTTGCTTTTTGCATACTCAACAAGGGTAATAATTTTTTTATCTTCTAAATATGCCAATCTTTTGTGATAGCTATTTGTAAGTGATTTGGCAACTATTTCTTCCATTATTTTAGTCATATTTTTTTGATCAAACTCTCTAAAAGCCTCATAATACATTTCTCGATCAATAAATTTTATATTTATTGGCACAAATCCTTCCCGTATCAACAAATAATTGTTGATAACACGACCAATACGACCGTTACCATCAATAAACGGATGAATATATTCAAAAGTAAGATGTAATCTTGCTATGCGTTTAATAATATTTTCATGGCTTGTGGCGTTATACTCTATTAACATTTTTTCGAGACGATCTGTTATCTCTTTTGGATTAGGAGCAATATGATCCCCGACACGGACATATTCATCATCTTTTCTAAACCTTCCAGCGATATCGTCACAAATATTTAAAATCAACATTTTATGCAGCGATAAAATGATTTCAAGATTAAGTTCTCGCTCTTTAGCTTTTTTATCTATATATAATACTACTCGTGCAAGATTTTTTGCTTCAAAAATCTCCCTCTCAGTAATAAACCTATCCAAATCAATCTGGAGAAGTATTTTTTCAGTTTCTTTAAGGGTGAGGGTGCTGTTCTCTATAGCATTTGAGTTATAGACTTGCTCAGCAACTTCAACTTCAGCAATAAGTTTGATAAGCGAGTCCTTGCCTGTAACGGCCCTATGATATCTTTCACGAAGAGAATTTATTTTATTAAAAACATTAAGTATTTTTGGCATATATTATCATTATATTCTTTTTCACGTTTTTGTCAACATAACCGTGAAAATCATTAAAAATTCTTACAAATTCACGGTTTTGGCATAAAACACATATTTCCCGCTATTTGCTAGACATTTTAAGATAATCTTTGATTCTTTCACGATCTTCGTTTTCTTTTTCTCCTTTAAAATATATTTCAATAAAATCAATTTTTAAATTAATAACATGAAAAGCATAGATTATTCTAATCCCGCTTTTTGCACCCCTTCCTTTTAGCGCTCTGCAAGCAAATTTTTTAATTTTACAAACTTGTATTTCTTCCGTACAAAACCCTTGCATAGGAAAAACACTTAAATTATTTATTTTCTGAATATGATATAACTCAATGGCTGCAATTTTTGCTAACTCAAAATCTTTCTCAAGCGATTTAAATTTTTTAAGCAATTTCTTAAAATCTTTTTGAAATTCTGGCGTTTCGCCATAATTAATCTTGCTTGTCATAGTTTCTCACAGAAGTTTTAGGGGTACGATAAAATACAGCCTCATAATCAAGCGGCTGATTTTCTTTGGCGACAAGCCAAGGAGTATCTTCATGAGAATATTCACTTAATTCAATAGCGTTCTTATCACCTAACCTGGCGATCACTTCATCAATATGACGCAACTCACGAGCATCTTTTAATTTCGTTAAATCTGGTTCGCGAACTGGCAAATACTTTCTTTGCGGATAATTAAAATATTTTTCTTCTACCTTTACAATCTCACCGTTTTTAATCATATCTTCTACAACAGCTTTAAACTCAATAGGGGTTGGTCCATAATGATTTTTAATATATGTAGCTCCGATCAATTGCTCTTCAAATTTTTCATAAAAATCAAAATCAATAAAATAAAGCAGTTTGTAGATTACGGCTTCTCCGACATTTGGCTTGCCACCAACCTTGGACAAAACATAAAGCAAAACTTCTTTAAATTTTTTAAGATTTTTCTGCGGAACACTAATTCTCATTTCTGGTTTTTCCTCTTTCAGCTTTTTAGCAATCTTTTTTATTTCTGTTGTAGCAGAAGCGTCTTTACCTTGAATAAAATCATTAAAATCAATACCAAAAATATCTGCGAGCTTTTTTGCTTCAGAAATAGTCAAATCTCGTTCATTTAACTCTATCTGATTATAGGTTGGACGAGAAACACTAATCTTAGACGCCAAGAATTCTTGCGCCAGATTAAGCTTTTTTCGTTGTTCTAAAATAAATTTACCAAGCATATTTACAGCATAGTCCTTGTAAAATTATTTATCAAGTGAGTGTAAATATATTTGACAAACATTATCTATCTACTCTTCTAGCTAAATAATATCAGAGCCTAATTAATTGCAAGTTTTTTAATTTAAATTATAAAAAAATGTATATCTTCAAGATGTACATTTCAAAAATCATTTTCTAATTTCGTAATTATATTTTTTTGCTCTAAATATTTCTATAAATTATTTTTTCGTATAATCAAGTTACTTCTTATCAAATACTTGTTAAGACTAATCACTTTATAATTTTAAATAATATCTAAATTTATTCTCTCTTTCTATAATTCTATAGCGTTACGTATCCTCCAGTCTGATAGCCCTAACTCACATTTGTTATTAACGCATCTCCATGCCTCTCCAACGCCTCCACAACAATCCATACAACCTTTTGGGCTTTTACAAACACAATCAGAATCAACTTGACATTTATCACCATAAGGAGAGTGCTGGGGAAGATTGCGCCAAGCAACATCTGAATAACAATAATTTTTGATTTCCTGATTTTGTATTTTATCACAATCTTTTTTGGATAAAGCCATATTTAAATAACAATTATCTTTGGAGCTTTGATCTTGTAAAATATTACAAATTCTATCATTTTTCAATTTAAAGAAAGTAATATGAAATGGTTTATTCTTAGAATATAAATAACCGGCAATACCGCCTATTAGAATAATGGCAACAATAATACTAATTACTTTATTCATATAATTGATTAGCCCTAGGGAATAAACGTTCGTAACAAAAATCTTTTGTCACTTGATCCTGTACCTGATCGCAAATTATCGAATTTTGTTTAGAAGAAGCGATACTTGAATAACAAAGATCTTTTTCATACTGAACCTGTATTTTGTCGCAAATAAACTGATCCTGTTTATCTAAAGCAATACCTATATAATAATTCGCTTTTTCCCATTGAGATTTTGCGTCACAGTTAGTTAAAGATGAATCTCTTATAGCAGAAGCGGTCAATGAATAACAAACATCTTTTGTCACTTGACCCTGTGTCCTGTCACATATAGACAAATCTGCCCTAACAGAAGCAATCTTTGAATAACAATCAATTTTTTTACTTGATATTGTATCTTGCCACATATAGATAAATCGGATTTATAATAAGCAATATCAACATAACAATTGTCTTTCGCCATTTGGTTTTGTATATTATCGCAATTTTTTGCATCTTTTAATTAGACCAATGGAGTGTTTATTAATTCAATCTGTTTGTTTCTCAAATACATATACCCACCAATACCACTCATTAAGACAATGGCGACTATGATAACTCCCACTATATTACTGATACCTTCATTCATATTTTTGATTTTTTAATTATTGTTGTTTAGCTTGATAATATTTTTAACAATAATTTTATTCTAACAAGAAACCGTTTGATTACAATTTTTTATAAAAAATATAAATTCTAACTATTAGAATCACATTATTTTCTAAAAAGATAACTCTATCCAATAAATTAAGTATTTATAATCTCCTTAAATTAATTTCCAATTTACTTGTTTTGTATATATTCCAACAAAGATCTGACTAAATCTAATAACTGAGCTTTTAAGCTAGTAATATCAGATTCAAAACTTGTAGAAGTAGCAGTATACTGAAAACCACAAGTCCATAGTGGGTCAGAAGCATATGTACCGCTTGCTTCAAAAGATCCATATCCAAAATATCCATTAGCCACAGATGTCATACAATCACCTCCAAAAATTATTGTTTTACTATCAGGAACTCCAGCTGTCTTTTGATCAAGACATACAAAGGCTCCGTTCTTTTTTAAAACAAAAGAGGAAGCTCCCCAAGAAGTTGAACCCTTAATCGTTAAAGATGGTGTCTCTCCAGAAACATATGCAGGTTTTGTCGGGGTACAACCTATAGAAAGAGCTGCCGTAGTAGTGGCAGTAACGGTAGCACCAGAAGAAACATTACCAACTTTATCATATGCGCATAAACGATAAGAATATGAAGTAGTGCTATTTAATCCTGGGTGAACATATGAAGTACTTGTGCCTGAATAGATTTGAGTACCAGAAGCACAA
>JAPLYJ010000062.1 GCA_026395655.1 Candidatus Parcubacteria bacterium
TCTCACAATGGAAAAAGCCTTGTTTGGTACCTCTATCCCCACCAATGCTTTACCAGGAATGGGAGCTTCAATACGCAAAGGATGAGCTGCTAAAGCTAAAGCTAAATCATTTTGTAAGGCTAAAATGCTAGCTAATTTTACCCCTTCAGCTGGTTTTAAAGTATATTGGGTAACAGTAGGACCAACATTGACTTCTCCCATTTCCACTTCAATACCAAATTGCTGTAAAGCTCGTTTAATAATATTAGCGTTAGCTTTAATATCTCCCGGCATAGGACGACCACTGTCACCGTCTAAAAGATCTAAAGGCGGATATTGATAATTTTTGTTCCTAGGTATTTTTAAAAAAGGTTTTTTCTCAACAATAATTTTATTCCTTTTACCTAAAATATTTTCTTCATCAAAACCATTCACTTTTAATTCTTCTGTTTTGCCATTTTCTAATAATGGTTCTTTAGACAAGGGGTCAACTATAGTCAATTCTTTAACATCTAAATCTGTTTTTTTCTTAAACAAATGAGGCATCCTTAAAGGAATGTCTAAAACAATCAAACAAGCAGATATTGCTCCGGCTAATAATACTATCAAGGTAGCCCAAAAACCTAAAATTAAAAACAAACCATATCCAATCTTCCCTATCAACCCTCCATGATTTTTAAAAATTATCTCTATCAAACCTAAGACAGATATCACTAACAACGTACCCCCTAAGATATTATTAAAATATATGTTTTTTTCTTTTTGACGTAAAAAATTAACAGCAAAAAATATTAAAATTAAAGGTAAAAAATAATATCCCCAACCTAAAAGATATATAAAGATTTTTTGAATAAAACCTCCTACTACACCAGCAAAATTAAAAAAGCTCAAGAACATAACCAAAGCCATAACTAAAAGAATAATAGCTAACAAGCTTTTTCTGGTTTCATTAGAAAGTTCCACTTTAGGTAGATTAATTTTTGGTTCTGTCTCTTTCTCTTTGTTATATCTTTTTTTACTCATATATTGTCATCATATCACTTTTTTAAAAAATTTCCAATTAAAAAAACAGGTCTCGTCTTAGACCTGTTTTAAAAACAATGTTATCTATTGGTAAAAGGCAGAAGAGCCATGAAACGAGCTCTTTTGATAGCCATGGACAACTTCCTTTGATGCTTAGAGCAAACATGAGTTTTACGCCTAGGTAAAATCTTAAATTGACCAGAAATGAATTTATTCAAAGTTTCTGTGTCTTTGTAATCTAATTCTTTTACATTTTGCGAACAAAAGTAGCACTGCTGCATATATATCTTTAAAAGTGTTTAATTATATTTTGAATACTACAATATTATGAGTAAGAAAGCAAGCCTCATTTAAACTGTGTATAACTTTTTGCTTTACTCAATAACATATATCATATATAATAATAACAATGGTCGATGAAAAAAATCATTAAATATAAATAAAATATGTCACCAAAATTTAAAGAAATCTTACCATATATTGGTTTAAGCGTAATAATTGTTTTTTCCTTAGTAGTAATTTGGTACACTATGTTAAAAAAATATTCATGTAACGAAATTACAGGAAAGTGTGACGAAAATTCTAAAGGGACTAGTTTAAGTTCTTGCAAAAAGACCTGTAAAAAAGTAGCTATCCCCGTTAAATATGCTTGTGATGTTTCAATAGGTCAATGTAAAAAAGACTCTAATGGCACCTATCCCAGTCTAATAGCATGTTCGATGGATTGTGCACAAAAAACGATATATAGATGTT
>JAPLYJ010000020.1 GCA_026395655.1 Candidatus Parcubacteria bacterium
CAATTTGATGAACAAGGTTCTCAGATTTTTCAAGAATTAACAAAAAATAATATTAACAAACCTTTAGCTATTTATTTAGATGGTGCCCCTATCAGTACCCCAGTAGTACGTGAAGAAATTTCTGGAGGTAAAGCACAAATCTCAGGTAAATTTACACTTGACGAAGCCAAACAATTATCCATGAGATTAAATCAAGGTGCTTTGCCAGTACCTATTACTCTTTTAAGTCAAGAATCCATTGGTTCTAGCTTAGGTATTGAAAGCACACAAAAAAGTGTAAAAGCAGTTTTCATTGGTTTGATATTAGTTGCTTTGTTCATGATTCTTTACTATCGTGGTGCTGGTTTAGTAGCTAGCTTAGCATTATTAATCTATGCCATTTTCAGTTTAGCCATCTTTAAGACCATACCCGTAACCTTAACTTTATCTGGTATAGCTGGTTTTGCTATTTCTATTGGTATGGCTGTAGATGCTAATGTTTTAATTTTTGAAAGAACCAAAGAAGAAATCAGAAAAGGTAAAAATAATTTTAGTGCTATTGGTGAAGGTTTTGCTCGCGCCTGGCCAGCTATCAGAGACTCTAATATTTGTACTCTTATTTCCGTTACAATTTTATATTTTTTAACTTCTAGCATGATTAGGGGGTTTGCTTTAACATTAGGTATTGGTGTACTTTTAAGCATGTTCTCAGCCATCTTTATCAGCAGATTATTATTGTTAAATTTTGTTTCTAACAAATCTGCCGGTCATTGGTGGTTTAATGTTAGCAAGAAAAGAGAAATTTTAACTACAGAAAAAATTTAATAAATACACATATGAAATTTGAATTTATCAAACATCGTAAAATATTTTACGGTTTGTCCATAGCTATAACCTTGGTGTGTTTGTTTAGCTTTTTTGCCTGGGGTTTAAAACCAGGTATCGATTTCGTAGGAGGTACACGTTGGCAGGTTGATTTTAAAAATGGTGCACCTGAGCACACAGTTTTAGAAGAAACCTTAAAAGCCAATAACATTAACGATGCTGTTATTGATTATTCCGGAGGCCAATCTGTTATTATGAGGCTTAAAACTATTACTGAAGCAGAACATCAACAATTGTTATCTGTCTTACAAGAAAAATTTCAAAATGTAGAAGACAAGAACTTTTCTTCTATTGGTCCTACTATCGGAGCAGAACTTAAAAGAAGAGCTCTATGGGCAGTATTTTTAGTTTGTTTGGGTATCTTGCTATACATCAGTTACGCTTTTAGAAAAACATCATTACGTATTCCATCGTATCGTTACGGTGCTTTAGCAATTTTAGCTTTGGTCCATGATGTTATTGCTATGATAGGGTTATATGCTTTCTTAGGTCATTTTGGCAATGTAGAAATCAATTCATATTTTATTGTATCTATTTTAATTGTCATGGGATATTCTGTACATGATACCATTGTAGTGTTTGATAGGGTGAGAGAAAGCTTTAGATTTCAATCTGTTAAAGCTGAAGTACCTGTGGTAGTTAATGATGCTATTAACAGCACTATGGCTAGGTCTATCAACACCTCATTAACAGCTATTTTGTCTTTAATGGGTTTGTATTTCTGGGGTCCACCATCAATTAAAATTTTTGTTTTAGCCATGATGTTTGGTATTTTCATTGGTACCTATTCATCAATTTTCATTGCTAGCTCATTATTGGTTGATTGGAACCAAAACAGATCAAAGAAAAAAGCATAAAAACAATTTTTTGTTTGACTTGCATTTTTTTAAATGTTAAAATATCATATATCTTAAAGACATATTTTACGTATGAAAAAAGAAGAATTACCATTAAAAAATATATTTGTAGAAATTTTATCAGGTATTAATCCTAGAACCCAAGACATCTTAAAAAAACGTTTTGGTCTTGCTGATGGCCAAGCTCAAACTTTGGAAGCTATTGGTCAGAAGTATAATATTACCAGAGAAAGAATCAGACAAATAGAAGTCTATGGCTTAAAAATAGTCAAAATTAACGTATCTAAAAGTACTGATTTTAAAGTTTTTTTAGAAACAGCTAAACAACTTTTAGAAACCCAAGGTGCCATTGCTCCTTTAGATAAATTTGTGAAAAAAATTCAAGATACTATTCACGTTCAAACATATCCCAGTGCCATATTATTTTTATTAAAACTTTCTCCTGATTTTTCTTTTTTACCTGAAAGCAAAAATCGTTACGAAATTGTTTCTTTAAAAAATTCTCTTAGCGAACAAGCTTTGAATTTTTTAAATGCTATTGAAAAAGAGTTAAGCAATGCTAACAAAGCTATGGAAATGTCAGATATTGTTAAATTAGCTCAAAAAAATTACAATACCATTTCTCAAAATAATATTAATAATTATTTAGAATTATCTAAAATTATTGCTGCTAACCCATTTGGAGAATATGGTTTGCGTTATTGGCAGGATATAGAACCCAAAGGTGCCAAAGACAAAGCCTATCTCATTATGAAACACAAAAAAACACCTATGCATTTTACAGAGATTGCCCACACGATAAACGAAGGAGGGGAATATGAGATTGCTAGAGCTACTAGCCCTAATTTGTGGTTGAAAAGCATTAAATTACAAACTATTCACAATGAATTAATCAAAGATCCTAGGTTTGTTTTAATTGGCAGAGGTATCTATGCTTTAAATGATTGGGGATACAAACCTGGTACAGTAAAAGATGTTATTGTGGAAATTTTTAAAAAAGTAAAAAAACCTTTATCCAAGGACGAGATCATTGCTTTAGTAGCTAAACAAAAAATTGTTCAATCTAATACTATTATTTTGAATTTACAAGATAAAGCTATCTTTGGAAAAGACAAAAACAAAAAATATTTTTTAAAGACTATTTAATTTAATGCCCTTGCCATTAGATCCAAATTACGGTATTGCTTTAATAGGAGCTTTTTTTAATGAATGGTGGTGGTTAATTTTACCGCCTTTTTTGTATTTTCTTTTTAGAGAAATCTGGCATTACCATTTAGAGAAAAAAACTGTTTTAAAATGGAAATGGGTGACTTTAAGTTTGCAAGTTCCTAGAGAGATTGTCAAAACGCCTAAAGCCATGGAACAAATCTTTGCAGGCTTACATGCCTCGACAGTAGGTATTAATTGGATTGAAAAACATATCACCGGTAAAGTCCAAGAATGGATGTGTTTTGAATTAGTAGGTATAGGGAACAAAGGTGTTTTTTTCTATGTCACGCTACCCCAACAATTACGTAATTTAGTAGAATCCCAAATCTATGCTCAGTACCCTCAGGTAGAAATCAGTGAAGCTGAAGATTACACACATTTTTTACCACCTAGATTACCTGACAAAAATTATAACCTTTGGGGTACAGAATATTATTTAAAAAAAGAAAGTTGTTACCCTTTACGTATGTATTCATATTTTGAAGAAATCAAAGATGAAAAAAGAGTAGATCCTTTGGCTAATCTTTTTGAATGGTTTAGCAGATTAAAAGACGGTGAACAAATTTGGATTCAAATGCATATCAGACCAGCTGATGATGAATGGAAAAAAGAAGGAGACAGGATAATCGCTAAATTAGCAGGTAAACCAGAAAAACCAAAAGCAAAATCATCTTCCCAAGGCTTAATGGAATTTTTACGTAATTTATTATTAGGTTTTTTCCAAGAACCTATTTGGGGTGAAGAAAAAAAAGGTGATGCTTTACCTTCCAGAGCTCAATTTCTTACTCCTGGTGAAAAAGATATTGTACAATGTATTGAAGAAAAAATTGCTAAAATTGGTTTTCATTCAGGTATCCGAGTAATATATACAGCTAAAAAAGAACTTTTTTCTAAAGCTAATGTACCTCCTATCAATGCTTTTTTTAGACAATTCAATACTCAAAATCTCAATGCCCTAAAATCTAACAGTAAGGTTGGTACTAGTATTGATTTTTGGTTCAAGCAAGGTAGAGAATTATATCGTAAAGCTAGAATATATAGAAGATACAGAGAAAGGGAATTTCCTACTGTATATTCTGTTTTAAATATTGAAGAATTAGCTTCGATATATCATTTTCCCATTAAAGAAGTGGAAGCACCTAATTTGGGTCGTATTGGTAGCTACAAAAGCTCGCCTCCACCTAATTTACCAATAGCATAAAAAACATATGGATAGAGATATTAATATTTTTGGGTTAACTAATTTCCGCAACCAGCAGACTCAATTTGGCATCAGAAGAGATGACCGCAGAAGGCATTTTTACATCATCGGACAAACTGGTACTGGTAAAACCACTTTGATGGAAAACATGGTTAAAACTGATATTACAAATGGAGAAGGTTTAGCCATCATTGATCCCCACGGTGAATTTGCTGACAAGATGTTAAATTATATTCCTCCCAGCAGAATTAATGATGTTGTATATATTAATCCCGCTGACCTTAATTGGCCTGTAGCTTTTAATGTGATAGAAGATGTACCTCCGGAAATAAGATATTTGATAGCATCAGGATTGATGGGTGTGTTTAAAAAAACTTGGCCAGATGTTTGGTCCTCTAGGATGGAATATATTTTAAATAATACTTTAATGGCGCTTTTAGAATATCCTGGTTCTACACTACTAGGCATCAATCGCATGCTTTCAGATTCTGCTTACCGCCAAGAAGTAATCAAACATATCAATGACCCCATCATCAAAGCTTTTTGGACTGTTGAGTTTGCTAAATACAATGAAAGATATGCTAGTGAAGCTATTGCCCCTATTCAAAATAAAGCTGGACAATTTACTTCTAATCCACTGATCAGAAATATCATCGGACAAAAAGAATCAAAGATAGACATGCGTGCTATTATGGACGAAGGTAAAATTTTAATTGTTAATCTTTCCAAAGGTCTTATCGGAGAAGATAATTCTGCGCTTTTAGGAGCTTTGATCATTACCAAATTACAACAAGCTGCCATGAGCAGGGTAGACATACCGGAAAACGAAAGAAAAGATTTTTATTTATACGTAGACGAATTTCAAAGTTTTTCCACAGAATCTTTTGCTAGCATTCTTTCTGAAGCAAGAAAATATCGTTTAAATTTAATTTTAGCCCATCAATATATCACTCAATTAAATGAGGTAGTACGTGATGCTGTTTTCGGCAACGTAGGTACCTTAGCAGTATATCGTATTTTTTCTGAAGATGCTGAATTTTTAGAACAAGAATTTGCTCCTAATTTTACAGCTCAAGATTTAGTAAGTATGCCTAATTACAATTTTTGTTTAAGACTCATGATTGATGGTTTTCCTTCTAAGCCTTTTACTGCCATGAATATCCCTCCCATCGCACCAGAAACAACATCTTCTCGAGATGAGATTATTGATCTTTGCAGACAAAAATTCAGCAGATCAGCAGAAGAAGTTAAATTAGAGATAGGGCATTGGGCTGCTTTAGATTTTGGCCCAACACCAGAAAAGAATTCAGGTAAGAAAATTGATTTTTACCCAGCTACCTGTAATCTTTGTCATCAACAAACAGAAGTACCTTTTAAACCAGACAATCAAAGACCAGTGTATTGCAAAGCTTGTTTAGAAAAGATTAAAAGCGGAGAAGTAATACCTCCTACCCTTGTTCCTAGAGTTGATTCTGAGATGAAAAAACCTAAATCTAATTTACCAAAGAATAAACCTAACAAAACTACGCTTGTTAATGAAGAAGCACTTTCTTCTGCTATTAGTCAAGCTTTAAATAAAACTCTAGGAAAAAAGGATGTTGAAGAAGATAATATATCAGAAAAAGATTCAAAAATAGATAATTTATAATAAACTTTAAGGAGTTTTATGATTAAAGAGACATTATTATTGGTTGACGGCCATAATCTTTTATTTAAAGCTTTTTATGGTTTACCAACTAGATTAAATTTATCAAACGAACCCATCCATGGTATTATTGGTTTTTTAGGAATGTTTAAAAAGATCGTAGGAATAGTTAACCCTGACTATATATTAGTTGTTTTTGATTCAGAATCATCAATCTCAAGAAAAATAGATTATGATCAATATAAAAAAAACAGAAAAGATTTTAATAAAGTACCTGATAAAGAAAATCCTTTTACCCAACTTGTAGGGATAAAACAATCATTAGAAAAGATGTTGATTCCTTATATAGAAGAAGATGGCTTAGAAGCTGACGATGTGATTGCCAGCTATGCTTTAAATTCTAAATCCCACGTAATTATTGCTTCTACTGATAGTGATTTTTTCCAATTAATAGATAAAAATGTAAAAATTTTGAGATATAATGGGGAAAATACCGTTATTATTGGTGAATCTGAATTAAAAGAAAAATTTAATATTAGACCAAATCAATACGTTGAATTTAAATCTTTAGTGGGAGATATGTCTGATAATATATCAGGGGTAAGCGGGATTGGTCCTAAAAAAGCCGTTCAAGTACTTAACGGTAACTTACGCTTGTCATTGCAAGAATTAGAAATTGTATTTCGAAATAAACAATTAATTCAACTGCGTCCTTCGTTATTAGATGTTAAAAAAAATAATTTAAGTGCTTATAACAAAAACTTATCTTCTATAAAAATTGGTCAACTTCTTAAAGATTTATCCATTCTTTAAATTATTTATTACAATATTAAATCTAAAATAACGTATTTTCTTTTTGTTAATTTTATTGTATGGTAACTAATGATTATGACAAAAAACAATAACAAAAAAGTTTTAGTAGCCTTGTCCGGGGGTGTAGATTCTGCTGTCACAGCTTGTTTGTTAAAAAAACAAGGATATTCTGTTTCTGGTATATATTTTAAATTTTCAAATAAATCAGATGGACATATCGATGCTTTAAAAGTCTGTAAAAAATTAGAGATTCCTTTTCAAGTCTGCGATTTTAAAAAAATATTTAAAAAAGAAATCATTGTTCCTTTTTTGAAAGCATATCAAAAAGGGTTAACTCCTAATCCTTGTGTTATCTGTAATGAAAAAGTAAAATTTGCTTTGCTCTTAAAAAAAGCTTTAGCTTTAAAGATTGATATGATTGCTACAGGTCACTACGTTAATATCAAAAAACAAAAAAATATATATACTTTACTAAGTGGTGATGACAAAAACAAAGACCAAATATATTTTCTTTACAGATTAAACCAAAACATCTTAAAACATACCTTGTTTCCATTAGGTCAATATACCAAAGAACAAGTTAGACAATTAGCTCGCAAATATCAATTACCTGTAGCTGAAAAAAATGAGAGTCAAGAAATCTGTTTTTTAAAAAATATTGGGGTAGAATCATTTTTAAAGAATAACATTAAAAGTAACACTAAAGGATTAATTTTAGACAGTGATAACAATAAATTAGGGGAAATTAAAAATATATATTCCTATACCCTAGGGCAAAGATTACCTATCGGTGGCAACGGACCATATTATGCTGTTAAAAAAGATTTAAACAAAAAAATCATTATAGCTGGTAAAAAAAATGATCCCTTGCTTTTTCAAACAAAATTTAAAATTAATAATATAAACTGGATATCAGGTATTGCACCTAAGATGCCCCTTTACCTTATGGTGCAAACCAGATATCATGGAGTAGTATCAAAAGCATATCTACAGAAAAACAAAAATGAGATATTAGTGACTTTATCAAAAAAAATACCTAGAGCTGTTTCTGGTCAATCAGCTGTTTTCTATCAAAAAAATAAAATATTAGGTGGAGGCATTATCATCTAAAAACATGAAATCAAACAAATTAAGAAAAGAATTTTTAAAGTTTTTTCAAGAAAAAGGGCATGCTCTTCTGCTTTCAGCTTCGCTTGTTCCTGAAAATGATTCTACCGTGCTTTTTAACACAGCTGGCATGCAACCACTGGTACCATATCTTTTAGGGCAAAAACATGCTCAAGGATTAAGATTGGTTAGCTGTCAAAAATGTGTTCGTACTAAAGATATAGATTCAGTGGGTGATGATACGCATCTAACTTTTTTTGAAATGTTAGGTAATTGGTCTTTGGGAGATTATTGGAAAAAAGAAAGCATTTCTTGGAGCTACGAATTTCTTACCCAAAATTTAAAAATATCACCTTCTAAGTTAGCTGTTACTTGTTTTGCTGGTGAAAAAAATATATCAAAAGATATTGAATCAGCTAAGTATTGGCAAGATTTAGGTATACCTTTAGATAGAATACATTTTTTACCTAGGGAAAATAATTGGTGGGAACCAGCTGGTGAAACTGGGCCTTGCGGACCTGATACAGAAATTTTTTATTGGACAGGCTCTGATGCTCCTAGCAATGATATTAACAATCCTAAATGGGTAGAAATCTGGAACAATGTTTTTATGGCTTACAATAAAACCATATCTGATAGCTATGAACCTTTAGAACAAAGAAACGTAGATACTGGCATGGGGTTAGAAAGAACCTTGGCTATTTTAAATAATTTTGACAATGTCTATGAAATAGATGTTTTCCAACCAATCATTAAACAAATTTCAGAGACTAGTGATTTGCCATATGCAGATAAGAATATTAAATCATTTAGAATTATTGCTGATCATATCAAAACAGCTGTGTTTATGCTATCAGAAAACATTGCTCCCAGTAATTTAGATAGGGGATATGTATTACGCCGTCTTGTTCGTAGAGCCATACGCTATTGTCGTTTTTTAAACAATCAAGATACTATTATTTTAAAAACAGCTCAAACAGTCATTGATATTTATAAAGACATATATCCGGAATTAGAAACCCAAAAAACATATATTTTTGATCAATTAAAACAAGAAGAAACAAAATTTGGTCATACCTTAGAAAAAGGTTTAAAAGAATTAGAAAAATTCTCGCTTGAGCAATCTGATGATTTAACAGATTCTGATTATGGTAAAAAAGCTTTTTATTTTTTTGAAAGTTTTGGTTTACCTCCTGAATTAAGCTTTGAAGAATTGTCTTTAAAATCTATCAATTTTGAAGATTTTTCTAAAGCTTTTCAAGTTGAATTTACCAAACACCAAGAATTAAGCCGTAATAATAGCTTAGGTAAATTTAAAAGTGGATTAGCGGACAATGAATCAAATACCATAAAATATCATACTGCTACCCATTTGCTTTTAGCTGCCTTAAGAAAAATATTAGGTACCCATGTTTCTCAAAAAGGGTCTAACATTACCAGTGAGAGATTACGCTTTGATTTTTCCCATTCTGAAAAATTAACTTTGGAACAAATAAAAGAGATAGAAGATTTAATTAATTTAAAAATCAAAAAAAATCTTACAATATCAATGTCTGAAATGGATTTAAATCAAGCGTTAGCGCAAGGAGCCATGGGTGTTTTTCAATCTAAATACGATGATGCAGTCAAAGTTTATACCATTTTAGATCCTGAAGAAAAATTAGGGTATTTTTCAAAAGAAATCTGCGCTGGTCCCCATGTTTCAAACACTGAATTAATTGGAAATTTTAAAATTATTAAGGAAGAAGCAGTCTCTAATGGGATCAGGAGGATTAAGGCAACTATTTCTTTTTGATTTTAATTTACTTTTTTCTTTTAATATACTATCATTAAGATATATTAATCAAAAGTTTGTTTTAAAAAATATGGCAGAAAAAAAACATCCCCGCAAAAAGAAAGTTGAATTACCCTCAGGACCTGAGGCTTTTAAAAAAATGATAGACATCTATCCACCTGCTTTTTTCCCACCCGAAGAAGAACTCGAAGATGAGGTAGAAGAAAAACAAAAATGGGAAGATGAACAAGAAGTTAGTATTAGCCAAAAAACAATCTCATATCGTGATGTTTCTGAAGATCAAGAAATTGAAGCCCAGGCATATGATATAGAAGAAACTGAAAGCCAAACCCAAATTAAACAAATCAAAGATGTTGAGCCAGAAAGATATACAAAATATCAGCCTTTTAAATTTAATAAAAATAAAACAAAAAAAGAATCATACAAGCCAGAAAGAAAAATTAATTATATCTTTATTTTCCTAGCAGCTTTAATGATTGGTGCCATACTTTGGTATGTAGGATTTAAGATCATGCCCAAAGCAACTGTTACCATTCAAACTAAAAAAGATATCATTACTTTTGATAGTTTGGTTTTAATGGATACCTCTGTTAGCAAGCCTGACGCTGAACGTAAGGTTTTACCAGCTCAACTTCTAGTTTTCAAAGAGAGCCAATCTGGAGAATTTGCAGCTACAGGTAAAAGTCAGAATGGAGCTAAAGCCAAAGGTACAATTACCATTTACAATAATTACAATGCTTTACCACAAATTCTAGTAGCCACTACTAGATTTGTATCTGAAAAGGGACTTGTTTTTCGCTTAGATTCAAGAACAATAGTACCTGGCGCTATTACCAAAGATGGTAAATTAGAACCTAGCGCTATCATCGCTACTGTTACAGCTGAAAAAGCAGGAGCTGAATATAATATAGGGGCTAGCAAATTTCAAATTCCAGGTTTCCAAGGTTCACCTAAGTATGAAAAATTCTATGCCGTATCAGAAAAAGCTTTTACTGGAGGTGGAGCTTTAGAATCTAAATATGTTACTGCTGAAGATCTAAAAAACGCAGAAAAAGTTTTAGGAGATAAATTATTTACTCTTTTTGATAATGATCAAACAACAAAAATACCTCAAGGATTTAAATTGTTAGATTCAGCTAAGATTGTTAAGATAGACAATATACAAATAGATGCTAAGGCTGGGGATACCAAAGATAAATTTAATGTTACTTTAGGGGGACAAACAAAAGTTATCGTTTTTTCAGAAGCAGCTCTAATAACAATCATTAAAGAAACCTTAAAACCAACATTAATTGCTGGTACTAATTTTTACCAAGAACCAGAAATCAATTATCAAAACATCAAGGCTGATTTTGACAAGGGGACTATCTCTGTTAAAATTTTAGCTGATTTTCGTACCCATTACGAGATAGATGATACAGAATTTAAAAAAGAATTAAACAATAAATCAGTCCCAGAAGCAATGAAATTAATACAAAGTAACAGCTATATAGACAAAGCCCAAATTAACCTCTGGCCAGCCTGGAATAGCCGTATACCTCAAAATACCAATAGAATCTCTATCGTAGTTGACTAAATCATATTTTTTTATTAGAATACTCAAGTTGTTATGAAAAACCAAAACGAAGAGCTCAAAGTGGAAGGAACCATTATTGAAGCTTTGCCCAGTACTACCTTTAAAGTCAGACTGGCTGATGGTAGAGAAATATTAGTCTATTTGGCTGGTAAACTAAGACTTCATTACATAAAAATCCTACCCGGCGATCGGGTTTTAATAGAACTTTCCCCATACGACCAAAACAGGGGGCGTATTGTTTATAGGCTCAAATAACTAGATAAAAATTATATGCATGTTAGTTCTTCAGTAAAAAAAATATGCCGCAATTGCAAGTCAGTGAGACGCAAAAAACGGGTATATATCATTTGCACAAACCCAAAACATAAACAAAGACAGGGTTAATTTATTATAAAATATTTATACATATGTTTCGTATATCTAGCACTACATTACCAGATAACAAAAACTTAGACGTTGCTTTAAGCTACCTTTACGGTATTGGTAGACCCTTAGCTTTAACTATTTTAAAAAAAGCTAATCTTGACCCACATATTAAAATTAAAAATCTTACCAGCGAACAAACTGCTAAACTCAGAGAAATTATTGAAAAAACCTATCGTGTAGAAGATGATTTGCGTAGAGAAGTCAGGGGTAATATTAAAAGATTAGTTAACATTGGATCATATCGTGGTACTCGTCACATTAGAAAATTACCAACCAGAGGTCAACATACTAAAACCAATACTCGCACTGTTAGAGGCAATGTCCGTAAAACAGTAGGTTCTGGTAAAAAGAAATCATCTGAAAAAACATAAAATATAATATGGGAAAAACTCGTATAGCTAGTAAAACTGAAGAAGAAATTATTAAAGAAGCAGACACCGTAGATGAAACTATTAAAAAAGTTGAATCTAAGGTTAGCTCTAAAAAACGTGTAGAAAAAGGTTGTATCTACATTAGCGCTTCTTACAATAATACCATCATGACTGCCACTGATATGTATGGCAAAGTTTTAGCTTGGACTTCTGCTGGATCATTAGGTTTTAAAGGTCCTAAAAAAGCTACTCCTTTTGCTGCTTCTAAGGTAGCAGAAGCTTTAATCGAAAAGATAGAAAAGAATGGTTTAAAAGAAGTAGAAGTATATGTTAAAGGCGTAGGCGGAGGTAGGGAATCATCTATTCGTTCACTTTCTACCCATGGTTTGGATATTAAGGTGATTAAAGATGTTACTCCGGTTCCTCATAACGGACCAAAACCACCTAAAGTTAGAAGAGTTTAAAATATATTAAAATGATTTTAGATATTAAATGTAAAAAATGTAGGAAAATAAACGAAAAACTCTTTCTTAAGGGAGAGCGTTGTTATTCACCAAAATGTCCTTTGATTAAAATCAAAGCAAACTTATTAAAACGTGGAGGTAAAACTCAAGGTCGCAGACCTAAAAACAAAAGTGAATTTGGTCGTCAGCTATCTGAAAAACAAAAGGTAAAATTATATTACGGTATTACTGAAAGACAATTAAAAAAATATTACAAAGAAGCTACTAAAAAAAGAGGTTCTACACCTGAAAACTTAGCTAAAAGGTTAGAGCAGAGATTAGACAGTGTTATTCTCGCTTCTGGTTTTGCTTCTTCTCATACAGCGGCTAGACAATTAACTACTCATGGTCATTTTTCACTTAATGGTAAACGCCATGATGTTCCTTCTTCAGAAATTAAAATAAATGATATTATTGCATTGTCTGCTCTCAGTTTGAAAAAACCAATTTTCAATAATCTCAAAGAAAAATTAGAAAAACATCAAACACCGGCATGGTTGAAAGTAGATTTATCTAATCTTACCATTCAGCTTGTCAGTGAGCCCGATCTTCAAGAATTAAGCTTGCCTTTTAATTTTTCTCTCATCGTAGAGTTTTATAGCCGTTAAAAGTTAACAAACAAAAACATATATGATTACTTTACCTTCCAACCCTCAAATAATTGAGGAAAAAGGACAAAATGCTACCATTGAAATCAAAGGCCTATACCCAGGATATGGGGTAACTTTAGGTAATTCATTACGTCGCGTGCTTTTGTCTTCCTTGCAAGGTGCAGCTATCACTTCATTTAAAATTCAAGGGATCCAACACGAATTTTCTACCCAAGAATATGTTTTAGAAGATACCTTAGATATCATGCTTAATTTGAAAAAAATCAGATTAAAATGTTTTAGCGATGAACCTCAAAAATTACATATTAAAGTTAAAGGTGAAAGAGAAATCACAGCTAAAGACATTGAAAAAAACAGCCAAGTAGAAATATTCAACTTAGATGCTCATATTGCTACTTTAACTGACAAAAAAGGTGAATGGGAGGCAGAATTAATTGTAGAAAAAGGTATTGGGTATTCTCCAGCTGAAGAACACAAAGAAGAAAACATGCCCATTGGTTTTATGGTTTTAGATGCTATTTATTCTCCTGTTAAAAAAGTGAATTTTTTTGTAGAAGATATGCGCGTAGGTAAGAGAGTAGATTTTAATAAATTAACTTTTGATATTGAAACTGATGGTACCACTTCACCTTTAGAAGCTTTTAACGAAAGCGTCAATATTTTAAAAACACATTTTGAATTATTGTCCCAATGGTCTACACCCATTGAAACAAAAGAAAAAAATACAGAATCAGAAGAATGGTTAGTAGCAGACAAAGACGATGCTAATGATGATCCTAAAGAAATCAAAGTAGAAGAAATGAAATTTTCTAACAGAACAGAAAATGCTCTTTTAAAAAATAGCATTAAAACATTAGCTGGAATTTTAAGATATTCTGAAGAAGGTTTAGGTGAATTAGAGGGTTTAGGTGATAAATCATTAAAAGAAGTCATCTCTAAAATTAAAAAATTAGGATATACGCTTAAAGATTAACATACAAGATTAAATGAAACATTTAAAGAAAGGAAAAAAATTCCATAGGAAAACAGATCAACGCAAAGCTTTACTGAAACAATTGTCAGCTCAGCTTATCTTAAAAGAAAAAATCAAAACTACTTTGATTAAAGCTAAAGAAACGCAAAGAACCACAGAAAAATTAATTACTTTGTCTAAAAAACAAACTCTTTCGTGTTTTAGGGCTCTCTTAGCCAAGCTACCTGAAAAAGCAGCTCAAAAGCTCTATTACCAATTAGCTCCACTTTATTTAACTAAACCAGGGGGATATACCCGTATTATCAAATTAGCTAAGCCAAGACTTAATGATGCCGCCCCCATGGCATATATTGAATTGATTAAATAACAAAACAACATGGCCATATCAAAAGAGAAAAAATATATTACCTTAGATGCCCAAGGTCAAAGCGCAGGACGTTTGGCTTCTCAAATCTCTATGATTTTACAAGGTAAACATACCGCTAGTTTTAAACCTAATTTAGCAGGAGAGTCTATTGTCACTGTTATCAATTTAAAACAATTAGTTTTTAAAGGCACCAAGCCTCTATCCAAAATATATTATCACCATACTGGATATATCGGTCATTTGAAAGAAGAAACATTAAAACATTTGTGGGAACGCAATCCGAAATTAGTTTTGAGAAAAGCAGTTTACGGTATGCTACCAAAGAATAAGTTGCGAGCCTTAAGAATTAAAAGATTAATTATCAAATAAATTCATGCCTAAAAAGATTGTTTTACCAGTAAAAAAAGTAGTAGACGAAATTGAAGAAAAACCCAGCAGATATTTTGAAGCTGTTGGTAGACGTAAAACTTCTGTAGCCAGAGTAAGACTTTTCCCTCATAGCAAGGGCTTAACTGTTAATGATTTAACACTTAATAAGTATTTTTCTTTAAAGAATCTTCAAGATACTGTTTTAAGCCCATTTGTTAAAACCCAAACAGAAAATCAATTTCAAACTTCTATCAAAGTAAAAGGTGGTGGTATCAATGGCCAAGCTGATGCCATTAAATTAGGTATTAGTAGGGCTCTTGTTGTCTCAGATCCTAATTTAAGAAAAATTTTAAAAACTTATGGATATCTAACAAGAGACGCTCGTAAAGTAGAAAGAAAGAAATATGGTTTGAAGAAAGCTAGACGCGCTCCTCAGTGGCAAAAAAGGTAAAAGAGAAAAACCGCATATGCGGTTTTTTGATTCTTACAAACTGATTCTTTTTAAACCCTCTTCATCTAAAAAATACAAATAATTTAAATCAGCATCAAACTGAGGGTGATTTTCTTCTTTGTATTCTAAAATATCCATGTAGCTATCATTCCTAGGATCAAAATATGTAATTTTGTTATTTAAAAATATTACCCATTGACCTTTGTCTGTTAACCAAGCATCTTTGATATTTTCTTTTGAAATAACTTGTTTGTTAGGGTACCTTTCCATTTCTAATGATTTAAAAAGTAAAAAAACATCAGATCCTGTACCTGTTTTTGCAGAAGAGATGGAAGTAGTTAACGGTTGCATCTTGCTATCAGCATATACCCAAGCAAGACTTTCATTTTGATATATCAAAATCATTTTGTTTTTAGATATGATATTAAATAATTTTAAATCTTTGATTTCTTTAAAAGGTAAAGACAAAGGTGACACAGTGATTAATTCGTTTAAAGCCGGATTGTATCTTTTGATCAAACCACTAATATCAAGAAAATATATGAAGCTTTCGTCTGAAAAAATATATGAACCAACGTCTTTGGCTACTGGGAAAACTTCATTTTCAATCATATCTAAGAGATATATTTCTTTTTCAGTTTTAATAGCCAACCTTTGATTACTTGAAGGCTGCCAAATTACTTGTTCTATTACAGAATTTTTTAAAGTAGTAAGAATTTTTTTAAATTTAACATTGATGTCTATATAATTGTTAGTTAAAGATTTATTAACACCTAAAACAAACCAATTATCTGTTTTTAATTTTATATTGTTAAAAATAGCACCTTTAGGTAATTTAAAAATCAAATCCGAAGAGTCGCTGGAAGCTTTTTCTATAATAGGTTCAGATTCAAGCTTTAACAAAGATTTGTTAGATTTATCCAAACGGTTATATACATATACCTCAAAACTTTTTAAATTATTTTGTAAAATATATACTATCTGATTTTTGTTAGGTAATAAAAGATAGTTAACAATTTTACCAGAAATCAAAGCTTCCATTTTAGAAGAATAGGGGATTAAACGTATATCAGAGATTTCCAAACGTTGATTTTCTTTTACCTCAACTTTATTTTGCCAATCTTGGTATCCTTCTTTGGAAACCATAATATTATAGAATCCTGGTACTATTTTTAATTCACATTGGCCAGTACATTGTTTGTCTATCTCAATCACAAAAATATTTGCTCCTTGAGTTAAACTCTTAACAGTCAAATACCCAAAATGATTTTGGTTTTGTTTAGATTGCCAAAAACTATACCCCAAGTAAGAGATTAAAGATAAAACGACAAGAATAATCAAAAATTTCTTCATGTTTATATCATATCAAATTTTATATGTTTGTAGCAACTAATACTTTATTGTATAATCTATGTATGAATAGAAAACAACCTAATTATATTTTGTTAGCTCTTGCCTTGATCCTATTGCTTTTAGGTTTAGCTTTTTTAGCAAACGTTTCTGGTGTTAACAGCCAGCAGATACATAACGATGTGTATTTTGATTTAAAAAATCAGATTATCTTAGGTGTCTTACCTGGATTATTTCTTTTCCTACTTTTTTACTACATACTAGATTACAGAAAATTAAAAAAATTTGCTCTTATTGCTTTAATAATTAATTTTGTTTTACTACTTTTATGTTTTGTTCCTTTCTTACAAATTGCTAACGCAACTGCTGCCCGTTGGATAGCTATTGGTAATTTTTCTTTTCAACCTTCTGAATTTCTAAAAATCACTTTTATCCTATTCTTAGCTTCTTGGTTAAGCTCAAAAAGCAAAGATGAAATTAAAAATTTTAAAAAAACTACTTTCCCATTCTTAATCCTCTTTAGTCTTATTTCCATACCTATTGCTCTTCAACCATCAACTAGTCCTTTGGTTATTCTCGGAGGTACAGCTTTAGTCATGGCTATTGCTTCTGGTGTACGGTTTAATCAAATCTTTACCATCTTTGCTATTGGAGCAATTGTAATTGCACTTTTAATCACATTTATGCCAGGACAATATCGTAAAGATCGTATTCAATCATATCTTCGTCCGCCTGGTGACCAAACACAAATGGGTCAATCCTTGATTAGCATAGGGTCTGGAGGGCTCTGGGGCTTAGGATTTGGTAAATCTGTCCAAAAGCACAGCTATGTCCCAGAAAGCTCTTCTGACTCCATTTTTGCCATTGTAGCAGAAGAATTAGGCTTTATTGGAGTTGTCGGTATCATTTTGCTCTTCTTTTTGTTCCTTTTAGCAGGATTTCAGATAGCTAAAGGTGCACCTGATGATTTTGGCAAATACTTAGCAATAGGGCTTACCACCTGGATTGTTTGGCAAGCTTTTGTTAATATAGGGGTATCTTGTGGAGCCATTCCCATGATGGGATTGCCTTTACCATTTTTCTCTTCAGGAGGTACTGCTTTAATGGTTACCATTGGATCTTTAGGTATTTTAGCTAATATTTCCAAACAAAATTAATATGTTGCATTTAAAAAACAAAGAAATCAGAATAATTTTTACAGCTGGAGGAAGTGGGGGACATACTTTCCCCCTCATTGCTATTTATCAAGAAATGGTAAAATTAGCTAAAGAAAAAAATCTTGATCTTAAAACTTTGTATTTAGGACCTAATGATTTTACAAATAGGTTTATCAACCAAGCAGGACTTAACAGCAAAAATATCTTAACCGGGAAATTAAGAAGATCTTTTAATCCTTTAGATATTTTAAAAAACTTTGGTGATTTTTTTAAAATGATTGTAGGAATTTTTCAATCATTGTGGCATTTATTTTTTTTCATGCCTGATTTTATTATTTCTAAAGGAGGTCACGGTAGTTTGCCTGTTATGTTAGCAGCTAATTTGTATCTCATACCCAAGGCTATACACGAGTCAGACAGCATTCCAGGGTTAGCTAATATTATTACCTCTAAAATATCACAAAAGATTTTTGTTTCTTTTAAAAACACTGCTTCATTTTTTCCTGCTAAAAAAACTTTGTTAGTAGGTAATCCCATTAGATCTGATTTGTTGACACAAATGGATAAAAAACAAGCTAAAGATCTTTTGGGCTTAGGAGAAAAACCCATTATCTTAATTTTAGGTGGTTCTCAAGGTGCCCAAACCATTAATGATATCATCCTTGATATTTTGCCTGATTTGATTGAAAATGCGTATGTCATACATCAAACAGGACAGAATAACTTTGTCTCTGTATCCCAAGAAGCAAAAATCATTTTTCAAGAAATTATTAAAAATGATGCTCTCACTCACGATTATAGAATTATACCTTTTTTAGAAGATACCATACAAGAACCTAATAAATCATTAAAAATCAATCTTTGGGCAGCTGATATTATTGTTAGTAGAGCTGGTAGCGGTGCTATCTTTGAGTTAGCAGCCTTAGGTAAACCTTCCATTTTAATCCCTTTACCTTGGGCTAGCCAAGATCATCAAACTAAAAACGCTTACGAATATTCTCAAAATGGAGCAGCGTTGATAATAGAAAGCAATAATTTAACTCAACATATTTTAAGTGAATTGATATTAAACACCATATCTGATGAAAAAAAATTAAAAGAAATGTCAGAAGCTGCTTTAGCGTTTGCTAAACCAGATGCTGCCAAACAAATCTCACAAGAAATTTTAAATATGATTTTATAAAAAAAATGGAAGCAGGATTACAAAAAAACAATTTTGAAAATACCCGTGTCAGAATGGCTCCTAGCCCTACGGGTTTTTTGCATATTGGTTCTGTACGCACCACACTGTTTAATTACCTTTTTGCCAAACATTACAAAGGTACCTTTGTTTTACGCATTGAAGATACTGATGTAGAAAGATCAACTTTAGAATTTGAAAAAGATATTATTGAAAATTTAAAATGGTTAGGTATAGATTGGGATGAAGGTCCTGAAAAAGAAGGCCAATATGGTCCTTACAAGCAATCTCAAAGATTAGATATCTATAAACAATATCTTCAAAAACTTTTAGACGAAGACAAAGCATATTATTGTTTTTGCACAGAAGAAGAATTAGAAGCCCAATATCAAGATATGGCTTCAAGAGGTTTAATCCCAAAATATTCTGGTCATTGTGATCATTTTGATATTGAAGAAATAAAACAAAAACTGTTAGAAAATAAATCAGCTGTTATTAGATTTAGAATGCCTAATAAAATTATTGAAATTAATGATCTTGTTCGTGGTCATTTAAAATTTGATACCTCACTTTTTGGTGATATTATTATTGCAAAAAACTTAAACGAACCTTTATATAATTTTGCTGTAGTAATAGATGACTATCTAATGAAAATTACCCATGTTATTAGAGGAGATGACCATATTTCCAATACTCCTAAGCAAATAGTGATAGCAGAAGCTTTAGATATCACGCCAGCAACCTATGCCCATATTTCCACAATTTTAGGTCCAGACAAAACAAGATTAAGCAAAAGACACGGTTCAACATCAATAGCTTCATACAAACAAGCTGGATATCTTCCCGAAGCTTTAATTAATTTTATAGCATTGATGGGCTGGCACCCCTCCGGAGATCAAGAAATATTCTCTTTAGAACAATTAATAGATCAATTTACCGTAGAGCGTCTTTTAAAAAGTCCTGCTATCTTTAATATCCAAAAATTAGATTTTTTTAATAATCATTATCTTCAAAAAAAATCTCCAGAAGAGATGTCAAAAATTATTATTGATTTTCTTTTAGAAAACAAAGTCATTATAAAACAGGGGACTGACCAATATCTAATCAAAGACAATAATTTAAAAATAAATGAATCTTGGTTTACTCGTCTATCACAAATAGAAACAAAGAAAATAAAAAAGCTATCTGATTTTTTAGAATACGATGATTATCTTTTCCAAGAAAAAATATCTTACGAACCTAATTTGTTAAACTGGAAAGATGCTCTATTAAACGATACTGCTCTTGCTATTGACAAATGTATTGATATTGTGTCTGAAATAGAAGAGGGTAATTTCAAATCTGAATTTATTCAAATCATATTTGATCGTTGTATTTCAGAAAATCAAATATATCAAAAAAACAGAGGTTTAATTTTATGGCCTTTAAGAGTGGCTTTATCAGGTAAAAAAGATTCAGCTGGACCATATGAGATATTGGAACTAATAGGCAAAGAGTTAAGCTTAAAACGCCTCCAGGAAGCTAAAAAGATATTAAGATAGGTATATATGATTCATTTTTGGTTTGATAAAATTATTAATTTAATAATTTGGTTAAGCCAAATAATAGAGCAGTATCTATCTGGTCCTATCTGGAATTATTTTATTAATATTTTAAGAACGATAGGACAATGGTTTGGAAATGGGATATCTTGGATCATTCAAATCGTTACCTTGTATGTTAGATAGACTATACGTCGCAAAAGATATATTGTGCGACGTACCGTATATAGTATTTAAGCCACTTCCCTATTAAAAAAAGGAGAACGCAATGCGTTCTCCTAAACTTTTTACGGTGTAGGTATTTCTACCAACTTTGCCCTCTCTAATACGAAAGCAACAAAACGGAAATTCGCATAAGCTTTAGGAAAAGCTTCCCCTGCCGCTAATATAGGCAGAGCATCCTTAAAGCTTGTTATTTTCAAACACAATTCGATTATCGGCCCATATTGGATCGACTCTACATTTGAAGCTATGGGCTTCAAACCAGAATAATCCATTAGGCCGCGTAAAGCCCATAACACGTCTCCAATTGTGACCCAAGCGTTAGGGTGAAAGTTATTATCAGAATAACCTAACATTAAATAATTGTTAGTTACTTTGGTAATATACTTCGTAGCCCAATGCGATTTAATGTCAATAAAAGAACTATATTAAGAACCTGTTCTTCTACCAATCCTATACTTTGATCCTTATCATAGATTGGCTTTAGAACTACAAAAAAAATAAGTGTAGCCGCTAAAAAAATGGCTATGAAATAATCTATTTTGCTCATTTCATTCTCCTTAGCCTCCCCCATTTGTTGGGAAGCATTTGTCAAAGTACTATAGGCTAAAGATCACCTATAGCCTATTTATTTATAACATAAAAAATATTTGAGGTCAAAGATAAAAAAAGGAGGGTATTTTTACCCTCCTTATATATTTATCTTATGAGCCTCATTATGGCCCAAATCAACATTACGCCTGCTATGGCGTAGCCAACGAAAGCTACGACATAGAGCACATAACTTACCGCCACTATGCATACACCTACTCCGGCGATGCATAATACCAAATACAATCCGTAAGCCAATCTCTCCCATTGAGATTGGTCTCTTTTTAATATCATTTTTGCAATGACAACAATCATCGCAAAGATGATTTCAACCAAGAAAATAACTTTCCCGGTTAGGATAATGGCTGGCACCCACAGCCAGCCGATCAGGATCACCAATCCAGCGATTGGTAACCCCAACAATAACCACGCCCAACTTTTCATTTCTTTCTCCTTTTTAAAGTTCTTATCAATAACAATAACACATAAATAGGATTTGGTCAATTGTAAGATAAATTAAACAATGATACAATTAAATCAAATTGACATTTCGTTGGTCCAAAAAAAATTCTATGACGTTGGACCCAAAAAAATAAATATGCGTATCTCATACTCTTCTTTAGAGTGTTTTCAAAACTGTCCTCAAAAATATAAATTTTCAGAGATAGACAAAATCAAAGAACCTAAATCCAAAGAGGCTGTTTTTGGTTCCTACATCCATGAAGTTTTACATTGGTTTTACAAAAACGACCCTCACTTCCCTACCCTTGAAAACCTGTTAGCATATTATCAGGAACATTGGTCTGATAAAAAAATATTTAAATGGGAAGACGAAAAAACAGAGAAAGAATATCTTAATAGCGGCATAGATATGTTAAAAAGGTATTATGAGGCTAACGCAGATCAAAATCTCATTATTATGGACTTAGAAAGCCGTTTTGAAGCTATTTTAGATGAAACACCTAATGAAACAGGTGGTAAACATATCTTATCTGGAATTATAGATCGCATAGACAAATTAGCAGATGGTACTTTTGAAATAATAGACTACAAAACAGGTAAAAGAATGCCTAGCAAAGATCAATTAGAAAACAATCTACAACTATCAATTTATGCTATTGGTTTAAAAGAACGTTGGCCTAAAATCAATGTCTCTGATTTAAGATTAACTCTTTACTATCTCAAGCCCGGAGAAAAATTAGTAATCAGAAAACAAGAAGCAGATTTAGAAAAAATCAGAAATCAAGTCATTGGTATCATTCATGAGATACAAAACAGCTCTTTTGAA
>JAPLYJ010000041.1 GCA_026395655.1 Candidatus Parcubacteria bacterium
CCAGAGGTGCCATTTTCATTCATGGTAACACCATAAATATAATGAGCAGACTCCATAGTAGTGCGATTATGTGTAATTAAAATGAATTGTGTTTTGCTGCTCAACTCTCCTACAATTTTAGAAAACCTTTGTGAGTTAGCTTCGTCTAAAGCCGCATCAATTTCATCCATAATTAAAATAGGTGGAGCTGATTTGGAAATAATGGCAAACAACAAACAAATAGCTGTTAAAGCTTTTTCGCCTCCTGATAACAACTCTAAACCTTTTAATTTCGTTTTAGGGATATCTATCATAATATCCACTCCCCATTCTTCGTTAGGTTCCTCTGGTTTTGCTATCACATTTTCTTCTAAATTTTCTAAATTAGTTTCTGTCTGAGGTTTAATCAATTCTAATTTGGCTTTACCGGCGCCAAACATCAATTGAAAATATTCATTAAAAGAAACATTAATTTCTTTTAAATTCTTTTTAAAATCATCATCAATCTTATACGACAAATCTTTGATCATTTTCTTTAAATCAGAAATGGCAGTAGTTAAATCTTGAGTTTGGGTATCTAAAAATTCCCATCTCTGTGAGGTTGATTGATATTCTTCCATCACACTTTTATCAATACCTCCTATCTCCATGATTTCTTTTTTCAAATGATTAATTTTAGATTCCCACTCTAAAATTAAATTTGCATCAATATTTTTTAAATGAGATTCTTGTTCTTTAAATTGCTTAAAAAAATCTTCAAGGTTAAACCCATCCTCTTGTAAACGCCTGTTTAAATCTTCTAACCTTAAAGCATATCTTTCGTTATCCAAAGATATTGCTGTGTATTTTTCATTTAATAAATCTAATTGGCGTCTCTTTTCTTCTAAGTTTTTTACAATTAATCTGAAATTTTCATTGTATTTCTGATTTGAAGCCTTATATTCTATTAATAATTTTGTTTGAGATAAAATGTCTTTTTCTAATATTTCAGCTTCATTTCTAATTTCTAAAATCTGTTTTTGATAGTCTTCTGATTGTTCTTGTGGTTTTTTCTCTGTTTTAATGTTTTCTTCTTTAACAATAACATTATCTAAAACAGACAAGGCTTTTTTGATTAATGCTAATACTTTTTCTTTGTCTTCTATAGCTAAAGCTTCTTGAAGATCCTTTTGAACATTCAAAATAATCTCTATCAATTGGCTACCTGTTAACCTAATTTTTACCCCAGAAGATGTTTGATTTTCTATTGGTTCTGTTTTTTTCTGAAATTCTAAGAATCCTTCTAAACGCCCTAATTGACGATTAAGCTGACTAGCTTTGTCTTTTAATTCCCCTATCTTCCTGTTTAATTCATCTTCTTGTTTGTTCTGATCTTTATACAATTGATCACTAGCTCTAATTTTTTCTTCTTCTTTTGATATGCCTTCTTTTAATTGTCGTATCTCATTTAATATGTCTGTATCTCCCTGTTGCCTAGATTCTTTAGAAGACAACAAATCTAAATATGTTTGATTAAAATATTGTATTTCTAAATCTTTTAATTCTTGGAAAATTTGTTCTTGTCTTTCAAAACGATTAGCTTGGCGTTTTAAAGAACGTAGGTGAGGCAAGATTTCTTCTTTTAAAGCTTTCATCTTGTCTAGATTAATCGTGCTATGTTCCAACTTTCTCTGGGCTTCTGATTTTTTTAATTCCAAATTCTTCAAACCCATGATTTCTATCAACATAAAACGTCTTTCGAAAGGAGACACACGCAAAATATTCTCTACTGCTCCCTGATTCACAATAGAAAAACCTTTTAAACCTAATTGAGCTACAGCTAAAATTTCTGTAATTTCTTTCAATCTACCGGCTGATTTATTTAAATAATATTCGCTTTGGCCATCCCTACTTACTCGTCTACCTACAGTGATCTCTGAAAAATCAAAATTCACTTTTTTATCACTGTTATCAAAAATAATATTTACTTCTGCTAATCCAGCAGCTTTTTCTGTAGCGTTGCCTGCGAAAATGAGATCTTCACTTTTCTCTGCTCGTATGTTTTTTAAACTTTGTTCTCCTAACGCCCAACGAATGGCATCTACCAGATTAGATTTACCTGATCCGTTAGGGCCCACAATAGCAGTCACTTGAGGTGAAAAATCCAAAATAGCCTTATGGCTAAAGGATTTAAAACCTTTGATTTCAATGCGTCTCAAAAACATATTATAGTTAACTCCACTCTTTATTCTTTAAAGCTTGGCTAGCTGCGTTTTGTTCTGCTTCATGCTTAGAAATACCCTCACCTTCCGCTATTTGCTCTTCTGCTAAAAAAACACCTACTACAAAATGTTTGTCATGATCTGGCCCCCAGGCTTTTAAAGTCTGATATATCGGTGTCACCCCTAATCTTTCTTGGCTGATTTCTTGAAAAAGGCTCTTAGCATCTTTAAATAATTTATTGTTTAAAATATCATCTGCGTCTGGCATGACTATACGATTAATAAATTTATCAGCTCCTTCAAAACCTTGATCTAAATATATGGCTCCAATGACTGCTTCAGTAGCATTAGCTAAAAAAGAAGTACGTGACCTATCACTGTCTTTTTTACCACCTTTAGAAAGTAACAAAAAATTCTCTAATTTTAATGATTCTGCTACCTTAACTAAATTATTAGAATTAACTAAAGAAGCACGTAAACTAGTTAATAATCCTTCTGGCAATTGTGGGTATTTTTTATAAAGCTGATTGGAAATAGATAACTCCAAAACTGCGTCTCCTAAAAATTCCAATCTTTCATTATGCCCTAATGGCCAACTTTTATTTTCATTCAAATATGAACGATGAGTTAAAGCTTGTTTTAACAAATTAATATTTGAAAAAACAATATCTAATTTTTTTTCTAATTGAGAAAAATCTACTGTCATTATATTTTATTATTTTCTTCTGTCTGACCTTCTATTTTTTCTAATTGACGATAGATGGTACCTAACACACCATTGATAAATCTGCCAGAAGATTCTCCTCCAAAAGATTTACCCAATTCTATAGATTCATTAATAGCTACCTTAGCTGGTACTTCTTGCTTAGGCATGAACATTAATTCAAAAAGACCTAAACGTAGAATATTCCTATCAATCAAATTAATCTGCTCTAGTGGCCATTCTGGCGCACTCTGGATGATAATATTATTTAATTCATCTAAGTGTTCTATTACTCCTAAAACTAATTTCTTAGGAAATTCAGGATCATCTATACCCGGGCCATAATTATTAACATTGCGAGCTAAAATTTCAAGAATTTTACTTTTGTCTTGTTGCCAAAAATCCCACTCATATAAAGTTTGCAAAGCAATAGATCTAGATAAATGACGAGAAGCCATTTTTATTTCTTTTCTCCTTCCTTAATTTCTTTTTCTTTAACTTTCTTTTCTCTCTTAGACAAGCCTTTTAAGACATTAACAACTTCTTTGTTTTTATAGAATCCGCAATTAGGACAAACTTTGTGCGATAAATTAGCTGCTGCGCATTTAGGACAAACAGATAATTTTTTAGCTTTTAAAGCTAAATGCGAGCGTCCTTTATTTCTCCTTGATTTAGAATGATGTCTGGCTGGTAGTCCCATATTGTTTTTATATAATTAATTAGTTTAACCATATCAAATTAACACAAAAAACAATATCAATCAAGAAAAAATCAAAAAACGGGCTTGTAGACCCGCTTCTTGAACCAATATCTGATTTACTTGTTTTGAACAAATTCCAATAAGGATCTGACTAAATCCAATAGCTGAGCTTCTAGAACAATGTTATTTGATTCAAACTGAG
>JAPLYJ010000055.1 GCA_026395655.1 Candidatus Parcubacteria bacterium
ATCTTCGCCAAAAACTTCTTCTAAACTATCAAACCCACTTTTAGAACCAAATCCAGAAAACCAAGGAGTCCAAATATGTGCTGGCACAAAAAGAGCTGATGGATCTGATTCCATGACAATATTTAATAATTTTTGAGAATCCAATCCTATAATAGGTCTGCCATCAGAATGTAAATTACAGCCTTTTTGAATTAATTGTTCATTAATTTTTTCTGCAGCTTCTAAAGAAGACAAAATAATAAGATTGTGAACCCTGCGTGTTTTGCCACCACGCGTATATATAGAGCTTATTTCTCCACTAACAATAAAACGCACACCATTATCATTTTCTTTTAATTTGTATAATCCCGACTCAGCTGATATTAATTTATTTTTTAAATCATTCAACCATACAGGGTGAGTAAAATCGCCAGTAACTAAAACATTAATACCTTTAATTTTAGCCATCTCTGCCATTTTTTCTAAAACCATATCTTTGCTAGTAGCTCTAGAATATTTTGAATGAATGTGTAGATCTGCTATAAGATGCATACGATTTATTTTTTAATTTAAATTAATAAAAAATAATCTAATGGAACTTTAATTACATTAGCGTCTTCTAATAGAGTAAGGGAATCTTTGCTAATCACAATGCCATATTTAGCTGAGCCAATCTTTTTCATTGTTTTTCTAACCTGTTTATTAGGCTTTTCCCCCATACCCACTTCTATCGGGATTATATTCTTTTCTGCAATGGTAAGAATAAAATCAGCCCCGCCCTTAGAACTATCATAATTGAGGGCACCTCTACTTGTAGCAACAAATTCACGATATAATGTCATGGCTACAATATCCTCCATTAAATGCCCTTTTTGCTGATTAAATATAGATGGATTACCAGCCACTGATAGAAAAGCTGATCTTATAGCCGAAGACATAAACAAATATTTAGAAGGTTTTCTAACTTTTTTAAAATTAGAACCATAGGGCATAACCCTGATCAATAATTCAGCATATTCTAAAACCTCTAATATATTTGAAATTGTATTTATGCTTGTCTCTAATGTTTTAGACAAATTCTGTATACTTAAAATTTCCGATTCAGCTAACAAAAATAAAGTTCTTTTAATATAAGATATAGTTTTGATATCAAAACGACCCAAACTTTGCATGTCTTGATTTATCACTTTATCCAACAATACAATAATCGCTTGATAAATTCTGGCTTCATCTTTAATTTTGATAGCAAATGGCAAAGTGCCAATTTTAAGATATTCATCGATATAATGCCTATCTACTTCTGACCAAAAATTTAATATTGGATGTTCTAAATTTTTTAATTTATCATAAGCTTCTTTGGCTGATTCAGAAAAAAACAAAGCATCTTTAATGTTATTTTTAAAATCTTTTACTTGATATTTTTCATCTTTAATCATTAAAAATTCACCAAAACTTGTGGGAAACAATTTTTCAAAGATTGCTCGACGAATAACATCTGGGTTAGTTTGTAAAGATACAGCTGATGAACCGGTACAAATAACAAAAACTTTATTTGATCTATCATATACTAACAAAAACTTTATTTGATCTATCATATACAGATTTTAACACTGAAGCCCATTTTGGATCATATTGGACTTCATCTATAAAAATAAATAATGGCTCTGTAATTTTTTCAAAGCTTTCTCCTAATATTTTTTCATAAGCGTCTAAAACATTTTTTAAAGATGAATCAAAAATATTTACCACTTCATCAAGAGAAATATAAAGCATTCTTGAATGACCAATTTCTTGATAATGGTTTAAAAAAAGCTGAGCGAGCATTGTAGTCTTACCTACGCCCCTTAACCCCGGGATAATAATCCAACGATTTTGAACTTCTAAATTATGCAAAAAATCATTGAAGTATTTATCAATTTTAACATAAATATCTCTTTGGAAATATTTCCTCCCTTGTTCGTCTTGTATATATGATCGCAAGCGAAAAGGAGCTCTAACGAGCTGATTTTGAACATATTTAAGTATTTCTTCCATAATTTTGTATATCTCTTAAGTGATATAGTAAAGCCTATTACTATATTAATCTAGTGATATAGTAAAGTCAATAGGCTATTTATGTCCTAAAATAGAGGCTTTTTACGTTATTTACTAATTAAAAACCAATCTTATCTCTCTCCAAGAAGCCATCATTAAAGTGTTGCACTTACTTATTGAGCTAAGTTAATCCCAGTTGTGCGTTGACTACAGGCGAAGAATAGTGTAAAGGTTCAGATACATATGTTACACTTGTTAAGTTTGTAAGATATTCGTTTGCCATACAATTATCTTTCACCTTTTAATATCCTCTCAAACGCTTCGAGATTACCCATGGCGTCATTAACCGGATTATGATCGTGTGCCGTAACTCGCAGTTTTTTCCACGAACTTGCATCGGTAAAGTCACCAACAAGACCGGCATAAAAATCACCAATCCGTCTTGCCGAATGACCAAATGGATTCTTACCTAAAAATAAATGGAAGTAATAATTGATGAATTGCCAATCATAAGCCGGATTATCGCTCACGAATAACGGTCTGAATCCTTTTTCTATCACGGATAAAATCCATGTATCGAACTTTTCGAACGTTTCTTTGGTCGCCCCTATACCGTGGAATGTTTGTCTTGAAGGATAAGCGACCGCACCAAATTCAAACAACGCCGAATCGTTCAATGTCGGCGCCGGTCCGTGTCCTTCACAATCCACAAATATTAAGTTTTTGATGGCGATTTTCTGTGACATAAATTTATTTTTGTGTCTCAATCAACCATTTCCATAACGGCTTGAATTTTATGGTTTTCCCGTCTTTCTTCGTTTCCCGTTCCTCATCCCATGTAAGAACGGTGAGCTTGGATACCTTTAATTCTTCTCCAGCTTCGATCAGAGCTTTTGTTTCTCTCTGTTCAACATCGGAATTCCTCAAATCATAGCAGACTTGAAGAAGCTCGGATGTCTCGTAACCGTTGCGAATCGCAAAATCAACTTCCTTACTGTTGCGAGTCTTGTAATAAAATAATTCTCTATTCGGCTCAAAACCTCTTTTTACCAATTCGGTGAAAACTAAATTTTCCATAAGCTTTCCGTTGTCGGGAGAATGTTGAACAGCTTTGGATACAACGAAACCATTATCAACCGTATAAATCTTTTTAGGCGAGCGGAGGCGTTCGCCGGCTTTGGCGGAAAAACCAGAGAGAGAAAATACCACGTACGCCTCTTCAAGATATTTAAGATACCTCTCAAGCGTCACATCGCTTTTGAATTCCAAAACGTTCGCAAGCTTTCGGAAACTGTATTGATTGGAAATATTATTTATCAAGTACGAACCAAGCTGATCTATCTGTTCGGCAAATCTGACTTTGTGACGCTTCACCACATCCTTAAAAAGCAATGCGTCAAAGAGCACGTCCAAATAGCCTCGTGGATGCTGATTTTTTATAACCACTTCTGGAAATCCGCCAAACGTCATGTATTGTTCTAGTAATTTTAAAAGCTCTGGCTTCTGATCAAACTGGGAGAAGTTTTTGGCCTTCAAAAATTCCTGAAAATCAAACGGCAATATTTCTATCGGCAGATGCCGACCGGTCAAATGCGTTGCGAGCTCCATCGACAAGAGATTGGCATTTGAACCAGTCAAAACGAGATTGTATCCCTGGCGATGCAGACGGTTAGCAAATAACTCCCAGCCTTTTAGATTCTGTATTTCATCGAATAAAACGAATTTAGTGTCTCCGTAGAATTTGTGCAGTTCATCCACGAGCTCGTATAAATCCAGTTTTTCTCCCACCAAAGCAGGATCATCAAAATTAAAGTAAAGAAAAGGTTTTCCCCTAAGTAACATGAGGGAAAATACCGATTTGCCAGCCCGGCGCGGTCCGAGCACGACCTTAATTAAAGGCGAGGACATCCATTCGGGGCATTTAGTAGCCTGGGTCCTTTCCACATAATCTAAACGAGACAGAAATTCTTTTTCCTGGCTTTGCTTGGCTATTACCCCTTTTAGGGTGCTTGTTTGCATAGTATTT
>JAPLYJ010000038.1 GCA_026395655.1 Candidatus Parcubacteria bacterium
ATAGCTTGACAAAATTAAATAAGCGAGTATAATGAAAGGCATAAGAATGATGAAAACTTGAAACAGGTTTTTTAATTGGCTCTTTGTAAAAACTCATTAACCTGTAGGTAATCAGGCTCAAAAATTGGGGATGGCCTGTCTGGGATTTATTTTTAGGGTATCTTGGTTTCGGCTGGGGTATTTCTTGGGTAAGTTCTTAATCTCTGCCAATTGGCGGAGGACTTTTGCCTGCAGATTAATGGGTTTTTTAATACCCTAAAACTCTTTGCAATTCTTGCCAAGAAGTAGTTCCATCTAAAAGACGGATCAAACCACTAGCCGATATGTTTAAATATCGGTTTTTTAATTTTTCTGTCAATATTTCATAGCTTAGACCTTGGCTGATATATGATTTGATTTCTTCGTCTACTAAAATAGCTTCAAAGATAGCCATCATGCCAAAATATCCTGTAAATTGGCATTCAGCACAACCCACAGATTCATAAATTTGTTTGTTTTCCGTCTCTAATAATGTTTTATATTCTTCAGGTGTATTATTTTTTTCTTTTTGGATCATTTGTATCTGTTCTTCGTTTAAAGATATTGATTTTTTACATTTAGGGCAAAGTTTTCTGATAATTCTTTGGCTGACAAGTCCATTTAATCCTACGCTGATATTTGCATCATCTAATTTGAAGCTTTTTAACCTAGCTATACTGGAAAGAGCATCGTTAGTATGTATGGTGGACAAGATTAGATGTCCTGTTAATGCTGCTTGTGTAGCCATTTTAGCTGTAGCCTCGTCTCTAATTTCACCGATGAGTATGATATTTGGGTTTTGGCGCAAAAGAATACGTAAGGCTGATTCAAAGGTGTAGCCATGAGCTTCATCTACTTGAGTTTGCAAGGCTCCTGGTAAACGATATTCAATAGGGTCTTCTACGGTAATGATTTTTACTCCTGGTTGATTTAATTTATTCAAAATACCAAAAAGAGTGGTGGTTTTACCTGAACCAGTAGGTCCACAAACTAATAATATACCAGTAGGTTTAAGAGTTTTTTCAATTGTTTTTAAAGTTTGGGGTAGTAGACCTAATTCTTCTAATTTAATGATACCTATATCTTTTTGTAAAATTCTTAAAACAGCTGATTCTCCATATCCTCCGGGGATGATGGAAACACGTACATCTTTTTCCCCATTTTGGGAAATATAGAATCTACCTTCTTGGACACTTTTTGTGATTTGGGTATCAGCACCAGAAAGTTCTTTGATTTGGTTAATGAGTGGTAAATATTCGTTGGCATTTATTTCTGCTATATTATGTAATACATTGTCTATACGATATCTAATTAAAACAATATTTTGTTGAGGTTCGATATGAATATCTGTAGCTCTGCTTAAAAGTCCGCCGGAGATAATTAATTTAATTTTTAAAAGAAGATCAGCATTTTTTAAGATTTCTGTTCTTTTTTCTAATTGTTCTAAAAATTTTTTAACATTTTCTTCGTCAGTTTGATTGATTTTTAAAACACGAGACAATGTTTTGCTAATTAATTTTTCATATAATTTAGTAATGTATTCCATGTCTCCGGCTACGCGGTAGACCTCTTCTAATGAAGTAATTCCTGAAATGGCTTTTAATAATCCATCATGAAAAAGTGGGATCATACCTTCGTCTATGGCTTTTTCTCTGATAACATTAACGGGGTCACCTTTTAAAACAAGTTGATTAATATTTTCTGTAGGGATTAATCCTTCGTAAATAGCTATTTGCCCTTTATATCCTAAAGACATACATTTATCACACCCCTTAGCACGGTATAAGTATTTTATTTCTTGAGGAGCTTCTAAATCTGCTTTAGGCGAAATAATGGAAAAAGCTTTTAAAATTTTTTCTTTAGTTTCTCCGTCAGGTTCATATTGTTCTTTACAATGAGGACAAAGTTTACGCACTAAACGTTGGGCCATGATTAATTTTAAAGAAGAGGGTAAAAGCTTCCTGTCTATACCTAATTCAATAAGGCGATTGATAGTATCAGAAGCTTCGTTGGTATGCAAGGTGGAAAAAACTAGATGTCCGGTTAAAGAAGCTTGAATAGCAATTTCTGCTGTTTCTTTGTCTCTGATTTCTCCTACTAGGATAACATCAGGATCTTGGCGCATAATGGATTTAAGTCCAGAAGCAAAGATGGGATTTTCAATGGTAATTATTTTAATTCCTGGGGACACTTTTCTTTTTAAAAGAGCGTAAAGTGTGGTGGTTTTACCTGACCCAGTAGGACCAGTATTTAATATTAAACCATTGGGACTAGCGGTTTGATTGTTGATCATTTTGATATCTTGATCTTTGAAACCAAGTTCTTCTAAATCATATGACATCTTGTCAGGGTTAAGCAATCTAAAAACTAAAAATTCTCCATAGGCACCAGGGATACTAGAAACACGTACTTCAAAATCTTCTGAATTGTTAGATATCTCAAAACGCCCATCTTGAGGTTGATTTAAAATATTTAATTTTAAGCCAGCGTGAAGTTTAAGTCTGTCTCTAATTGATTTATAAATTTTTAAATCAAAATGCAAAATATCGTAAAGTACGCCATCTATTCTAAAACGTATTAAACATTGGTTTTCTTGAGGTTCAATATGGATATCTGAAGCATCTGTTAAGATAGCTGATTTTAAGATTAAACTGACTATCAAGGTAACATTATCTGAGCTTGTATTTTTGATTTTTTCTTCTAGAAATTGAAAATTAACAGAATCTGTTTGGCTAACATTTATTTTACTAGAAAGACTTTCTGGTCTAATTTTAATATTTTTATATTTGTCCCAAGCTTTTTCTAAACTTTGTTGAGAAGCAATAAAAATTTTAATTTGATATCCTTGGTTTTTAAGATCAGCTATAATTTTTAAAACTTCTTGTGTTTCAGGATCAAAAATAGCTAAAGCTAATTCTTTAGCCAATCTTTGAAAAGGTATGAGGTTTAATTTTGTAGCGATTTCAAAAGGTATAGTTTCTAAAGCATCACTTTCAATAGGGGTTTTGTCTAAATCAATATAATCAAGATTCAGTTTCAAAGCTTTTCTTTGAGCTTCTCTCTCTTTGCTTTCGTGCCAAAGACTAGAAAGAGCATTTTGGCGATTTTGTGTTAATTCGTTATCCATAAAAACGTATGTGTATGCCTATATCCTAATTAAAATATATAAAATGCGCAAGTAGTCGCATCATACCATTATTTAAATTAGTAAGTTTAGAAATAGTTTAGTTGGCTTTTTGATTTGATAAAGTTTTTGGTAAAAATTATGTGACGCCGTAGTGTAAAATAGTTACATTGCCAGGTCACAACAATCAGAGAATTGTGCCAAGCTACAATTTAGTACTAATTTGTATTGTCTAGACGGGTAAAATTGTGGTTAAAATAATGGGAGATAATAAATTTTTGCTATTTGTTTTCTAAAATAGATGATATCTTTTCGAAATAATTTTGGGTAGTAACAACCTCAGAAGTATTTTTTAGAGGAAAGATTTCTTGAGCTTCGCCTTTTTTTGATTTAATTTCAACCGTAATATAATTTTTTTTATAATCTTCGATAACAAGGTCAATCTCTTTGCCATCATATTCTCTATAAAAATATAGGTTCACTTTGGCGTTAGCAAGTCTACGCATTTTTTCAAGTTCTAAGATAATAAAATTTTCAAATACTCCACCTTTATCTTGACGAAGATTTAAATCTCTAAAATCCTGGATTAAAATATTACGAATACCTAAATCATAAAAATATAGTTTACGGTTTTTAGATACCGCTTTTCTAATATTTGTTTTAAATGATGGCAAAGGTATTAAAATATAGTTTTTGATAAAAATTTCAATATAGTTTGAAACAGTGGACGGATTTGCACCCAAAGAACTTGCAATTTCGCGCATAGAAACCTCAGAACCCAATTGAAGGGCAATTTTGGTTAATATGTCCTTTGCTAATTTTTGATTTTTCAATTCATATATATCAATTACATCTTTAAGTACATAGGCATCTAATATTTTTTGAAGCAAGTCTATTCGATCTTTTTCGCTCAGGTTATCTTTTGTGTATACCTCAGGATATGTTCCCCAGATTTGTGCTTTTTTAGCTAGTTGTATTCCAAATTCCGCTTCCTCGGAAGCTTTGGGTTTCTCGTTATCCATAATCTCAGAGATAGAAAGAGGCAGACAATAAATTTCATTAAATCTTCCTGCCATCGTATCAAATTCAAAAGATGTTTTTTGTCGAAGTTCTGAACTACCAGTGGCTATCACTTTCACTTTAAATTCATCGTGAAGCAATTTAAGCATTACAGTTGCTTCAGGATAGTTTTGTACTTCATCAATTAAAATAACCTTATTTTCTTTGACAATTTTTTCCAATACTTCTCTGCGTGGTGCGAATTTCTCACGATCAGATTCAAAATCAAAATTGTATTTTGCCACACCTAATTCTTGGGCTAACTTATCAATCAACGTTGTCTTTCCGGAACGTCTTGGACCCCAAATAAACAATATTTTTGTCTCATCGCTTTTTAAGTATGCGTCTATATTTTCTTCTATTTTTCTTTTTAATATATTCATATAGTATCATATTACTCCTAAATTGTAGTTTGTCAAGCTACATTTTAGGAGTAATATGTATGGTCTGGGGAGGGAATAGTGTTTATTCTAAAGTATATCATATTAACAAGACATCTTGAAAATATTGGTTAAATCATGTAAAAAGACACTCAAATTATGGTAGATCTCTAATATTATACGATTAGAAACAAGTTTTTTTATGATGGCTTGATTTAAATGATTGCGCAAGTAGTTTTTTTATTTTTATCTGTTAGAATATATTAAAGACATGAAAATATCATTGATTAGCCAAAATGTTAAAGAAACGCATTTGTGTGGTGCTATTTTAGCACAAGCTTTAGAAGAAGGGGGAATAGTAAAGAATAAAGGTGCAGCTATAGTTTCTTTAGAGGGTAATCTTGGCAGCGGTAAGACTGAGTTTGTTAAAGGTATGGGGCAAGCTTTGAAAATTAAAAAAAAGATTTTAAGTCCCACTTTTCTTTTGTTAAAATCATATCCTTTAAAAGGAAGTCGTTTTTCAAATTTTTATCATTTAGATTGTTATCGTGTCTTAGCTAAAAATATGATGTCTTTGGGATTAGAAGATATTTTTAAAGATAAACAATCTATTGTGGTTATAGAATGGGGAGATTTGTTAAAAAATGTTTTAAAATCAGATATTATTAGAATTAAATTTAAAGTTTTAAATAAAAAAGAACGCTTGATTGAGTTTGTGATAAAATAAAAAATGGAAAAACAACTTTTTGTAATAATAGATGGTAATGCTTTAATTCATCGTGCTTTTCATGCTTTACCAGGATTAACCAACAGTAATGGTCAGATGACTAATGCTGTTTATGGTTTTGTTTCTGTTTTAATTAGAATATTAAGAGAACTTAAGCCACAATATATAGCTTGTTGTTTTGATTTAGCGGCACCTACTTTTAGACACGAAGTCTATCAAGCTTACAAAGCTACTAGGAAAAAAGGACCCCAAGAGCTTTATGATCAATTAGAACCAGCTAAAGATTTTGTTCGTGCTTTTAATATTAAAATATTTGAGCAAGCTGGTTTTGAAGCTGATGATTTAATAGGTTCGTTAGCTAGCCAAGCTAGTATAGAGAATTCTGATTTAGAAATAATCATTGTAACAGGTGATTTAGATACTTTACAATTAGTTACGGATAAAATAAAAGTTTGGGCTTTGAAAACAGGTATTAAAGAAATGTTTTTGTATGATTTAGAAAAAATTAAAGAAAGATTTGGGTTAGATTCTATACAATTACCTGATTACAAAGGTTTAAAAGGTGACCCTTCTGACAATATAATAGGGGTACCGGGGATAGGAGAAAAAACAGCTAGCCAATTAATTCAAAAATATGGCTCTTTAGAACGTCTTTATGAAGCAGTTACTAATTCAGAGTTTTCCGGCCGCGTCTACGATTTATTAAGCCAGAACAAAGATCAGGCTTTTTTCAGCAGGGACTTGAGTTTAATCAAAAAAGATATATCATTAGATTTTAAGATAGAGAATATTAAATTTGAATTGCCTTCTTCTGAAAATTTAAAAGATATTTTTGAAAAGTATGGTTTTAGAAGTTTGTGGTTAAGATTAGAGGGAATAAATGCAGAGCCAATACAAAAAGAACAAAAAAAACAAATTATTAATACTTCTTTACCTGGTTTTTAATCAAATATATGATATTAAAATTTTTTAAAAATCTTTTAAGAGCTGCTAGCACGATCCCTATGCTGATATTTTGGTTTTTAGGTTTTTTAGTTGTTGCTCAAATAGTTTTTAATGTCTTGTGGTTACCTAGTCCTTTAAAATGGATTTTGTTATCTTTGTGGATAGTTTTGTATTTAACATTAGTGCCTTTTTTAGTAAAACTGGTTAATGATTTTTT
>JAPLYJ010000069.1 GCA_026395655.1 Candidatus Parcubacteria bacterium
GAAAGAAGTGGTATTTTAATGGCTATAAGATTTTTTATTGCTTCAGTAGCACGAAAAAAACTTTCAGAATTATTACGAATTTTGTTATGCGTTTCCTCTAATCCATCAAGGCTAATTTGAATAGAGTCAATTTTTGCTTTTTTAATTTCTTCCGCTTTCTTTCTATCAATTAAAAAACCATTAGAAGCAAACCCGGTTCCTAAGCCTTTTGATTTTGCATATGACAAAACCTCTAAAAGGTCATTACGCATAAAAGGCTCACCACCCGTTGCCCCAAAAAAACATCTTTTAATTTTAGAAATATCATCTATTACTTTTTTAATTTCATCAGTAGTAAGCTCTGTATCATAACTTTCTTTTGAAGCTCCGCAATGCTCACAATGCAAATTGCAACGACGAGTACAATCCCAAGCAATAAAATTAGGTAGTCTGACTACTTCATTGTTTTTCGTTCTTCTATAAAATTGCTTACGAAAATAATTTATCGCAAACTTATCGATTTGATAGACTAATTTCATAATAAATTAAACTACGTACTAAGGATTTGGATTAGGCATATACACCATCATACCATTGCTTCGAATAAATGAAAGTATCGTAAGGACAATAATCCCAACAACAATAGCGGTTAATATTAATCCAACAATCAGAAATTTCTTTTTTTTAGTTGCTTTGTATTCTATTAAACAAGAAATCCCTCCTATCGGAATAAGGATTATAACAACCATTATAATCATAGATAAAATTTCTCCCATATATCTTATTTACTCGATTTAAAGATTTCTATTGCTTTTCTAATTTGTGCACGATCTTTTTCTTTTTCTTCTTCAGCAAGTTCTGCAAATGGTTTTTTTAGTTCTGGTGAAGCCCATTCACCATTTCTTTCAAGCCATTTATCATGAACTACCGTACTAGCTTCTTCTATAAATGCCTCATCTAAAATTCGTTCTTTTTCATTTGCTAAAAATACTTCATTCATAGCAACTTCTGCCGCTGCTTTGTTTTCTCCCTGCCAATCTGTTGGAAGCTCTACAAATGATGAGTTAGCAATATCAATATCATCTGTACCGTGTTCTTTTGCCCATTCTTCATCTTTAGTTTTCTTTATTCTTGGCTCAAAAGAACCATCTTCTTTTTTTCTAGGAGCCCTCCATTCTTCGTGTAACGAACTGCCTAACTCAACAACCATTTGTCGTTTTTGCTCAAGCGCTTTTTGTTCAGGTGATTTTTGTTCAAGGCCACCCATACCCATTTCTGGTGATTGCATATTTTTTATTATTAATTATTAAATTACTTATATTATACCAAATTATATCGACCTCTACAAATTTTAAAAATTAAAATATAAATTTATTTCTTTTTAGCAATAAACAAGAGATGGCTCCCTGTACCTAACAATTCAGGTTTTATACAAATCTGCATCTCTAATTTTTTTAATTTTGCCCATTTTTTAGGTTCATGATATTGTTTCTTATCAACGGCATCTGTTATTGTCGGTGTTGATGCTATTTCTAAAATCTTGCAACCATTTTTTTCTAAAAGTTGTTTCATCTCATCAATATCATAGACATGTGTTCTGGGACCCATACTACAATAAGTTTCATGATTTTTATATATACTTATTGTTTCTTCTAAATTTCCATCCCTAAGATATTGCCTCATAAAACCGTATTTTGAATCACAACCAATTATCAAAATTGAGCTTTTTTTAGCTACTCTTATTAATTCATTGATTGCCTTAAATCTGTTTTCCAAGACATAAGAAATTGAATCACCTACACAAACTACAAAGCTGAATTGCCCATCTTTAAATTGTTTTAAATTGCTAATATCTCCTTCAAAAAGATCAATCTTATTAGATAATTTAGCATTCTTAACATTCTTACGAGCATAATTAATAATTTCTGTTGAAATATCAATTAAAGAAACATGCTTACATTGTTTAGCCATCATAATAGCATTAATACCTGTTCCTCCGCCTGCATCTAAAACAATGTCAGTCTTTCTAATATATTTTTTGATAAATTCTCTAGGGATTTCGGTTCTTAAAGTAGGATTTTTTTCTGATCTATCTTCTTCATCAGCTATCTTATCATATCTTTTTTTAACTTTTTTAGGATCGTATTTCATAAAGAATCATTATATCTGCTTTATTAATTTTAATTACAAAAGCTTTGATTGGGATGGCAATTTTCCCTTTCTATATTTTCCAGTATTTCCATTGTCATTTTTTCTATCTGCAAATGTTTTTTCTACAATATGCTTAGATATTTCTTCTGTTACTATTTTTTTATAATCTAAGTAATTTTTTAATCTACCCTCTGCATCTTTGACATATTCTTTTGAAATATCTATACCAATATAATTTGATCCTAATAATTTTGCGGCTAAACAGGTTGTCCCGCTACCAACATATGGATCTAACACTACTCCTTTTTTATCATCTAAAATAGAATAAATTATTCTTGTTGGTAAAAGCAATGGAAATGGTGCTGGATGCCCATTTTTTCTTTCAGGTGGAAACCGCCAAATTGAAGTTAGTAATGCGTGTTTAGATTTTAATTCCTCCCCAATCTTGTTATCATCAATCGATTTATAAAGCCAATAGATTCTTTCATCAATTTGCCAAAATCGCCAACCCCTAATATTTGCCGCGATCATTCTATCCCAAATGATTTCCTGTCTAACTGTCCATTTTGTTTTTTTAATCCATTCAATAGGATGCAACATTTTCCCACGAGCCCATCTTGTTTTGTGATTGTAAAAAAATGAACCACCTGGTTTTGTAACTCTAAAAACTTCATTTAATACTTGAATTTGTTGTTCTTGGTAAACTTCTTCAGAAACATTGTCGCTTGTAGCGTTATATTTAACATTTTTTACCAACCAACCTTTATATTTCTCGCCTTTATTATATGGCGGAGATGTAATCCCTAAGTCAACAAAATTATCATCAATTTTTTTTAAAATTTTGAGAGCATCTCCCTGGATTATCTTATCTATTGGTTTCATGTTTTACTTTTTTAAATAAAAAGTCATAATATTTTTGCGTAAGCTGTTTTTTATGTTTTTCTAATTTATCTTTTTCAAGATAAATCATTCTTAATTCTTTACATTCCTTATAATGTTCAAAAGTAAAATTTGCGCTACGTAAAAATTCGCCTGGTTTATCTCCATTCGGAAATCTTTTTTTAAGTTGAATTTTTAATCTCTTAACAAAAGATGAACAATTAAAAGGAAATTCCAAGACATATATCAATTCTCCGTCCACAAAACCGCTAATAAGCATATTAGGATTTTCTTTCTTATCTTTTGCAAATCTTTTATGTGTATAATCTGTAAAATTACCTCCGCCAGTTAAGCGACGCGGATTTTTTCTCTTGCTGTTATCTTCGGTATTTAAATTTTGTGGTTTAGCTTCACAAGCGATAACTTTACCCCCAATTTGTGTTGACTGCTTAAATCCATTATATCCAATTTTCGTATTTGTAGGCGTATACCCTGCTAAAGATACTGAGATATATTCCCTGAGAAGTGATGAGTTTTTATCATTGATATAAATAGTAATTAAGCCATTAAAAAGGGCTATTAGCTGATCTTTTGATTTATCTAAAAGCAATGAAGCCAACTCTTTATGAGGCTTAATAGCATATGCTTTTATTACTTCATAGAGTTCATTATTCATATTACATAGATTAAAAACCTCTTGGTATCAAACTAATGCCTATATTATACAAAATCAACAAAATATGCAAAATCAAATTAAACAAATAAAATAATCGCCAAATTTAAAGTGCATTCAAATAAAATAATCAATTTTACCTATCATAATCATCAAATCTCATATGAAACTTCATTGGTAAACCTTTTTCTAGACGCCATTTTGTAAATAAAGTATCACAGGGGTCTTTAAGGGCATTTTTAATATCAAAATTTATTTCTTTAGCTATTTCTCTAATTTTTAATTCTTCACCTTCTATCTCAATAAAATTAGCAAAAGGGTATTCATCAATTTCTATCTCAACATCTTTGTATATAAAACTGGTTCTATATCTTTCATATGATGTAGTTTCGTTAAATCCCATGGCTTTTATTATATTTTTCCCTATCTCCCAGCTATCAACTTTAGTTTCCCATTCTATTTCTTTTTTTACATCTTCAGATGGCAAAGGTAGTTTATAAGACATGGTAACAATATCTCCGTTTTGACGTAACCTAATTCTCCCATTAGTTTTTTCCATCAATCTTTGTTCGTTATCAAACATAACTGTCTTTTGATAGGTTCTTTTCGCTTGTTTAACACAGTCCCCAAATTTATTAATGATTTTTTCTAAAGAATCTGTTAAAAGAAATTTTAATTCAATTTCAATTCCCATATTATATATATTAATTCTCTTGAGATTTTTTAAGAGCTTCTGCGAGTTGTTTTAATTTTTCTGAATCTGCTTTAGGTCCGCTGCCAGAAGATATCCAACCTTCATATTTATCAAACCAAAATTGTTTGCCACTTAAAATTTGTTTCCAAACACCTTTTTTTAAATCCTCTGTTCCATGCATTGGAACTAATTTAATATGCGCATGATCAATTCCAGTTCCTTCTATTATTAAACCAACACGACCAACGTCTTCAAAGAAATTTTCAAGTATTTGGGCTACTTTTTTAGATACGATAATAAATCTTTGTAAAATATCATCTGGCATTTTTAATACATCACTATCAAAATGTTTTTTAGGAATAACACAGGTAAAGCCTTCAGTATTGGGATCAATGGAAAGAAATGCCATAAATTCTTCATCTTGCCAAAAAATTCCTGGAGTTTGTAATTTTCCTTTTGCTATTTCACAAAAAGGACATTTGTTATCTTCTGTTTTTGCTTCGTATTGTGCCATATATGTAATTTATTTTTAAATGGATAATTTAACAAAAAACATAAAACCCTATCTCCGAACAACAATCATGGTTTTCACATCAGTATTAATCGGCTCATAGTTACCTGTAGGATAATCTCTAAATGCTTCGAACATAACATCTGCATCATACCGATAGTCTTTCCCACGATTTATCCCTGGTTCATTGGTGATAAACTCCTCGGTTAGATAATCATAACCAGTAATTACAAGCATGTGCGCTACTGGACCAGGAGGTTTAAAAGCTGGATTATTCAAAACACGTCCATTCGCTGGCACAATCACTAAATTACCTTTTGCTAATTGATCTATCACATCTTGAGAATTAATATTATCAATAACTTCCACATTTTGATATTTTAAATATTCTTTAAAAATTCTTTTGACTGTATCATATGCTGAAGTATCTTGATAAATACCATATTTTTTATTTTGCCAATCTGATATGGCTATAATTTCCTCTTTTGCTTCTTGAAGCGGAAGATCTTGTCCTGCTGCCCAATGTATAGCCATTATCGCCGATGCTTCTTCACAACCATTCTGCTGATATGGGTCAGACCACTCACCAAACGGTGCTTGCGAAACAAACGGCACATTTAATTTAACAATTAAAGTATCAGGATTAATAAGATTAGAGGTAGGTCTGCTACTTTTGAATAGCAAGGATCTCTTTTTTCTTGACTCTGTATTCTGTTACAGATAGATAAATCTTGCCTAATATTTGCAATACTTAAATAACACCGATCTTTCACGCCTTGATCTTGTATGTTTTCACAATTTATCTCAATAATATCTGATGATTGATTTTTTAAATACGTATATCCATCTATACCAGTCGTTAAGATGGCAACAACCACAATCATGCTAGCAATATTACCGATACCTTTGTTTGTATTGTTAATTTTTTTAATATTCTATTTACGTTAGATTATCCTGATTCTCTCATATATAAACTATCGCGTCAAAATTTTTATCATATGAATCTAACATCAATATTATTGCGTTAGATTCTAAAATAAAAATTATCTACCAACTTCATCTCCGTCATTTGATTTAACAGTATTCATTTTTAATAGTTCTATCTCCTTTTTAAGCTCCACCATCTTTAACTCTCTATTTACCATAAATTTATTCATTTTTTCTAATTCATCCACTTTTTCCTTTACTTTTTCTTCTGCTTGTTTACGTTCAGTAATATCTCTAGCTATACCTTCAAAACCGACAATTTTACCAGTATCATCCTTAAAAGGAACAGCGCTTGAGGTATGCCAACGCCAGGATCCATCTATATGTTTCACGCGATATTCTATACCTTGTTGTCGCTCCCCTGTTTCAATTACTTTTTTCAACCATGTCATACATCCTAAAATATCATCAGGGTGAACAAATTGTTGAAACTGGTGTCCATTTACCTGAGCTACCGGATGACCTAAAAGCACAGTCCACGCATTTGAAACAAAAGTAAAAATCCCGTCTGCGGTAAGTGTATAAATAATATCATGACTATTCTCAATTAAGTATTTGTGTTTTTCTTCGCTCTCTTCCAACATTTTTTCAATCTTTTTGCGGTCAGTCATATCACGTACAATAGTAATGATCGTATCGTTAGAAGACATCACCCTGGCTTCGTAATATCTCATTTCTTTATTAATTAAAAGCTCGTAATTAAATTCTTGCACTACTTTTGAACCCAAGGCATTGGCAAAAGTTTTCATAAACTGATCGCTAATAGGTTTAGGCAAAATATCCTCAACCTTTTTATGAAGAAAATTTTCTGGTGGCATAAAAAGAGATTCTAAGTGTGATGTGTGAACAGCTAAAAATTCTCCATCTGGTTTATTAATAAAAAGTATGTCGGGAAAAACATTAATGAGCGCCATATTCTGAGCCTCACTTTCTTTTAATGTCTCTTTTTCTTTATTACTCTCTGAAATATCAATACCGACGCCAACAAAATACCTTTTATCGCCCACGATTAATCTGGACCCCGTAAAATGCATAAACAGAATGCTGCCATCTTTAATTCGCATTGGAACGTCAACCTCTCCATATCCTTTTAAAAAAACATCATTAATAGCTGCTTTTACTTTGGCTATATCCTCTTCTTTATCATACCAGCTCAAGGGATTCATATGGGATAATTCTTCCATTGAATAACCCGTCATCTCTACATGCCTCTTATTAGCTTTTACAAAATTCCCCTGTTCATCATAGACATATATCATACCAGGAATACTTTCAAAAATTGCCTCAATAAAAGTCTTGTCAGTAATAAGCGCCTCTTCCACGTGCTTATAGTTTGTTACCCCTACGTCTGTTTTTTTGTTTTTCATATATTAAAATTACGTTTACATCATACAGCCTAACTTAATTCTACTACATCGCTATATTAATTCCTAATTTTTTAATATATCTTTTAAAGATTTTAATCTTTTTTTCTTTTTGTATTCTTCAATTTGCTCTGGTAGATTTTTACAGCTTTTTTCAGAAATAGCATTAAATATATCATTATCACCGAGTTTTTGTATCGTATAACCAATCAAAATATCTTTAAAATAATTTATACATATTGCATCTACCAGCCCTTCTTTTTCAATATGTGTTAATCCAAATTTTTTTATAATACATTCTTCGATTCCAATATGAATGATCTCATGCACTATGGTATAAATCGGGCTACAACGTTTAAATACGCCATTTGATGTTGCTTTCAAAATAATATAACCGTGTCCAGAATTATAGCTTCCGCCTGGACCATAGGCCGTTAATTTCACTTCATATTTTGAAAAAAGTTTAAATCCCCAACTTACCCATCCTTCCATTAATTTCATTGCCTTTTTAGCTAAATGAATTTCTTGATTTATAGCTTCTAACCCATTTTTAAAATATTCTAAATTATATACTTCTTTTTTAAATATCTCTCTCGCTTCTTTCATGTCCAATAATTTAAGTGAATTTAAATCATTTGAAATCTTTAAAAAAAATGGGTGATCAGGAATTGGAATTTTATATCCATGCTCGTTATAAAACGACATCTTTTCAAAGACTTTAATAAGATAGTCAAATTCTTCATCAACAGTTTGAGCGCGAACAATTATTTCATAATCTGATTTATTGTTCATATTAAATTTGAATTGTAAAAAATCTTTACAAGTTACCTTTTCATTAATTTCTTCATCTTTATATATTTTTGACATGTTAAGTTGTATTTTGAGAGGTTGTATTAAAAAGCTCAGCTATTTTTCTTTGAGTTAGCCAAATATTGCCCACATCATATAATCCTCAATATTTACCCTGCCATCATAGAATTGATAAGATGCTATTTCGTTGTCTTTTATTTTTTTCATAATTTGTTTCATTAAATCATTAATAAATATATCTATTTTTATTAGGAACGGATTGGATAAAACACAAAATTATTTCTACATTTGCTATCA
>JAPLYJ010000046.1 GCA_026395655.1 Candidatus Parcubacteria bacterium
CAATTGGACATTAGCGTCTGAAATGGTTTTTTTCAAACATTCTATAGATCTTTCTACTAAGTCTCTAGTCAATTCTTCCATTTTAGAACGAGTCAACTTCATGGCTAAATGTTTAGGTCCATCAGAGTTTGATGTGATAAATGGTAAATTGATTTCTGTCTCTAAAACAGTAGAAAGTTCACATTTACCTTTTTCTGCAGCTTCTTTAATTCTTTGTAAAGCTAAAGTATCTTTAGAAAGATCAATTCCGCTTTCTTTTTTGAATTCTGAAATAACCCAATCAATAATTCTTTGGTCAAAATCATCACCACCTAAATGTGTGTCTCCGCCTGTGGCTAAAACCGTAATGTTTTCACCTGATCCGCCAGATCCGTCAGAAACACCTATCACTTCAATCATGGAAACATCTAAAGTACCTCCACCAAAATCATAGACTACTAATTTAGCGTTATTTTTTTTATTAAAACCATAGGCTACAGCTGCAGCGGTAGGTTCATTCAAAATTCTTTTTACTTTAAAACCGGCAATTTCACCTGCGTTTTTAGTAGCTTGTCTTTGAGAATCATCAAAGTATGCTGGTACAGTAATGATAGCTTCTTCAATTTTTTCTCCGATTCTTTCTTCCGCATCTGATTTTAATTTCTGCAAAACCATGGCTGAAATTTCTTCTGGTTTATAATATTTATCTCCCATCTTAATTTCTACACCACCTGAAGACGATTCTTTCAATTGATAGGGTAAAAGATTTTTGTCTTTAATAACCGTAGCGTCTTGAAAGCGTCTGCCAATTAATCTTTTTGCTGAAAAAATAGTATTTTCCGGATTAGTAATAGCTTGTCTTTTAGCTAAAACTCCTACCAAACGTTCATTGTTTTTTGACATGGCTACAACTGAAGGAGTGGTGCGAGCACCTTCTTTGCTCTCTAAAACTTTAGGTTGGCCACCTTCAAACACTGCTATCTCTGAATAAGTTGTACCTAAGTCTATACCTAATATCTTGCTCATATTTTTAATTATTTAATTATTTTTTTATTTCTCCTGCTGACACTTTGACCTTAGCTGGTCTAAGCACTTTACCATTATAGCTATATCCTTTTTGCAATGTTTCTACTATTTTTCCAGGTTCTAAATCGCTAACTATTTCTTCTATGGCTTCGTGTTCTTTAGGATCAAACATTGTCCCATCAGATTTTATTTCTTCCAAGCCTTTCTTTTTTAATATTGATTCTAATTGCGATTTGATTAAATAAATACCTTTATCTGTTTTACCTTCTTGCAATTGATCAGAGGACAGAGCTAAATCAAAACTATCTAAAACAGCAATCAATTCTTCCATCCATATCTCATCATTAATTCTGACTACGTTTTTCAATCTAGAAATTTCTTCATTTTTGTAATTAAGAAAATCTGCTCTTTCTCTTTGCCAACCAGATTTGTATTCTTCTGACAATTTTTCTAAATCTATTACTTCTTCCGGGCTTTCCTCTATATTTTCTTTTTTTATTTCTTCTTCCATATTTTTTAATTATTTAATTAAATTTCTAGCTGTATGTAATAAAGTAATGTTATCCTCGCAAAGCATTCTTTTGGGTCCGGCTAAGCCTATCAAACCGTCATCTTGATCAAAGGGAGCTATCATAACAGAAATATCAGCTGTTTCAAAAAAAGGATTGTCTTGCCCTATAAAAACAAAAACCTTTTGATCATTTGATTGTATTTTTAAGTTTTTTATCTTTTCGTCTATCTCTTCTATGCCTTTAGCTATTTTCTCCCATTCTCCTTCTGGCTCTAATAAATATTTTAATCCTGATTTGGATAAATCATCAGTTTGATCCCAATAGCAGAAACTAAATGTCTTTGATCTTTCAGACAACCAATCTGTAATTTTTTTTAAAGAAAACCTTCTGCGAGCAATTGTTAAATTCTCTATCTCTGCGAAAAACCTGTTTTCAATTTCATCAAAAATATTTTCATTTAAAAGAATTTTTTCTAGAAAAACATGCCAAGCTTTATCCGTAGGTAAACGACCTGAAGATGTATGGGGTTGTTCCAAAAAGCCTTGTTGTGTTAAATCAAAAAAATAATGTCTAATCATGGAAGAACTTAAAGGTACACTCTTTTTTTCTAAAATCTTAGAGCCTACTGGTTCCCCTGTTTTTAAATATTGTCTGATAACAGCTTCTAGGACTTCGAATTCCCTATTAGCCAAATTAATATCTTTCATATATTTTCTTGTTCCATTTTACTCATTAGCACTCTAATGTCAAGAGTGCTAATGGGAAAAAACGTTTTTTACCCATTTTCCCCTCTTATCCCCAACTAAACCACAGCTTTAACCCCTTTTAGCTGTTGCCAATTATTCTATCTATGGTAAGATGTAAGGAAGTAAATTAAAAAACAATATGCAAATTTTCAAAAACAAGATTACTTGGATGGACATGGTTTCTCCTTCTGAAGAAGAATTAAAAGAAATCAAAGAGAAATATCAAATTCATCCTCTCATCTTAGAAGAGTTAAAAGTACCTTCCGCTCGTGCTAAAGCAGAAATCTATGATCATTACATTTTTTTAGTATTACATTTTCCTAATTGGAATCCTGTTACAGAAACATCAGAACCATTCGAATTAGATGTGGTTTTAGGTAAAGACTTTATCATCACCGCTTCTTTCCAACAACAAGTAGAGATGAGACAAGAACTTTTCGAAAAAGTAGCTTACGTTGATTTTGAAAAAAAATATTTAGATGAATCTCCTATCGAACTTTTTTCTTTCATTGTTAATAATTTTTTAGATTTTACCATGCGCCAAGTCTGTCATATTGATCAAAAGATAGGGAAAATTAGTAGTCAACTTTTTTCTGGATCTGAAATGAAACTTATTAAAGAAATTGCTCACATTAAAAGAGATGTTCTGGATTTCAGACGTATCTATCGCTGGCTTAAAGAAATTTTAGATTCACTTTGCCGCATAGGTCCTAGAATGTTTGGAGAAAAAAGCAAAGTATATTTTGATGACTTAGCCGGAGAAAGCTTAAAAGTAGAACATACCATTGAAAGCTTTGCTGATACCATCGAATCATTGGAAGCTACTAACAATTCTTTAATTGAAAATCATATTAATGTTTTGACCAGAACCTATACCATTATTTCCTTCATTACCTGGCCTACCTTGTTAGTTATCGGTACTTTTCAAATGAATGCCGTTAACATTCCTATAACAGGATTGCCCTACGATTATTTTATCATGATAGCGTTAGCCTTCATCCCTTCTATAATCTTATATCTTACTCTTAAAAGCAAAAAACTATTTTAAATGTTAATATATAATTCTCTCAGCCATAAAAAAGAAGAATTTATACCTGTTGATAATACGGTTAAACTTTATAGTTGTGGTCCTACTGTTTACAGCTACGCTCATATTGGTAATTTGAGAACTTACGTTTTAACAGATTGGCTTAAACGTGTTTTGATATACAATGGTTACAATTTAAAACATGCCATGAATATTACTGATGTTGGGCATCTAACTTCGGACGCTGACTCAGGCGAAGACAAAATGGAAAAAGCAGCTAAGGAACAAGGTAAAACAGCTTGGGAAATAGCAGAACATTACGCCCAGGTTTTTTTCTCTGATTTAAAAAAACTCAACACTTTGCCAGCTGATATTATTGCTAAAGCTACAGATCATATTCAAGAAGATATTGCGTTAATTAACGAATTAGAAAAACAAGGATTCACATATCGTACTTCTGATGGTATATATTTTGATACATCAAAATTTAAAGAATATGGAGTATTAACAGGTTTGTCTTGGGAACAATTGAATAATTCTTTAAAGGGTGGTGCTCGTATAGAACTATCTGAAGAAAAAAAGAATATCACTGATTTTTCCTTATGGAAGTTTTCCCCTGCTAACGAAAAAAGACAAATGGAATGGCCATCTCCTTGGGGCGTTGGTTTTCCCGGATGGCATATAGAATGTTCTGCCATTAATCTTAAATACTTAGCTGATGCTTTTGAAAATGATATATTCTACCCTGAAAAAGCTAAAACCATTGATTTCCATACAGGTGGCATCGATTTATTACCCATACATCATACCAACGAGATTGCTCAGGTAGAACCTATTACACACAAACCTTTTATCAAATATTGGGTTCATGGTGAATTTTTGATTATCAAAGGCGGACGTATGGCTAAATCAGAAGGAGGTGGTCTAACACTTTCTACTCTTATTGAAAAAGGATATGATCCTTTAATTTACAGGTATTTTCTCTTAAACGCTCATTACCGCACTAAGATGGAATTTGACTACGAAGGATTAGACGCAGCTAACAATTCTTTAAGTTCTTTAAGAGAACTTGTGTGGAATTTAAAAAACAAAAATGATGTTTCTACTGATTTAGATCTTTCAAACTATCAAAAAGATTTTAAAGAAGCTGTCAATGATGATTTAAATTTACCTAAAGCTCTTTCTATTGTTTGGACAGCCATCAAAGAATACAAAAAACAACCAGAACAATATAGTAGCAAAAAAACATTAACAATGATTTTAGATTTTGATAAAGTTTTAGGTTTAGATTTAGATAATTGGCAACCTGCAGAAATTCCTGAAGAAATTAAAGATTTAGCAGAAAAAAGAAATCAATTAAGATTAGAAAAAAAATATGCTGAAGCTGATGAAATTAGAATACAAATTGAAAAAATGGGTTATAGCTTAAAAGACAATGGAAGTACAATAGATATACAAAAAATATAGATGGCTTACCCTGAAAAAAAACAAAAACCCAATATATCATTACCTCCTGACCGTGTGCCTCCTCAGAATATTGAAGCTGAAGAGTCTGTTTTAGGCGCACTCATGATAGACAAAAATGCTATTACCAAAGTAGCTGATTTGCTTTTAGCTGATGATTTTTACCGTGGTAGCCATCAAAAAATATATGAGATTGCTTTAGAATTATTTTCAAAAAATGAACCCATTGATATTTTAACTGTTTCCAATAGATTAAAAGAAAAAGGATCTTTGGAAACCTGCGGTGGATCTAGCTATCTTACTTCTTTAGTTAACAAAGTACCTACTTCCAGTAATATTTTACATTACGCAAAGATTATTCATCAGAAAAAAGTTTTAAGAGATTTAATTGGCGCCTCATATGAAATTGCAGAATTAAGTTGGCAAGAATCTGAAGACATTGATACCTTGTTGGATCAAGCAGAAAAAACAATTTTTAGTATTTCCCAGAGATCCATACGCCAAGAATTTACACATTTAAAAGACGATCTTACTAAAGCTTTTGAAAGAATTGATCAATTAAACAAAGGTGGAGACTTATTAAGAGGTGTACCTACTGGTTTTAGAGGCTTAGATAACTATCTAGCAGGTCTTCAAAAATCAGATGTTATTGTGTTAGCTGCCAGGCCATCTTTGGGTAAAAGTTCTTTAGCTTTAGATATTGCTAGACAAGCTGCTGTAAAAGAAAATATCGGCGTAGGTATTTTTACTTTAGAAATGTCTAGGGAACAAGTCACGGATCGTTTGATTGCAGCTCAATCAGGCGTTGATTTATGGAAAATCAGAACAGGTAAAGGCTTAGATGACCAAGGTGAAATAAATGATTTTACATTATTACGCAGTGCCATGTCTATTCTATCAGAAGCCCCTATCTATATAGATGACGCTTCTTCTCCTTCTGTTATCCAAATGAGAGCCATGGCTAGGAGACTTCAAACTCAAGCTAACTTAGGCCTTATCATCGTAGATTACCTTCAATTAGTTAATTCTAGCATGCGAACAGACAACATGGTTCAACAGGTAACAGAAATCTCAAGATCTTTAAAGGCCATGGCTAGAGAATTAAATGTTCCTGTATTAGTTTGTTCTCAGCTATCTAGGGCTGTGATGCAACGTTCTCCTCAGATCCCCCGTCTTTCTGATTTACGTGAGTCAGGTTCTATCGAACAAGACGCTGATGTGGTACTATTTATTTACCGTAAAGACAGAGAAAAAGAATTTGGCGAAGCAAATGCAGAAGACAAAAATATCGCTGATATTATCATTGCCAAACACAGAAACGGTCCTGTAGGTCAAACTAAATTACGCTTTAACGAACAAATTACTAGTTTTAGAGATCTAGAACCTAACGAAGGATACAGCGAAGATACTACTTATAGCGAATAACAAAAAACTCCTGAAAAGGAGTTTTAAATATCTTTTACTTCAATCTGCATAAACTGTTGACGATGACCTTGTTTCTTGCGAAGCCTAGTTTTGTTGTGATAGTGATAAACAATGATTTTAGCACTTCTACCTGATTTTAATATTTGAGCTTTAATAGAAACGTCTGCTAAATAAGGTTGACCTATTTTAACCTCTTTCCCATCATCTAAAAGTAAAACCTTATCAAATACAACTTCTTCTCCTTCTTGAGCTGTTTTAATCTTTTCTATTTTTAAAATTTTACCAGGATTGATAACATATTGTTTTCCCCCAGTTTCAATGATTGCTGTTTTCATGTAAGAATGATATTAACAAAAAAGGGTTATTTTGTCAAAAATTATCTATTAATTAAAAAATATCTAAAAACAATCATGAAAATCATTAAACTGATTAAGACATTAACCCATAAGAAATTCTGGCATAAAAAAGAATCTTTTTTCCTAAGATATATAGACAACAAAATATTTAATAATATGAAAAATGAACCTATAGCAGGTAAATAGAAAATTTGAAAACTACTTCCTAAGAAATCTACCCCAGAAGGACTATAATGCAAAATTACAGATAAATGATCATAGTTATTGCTATAAACTAGATATGATAAAAAAAAGCTAGCTAGAAGCAACAAGCCGATAATTAAGTATGTAATGATAATTGTTTTTTTGTTAAAAATCATATTATTTAAACTCTATCATTTTTTTAATAATAAAAAAAGGGCGGGGATGTTTTCCCGCCCGTTTAATTTTTAATTTACTCTACTTGGCTAATGGTCCACTTTGTGCCGAAGTGATCCAAATTCAGCCAAATCACTGAACCACTGACCTTGAGTGGACCAATCCACTCTAAATCAGTAATTGCATCTTCACAATAACGCGACGCTATACGACGCCAGACCAAGGCCTTTGTTGTATCCTGGTCTACATCACAGCGTGGTGATCCCGATTCTCCCAAAGAAATGTAATTATCTCTATCGGGATACTTTATAAAAGTTTCCACCATTCTACTATAGCTGAGCCAATCATTGATAGCAGAAATAATGTTCATCTTCTTTCTCCTTTCACTCTCTTGGATCGTTTGCTCTTAATAGAGCAAACGTCCATATTAAAATCAATAGAATCAATCCAACAATTAAAAGTGCGACAATCATTGTTGGTCATTCCGGTTGATCATGTAATATGCTGCTATGATCAATATAATCCCAAACAACCCAATTGCTATCCGACCATCTATTACCCATTCGGTCGAATACATGGTTAGCAAGAACATCCCCGCTCCTATCAAAAATACTAAGAGCCATGAAAAGATGAAAAATTTTCCTTTCATTTTTTTTCCTCCTTTTTTCAATGTTCCAATTATTTATATCATACAACTTTTTAATAATTATAGCAAGATATGAAAAAACACCATTTTTAATGATGTTTTAACATATTATGTAGCGCATGCGGGATTCGAACCCGCGTTTCATCCGTGAGAGGGATACGTCCTAGGCCAGGCTAGACGAATGCGCCTAAATCAAGTATCAAATTAACAAATTTGAAGATGATTGTAAATGAAATCAAGCCTTAATCTCTTCTACTATCTGTTCCATATGCATTCCCCTAGAACCTTTTATCAAAATCACATCACCTTCTTGGATATAGTTTTGAATCATTAAGCAAGCTTCTTGAGAGGTATTAAACCAACAAATCTTGTCTTTTTCCATGTGATTTTTTTCAGCTTCATCATAGGCAAACTTCATCTTAGGTCCTATAGCAAAAAAAGCATCTGCGTATTGAAAAACATTTTGGCCTATCAATAGATGCGCTTCTTCGCTGTATTCTCCTAATTCTAACATATCACCCAAAACAACAATCTTGCGTTTGGCTTGTATTTCTTTTAAAGTTTCCAAAGCTAAATTCATAGAATCTGGGGATGCGTTATATGTATCATCTAAAATCCAACTGTTTTTGATCCCTGAAATGATATTTAAACGTCCAGGAGGTGGTTTAAAATTAGACATGGCTTCTGCAATTTCAACTAAATTTAAATTTAAAGCTGCGCCTACAGCAGCGGCTGCTGACAAGGCATATGCATTAGCTTTGCTAATAACACCATTTAATATTACAGGCACAAAGCTACCCTTATATCCCAAACGAAAAGAAATACCAGATTGTTTTAAATCTTTAGCTTGTCTAAATTTGTAATCTGAAATTTTTAAAGATGAATTATCAAATCCAAAAGTAATCACTCCTGCCTTTGTTTTATCTTTTAAATCAAAAACAGATTCATTGTCCCCGTTTAATATGGCAAAACCATCTTCGGGTAAATTTTTAATTAACAATGATTTTTCTTTAACTAATTCTTCCCTATTCTTAAATTGAGCAATGTGAACGGGCATTAAGCCTATTCCTGTTAATATCCCTATCTTAGGTTTAATTAATTGCGAAAGATATTTTATATCATTCGGTTTATCAGCTGCCATTTCTAAAACTAAAACTTCGGGATATTCTTTGTCTTTAAAAATTAAATTTAAAAAAGCTTTAAAAAAATTCCCCAACCAGATAAAAACATTACGTCTAGCATCTTTACCCCCTATCACGGTCAAAGGTACTCCTATTTCCGTGTTCAAATTAAGATAGTTAGCACGAACACGATAATATTTTTTTAAAATTAGAGCTACAGCTTCTTTAGTAGAAGTCTTACCAAAACTACCTGTAATGCCTATCACTAAGGGATGGTATTTTTTTAAAGTTTTGATGGCTAAAAAAGATAAAACAATTTGTATGATTTTTCTCATATATCAATTAATTTTTCAAATTATCAGGAGAAAGATTGTAGTAATTTATTAGATAAAAAGCTAAATCATGAAATACGTAAGTAGCAGTATCTGATGACGAAGCTGCTTTAGGGTCATCTAGCTTAACCATAATTAAAAATTTAGGATCTGATGCTGGGAAAAAACCCATGAAAGATTGTATGGTTCTTTCAGAATATTTTTTGTCATCAGGCACATTAGCTGTACCTGACTTACCAGCAATTTGATATCCTTTTATCCCAGCGCTTTTAGAATATCCATTGTCTACTACCTTAACCATCATCTCTGTTAAAGTTTTTGCAGTTTCTAAAGAAATAATCTGTTCTGCTTCTGTTTGGTTAGCTGGGGAAATATTCCCTTTGTCATCCATAGTTTTTTCTACAATAAAAGGTGTCACTAATTTTCCACCGTTCGCTATGGTAGCATAGGCTCGAGTTAAAGACATCGGGCTCATACTAATACCTTGGCCAAAAGAAGCATTAGAAAAATATATTTGTCTCTCGTCTCGTTTTTCTAAATATAATTGCCTGATATCTCCGGTAATTTCATTAGGTAAGTCTATACCAGTTTTTTCATGAAATTTAAATTTTTTTAAATATTCTTTGTAAGCTACATTACCGATGAGCTTTTGAGCATAGACAATGCCAGTGTTGATAGATTTCTCCAAAATTATATTCATGTCTACATCACCGTAAGCTTTTTTAGCAAAATTAGTAATAGGATGACCATCTACTACTACAGAGCCACTATCATAAAATTTTGTTTCCGGTGTAAGGTTTTTATTTTCTAAACCAATGGCCATGGTAATAACTTTTAAAACAGAACCTAATTCAAAACGACCCTCTACGGCGTTATTTTTAAAAAGGCTATAATCTTCAACCGCGTTATAATTATTTAAATCAAAATTTGGTTGATTGGCTAAAGCTAGAATACGACCGGTCTTTGGTTCCATGATAATCACTGATCCGCTATTAGCTCCCCATTTTTCTAAAGATTTTTTCAATTCTTCTTCAGCTTTGAATTGAATATTTTTATCAATAGTAGTTATCAAAGAAGCACCAGGCAAAATAGGATCTTCAATGGAAAAAACAGATCTAATTAAGCGCCCTACTCTGTCTTTAACGCCTTCGAATTTACCAGATTTACCAGCTAGCACTTCGTCATAATATTTTTCTAAACCATACCTCCCTGTAGTTTTTTGATCTTGAGTTTGGGCTACAAACCCAATGACTTGGCTAGCAGTTTCTCCTAAAGGATAATAGCGTAATGTATATGATTCTTCATGGATGCCTTTTAATTTTAAAGCCATAATTTGATCAACAAAAGATTTGTCTGATATTTTTTTTACCAAAATCTGATATTGAGAATTACGCTGATTAAATTTATTAATAAGATCATTTTCAGGAATATCTAACAGAGGAGACAAAACCTTTGCGGTATTTATTGGATCCTCTATTTCCTTAGCAGAAACGAAAATATTAAAATATTTTTTATTAATAGCTACAGGTATACGTTCCTGACCTTTGTCTTGAAAATATATCATACCCCTCTCTGCTTCTAAAGTTTTAACCACAGATTGAGATTCCTGAGCTTTAACTGTGTATATAGCACTATCTTTTATCTGTAAAACAAAAAAACGAGCGGCTAAGACGCCGGCGATTGAAAGGAAGAATAGACTGACAAGTAACAGCCTTCGATGATAGCTTTTCTTATTGCTGTAAGCCATATCCTTGAGCCAGATTAACAATGTTAGGGTCTAAGTATGATAAATCTTTTTCTATTAGAGGTGCAAAACCATTGTTCTGTGCCCAATTTTGTATTTGTCCGCCAGAGATAGAAGCAACTAATTGTTCACGTAAAGAAGAATTTTCTTCACTGACTTTTTGAATTTGAGTTTTTAAACTTGTAATCGTGTAATCTACTGATACAGCGTTAGTAACGACATAGACGTAAACCAAACCTAACAAAAATATAGCAATGAAAATCAAATAGCTAGCTTTGATACTACCTAATAAATGTCGGTGAGATTTTAATCTACCAGAATTTGTAAATCTACTTTGATAGCCATAATTATTAGACCATGAAGTAGTCTGTGTTTTATACTTATTTGATTTTTTTTGTTGATAGCTAATGACTGTCATCTTTTTAATATATTTACAATTTAATGGCGATACGTAACTTAGCTGAACGAGACCTAAAATTGTTTGATACCTCTGACGCAGCTGGAGTAATCGGTTTTTTATTTAAAATTTGGAGATGGCCCGCTTTCGCTTGCTCGCGAAAGTAGTTTTTAATAATCCGATCCTCCAGCGAATGATACGCTATCACTGCGATTTTCCCTTGCTCTTTTAGAAGGCTTAAAGCCTTGGGGATGGCCTGTTCTAAAATTTGCAATTCGTTGTTAGTAGCAATGCGCAAAGCCTGAAAAGTGCGCGTAGCTGGATGAATTCTTCTGTGTTCGTAATTCAAAGGTGTGGAGTGTTTAATGATATCTATTAAATCAAAAGTGGTAACTATTGGTTTTCTTTGTCTGAATTTAGTAATTGCTTGAGCAATACTATATGCATATTTTTCTTGACTGTAATTCCTAATCAAATCAGTTAAAGCTTCTAACGAATATGTGTTAACAATTTCAGAAGCAGTTAAACCTTCTTTACCAAAACGCATATCTAAAGGTTCGTCTTTTAAAAAACTAAATCCTTTACCTGATTCTTCTAAAGATTCTGAATTGAGTCCTAAATCAAATAAAATGCCATCTACTTTTTCAAAACCGTTCTCTTTGGCTATTTGATCTATTTCTGAAAAATTAACACAAACTGTTATTAATCTTTTTTCTAACTCCGTACCTTTTATTTTTAACAATAATTTTGATATCAACCTTTCATCTAAATCTAGTGACAAAACTCGGCCATTAGGTTTTGTTTTTTCTAAAATAGCCAAGCTATGCCCTCCTGCTCCACTAGTAGCGTCTATATAATCCTGATTAGGTTGAGGATCAAAGTATTGTAAAACTTCTTGTAAAAGAACTGGAATATGACTCATAAGCTAAATGCCCAAATCAGACAGTTTTTCAGCGATATCAGTTGATTCTTTTTCAGTTTTAAGTTGATAGCTCTGCCAAGCATTTTCGTCCCAGATTTCCAAACGATTAAATAAACCTGTCATAACAGTTTTTTTAGATAAGCTTGCATATTTTCTTAAATAATCAGGAATTAAAATACGGCCTTGACTGTCCAAGGTTAATTCCATAGCTCCAGCTAACATTAATCTGGAAAAAGCTCGAGAATTAGCTTGGCTTAAAGGCAAGGCTACAATTTTTTTCATAAGAATTTCCCACTCTTGTTGTGTAAATAAAAACAAACAATTATCCAGACCACGAGTTAAAACCGCACCGCCTGATAAATCTTTTCTAAATTTAGCAGGTACGGCCAAACGGCCTTTCTGATCTATACTATATTTATATTCTCCAATAAATGAAACCATGTTTTTTATATAGATAGGTTTTTGTTTATCCACAGATAAAAGGGCTTATCCCCACCTTTATCCACAATTCCCCACCTGCGCCCATTATATATCTTTAAACATACTTAAGTCAACCACTAATAGGGTTTTTAAAAAATAAAAAAGCATACCCATTTTAGATAGCAAATAAGCCAAAAAATACCCCATGATGAAAATCCATCATGAGGTATACACAGGTTATCCCCTTTTAGCTTTATTCCACTTTTATAAAATATCGTTTTCCCTTCTGAATAACAGAATTTTTTGAAACTACAATTTCAGAAGAATCAATCACTTCATCATTAATCTTAATACTTTTTTGATTAATCAATCTTCTAGCTTCACTTTTGCTATCTGCTAATTTACTTAATATCAAAACATCAATAATATTTTTACCAGCTAATTTATATACAATAATTTCATCAGGTGTTTCTTTTTTTTGAAAAACAGAAACAAAATATTTTTCAGCTTCTAAAGCTTCTGATTCGCTCCAATACGTTTTAACTATTTCTTTTGCCAAAATCATTTTAATATCACGAGGATTTGTTTTCTCATTTTGCAATTCTTTTTCAAAAGCTTTTACCTCTACCATGGGTAATCGAGTACAATGTTCAAAATATATAATAATTAAATCATCAGGTATGCTCATAACTTTACCAAACATCTCAGGAGGTTCATCTACAATATTAATAGTATTGCCCCAGCTAGAGCTCATCTTACGACCATCAGTACCTAAAATTAAATTACCCATAATAATATCTTGGGGTTCTTGGTGATAATAAGATTGCAAAGTACGACCAGCTAACAAATTGAAACGCTGATCTGTGCCGCCTATTTCCACGTCTGCTTTTATCATCACGCTATCATACCCTTGCATTAGAGGATAAAGTAATTCTCTAAGAGATACGCGCTTACCTTCGTCGTATCTTTTTTTAATATTTTCTCTAGACATAAATTCAGCTAAGGAAAATTGATCAGCTTGCGGCCCTATCTCTAAATAACCTAATTTATTCAACCACTCTGAATTAAATCTTACTTCCAATTTGTTTTTGTCTAATATCTTAGAAGCTTGCTCAATATATGTCTGCAGATTCTTTTTAACTGTTTCTAAAGGCAGCATGGGTCTTTCTGCTGATTTATCAGAAGTATCCCCTACTAAAGCAGTAGCATCACCGACAATAAAGATTACTTTGTGGCCTAAATTTTGAAAATCTCTTAATTTTAAAAGTGGTACTGCTCTACCTAAATGTATATTAGGGCTAGTAGGATCTATGCCCAATTTAACAATCAATTGTTTACCAGAATTTAATCTTTCTACTAAGTGTTTAGCATCAATAACTTCATTCACCCCTCTAGTGATTATTTCTTGTATGAGATCTTTGTTTTTTGAAATAGACATATTTTTTTATATATTACTGGTGGGCGTATCCCGGCTCGAACGGGAGGCCTTACGGATGTGAACCGTACGCTCTAACCAGCTGAGCTATACGCCCCTTTATATATTTAATATTATACAATATTTTACAAAAAGGCAAAAGGACAAATTAATTATAACCTTATATAAAAGTCTTAAAAGTTGTATAATTAAAATTAATAATCCTTAATAAGATAAATATGTTTTTCAAATTTAAAGTATCAAAATTAGCTAATTTGTATTTTTTTATTTCCAACCTTAGCGCTTGGTCTCCTTATACTTACAAAAAAGATTATAACAATTTTTGGATTGAAAAAACGGGTCCACTTACTAATCAAGAAATAATAGCTTTAACAGATTTTAAGGAATTACATCTAAAATATCCCTATGGGCATTCATATCTGGGTAATTTATTCACAAATGAAAAAAATGATTTATCAAAAATTTCCCAAACATTACCTTTAATTGATCAAAAAATCCTTATACAAACTTTTGAATTATTAGAAACAAGATTTGAAAAAATTTGGAGTATTGAAGAGCCACTCCTAAAAGAGTGGAAAATATTATTAGAAAAATATTTTGCAGATTTAAATCTCAAATATATTTTTGAGATTTTAGAAATTCTATACGATGTTAAAATAGATTATTCTCAATCAATGGAAGTATTTATTTTATTTTCAACTCCAGACAGAACTGGTGGAGAAGCAAGTAATGGTCCAAATAAATTAACATTAAAAATTTCTAGATATGATAAAAATAGAGTTTCTCACGCAATAGGAATCATTCTACATGAAATCATTCACTTAATTTTTGAAAAAAAGACTTTTTTCCCAATGATATTTCAAAATGTGAGAGATATTGATAAACAAGTTCATTTAATAAAAGAGACTGCCGCTTCTTCTTTGTTCCCTAAAGGAATACTCGGATATCTTTTCTTAAATAATCCCATAGCCACCCAACTTTTACCACAAATAGATCAACAACAATCAAAACTATGCATAGAACTTATGCAAAAATATGTAGATAATAAATATAAGCTAGACAATAATTACATTAAACAAATAATTAAAATATTATTAAAAAAATACCCCTCTGGTTTATAAAATTTTTAATTTATAAACACAGAGGGGGTTACATTCTACTTAATTAGACCAAGGCAAATCCATGTCCGACCAATCTCGACCATCATCCCATTCATCCCAGTTATCCCAATCTAAAGTAGATGAGACTTGATCATTGGCAGAGGCGCATTCATAACGAGCAATAGCACCTTCTAGAGCTGAACATATGGTAGGCATTTTATTTACCTCCTTTCTTAATAGATTTAATCTTTTCACGTAGAAAACTAAAAATTTCTCTACGCGTTGCACAATAATAATATTCTCCTGATAATCCACCTATACGATGTTGTGAACAACCGTTATGACACGCATTAAACCAAGAACATTTTAAACAACTAGTGGGATAATCGGTTATTGCTTTTTTATAATCGTAATGTTTATTTCTCCTAAAGATCTCTTTTATACTTTCCTTACCAATATCGCCAAGACGAAATTCTTCAGAACAAGAAAATCTATCACATGGATACACATTGCCATTAAAATCCACGCAAAGATAGCTAGAACAAGTACCATTAAATATGCAAAGTTTTGCACGTTTACCTAATACCCCTGCAACAAAATTATCTATCTCGCGAATGCTTAAATTCTTATCATTTCTGGCTATCCATAATCCTATGAGTGTCTTTAAGAAATAAGTTAACTCTTGTGGTTCTAAATATTCAGCGGATAAAATATTGTTTTTTTCGTATATATCAAAAATAGGATTTATTCCCCAATTATTGATATTTAGATCATCTACAAAAAAATGAAAGTCTTTTTGTATACTTACCAAATTCTTTTTGCTTATCGTCTGAATAAAACCCAAAGGAACTTCGTGAGATCTAAGTGTCTTAATACCACGTATGGTATTATTAAAAGATCCTTTGCCATTAGAATACTTTCTGAATTTATTATGTGTTTCTTCACAACCATCCAGGCTTACTCCTACCCTAAATTTATGACTTTTAAAAAATTGTGCCCAATCATCATTTATGAGAGTCGCATTTGTCTGAATAGAATTTTTAATCACCATATTAGATCGATTGTATTTGTTTTGAAGTTTTATTATTTCTTCAAAAAAATCTAATCCAGCTAATAACGGTTCCCCTCCATGCCAAATAAATAATGCTGTTTTTTCTGGAAAATCTAACACATCTTTAATCAGTTTATCAAGTAAATTTAAACTCATAACTGCATCTATTGTCTGATCCGTTCCTCTATAAAAACAATAACTACATTTTAAATTACAAAAATTACCAACTATCTTAGCTATTATAGTTACCATTTGTTTCCTCCTTTTTGTGTGCTCCTTAAATATGCAAAACGACGGATATAAAGCCATCGTTAGTATTGTCAATGAGCTCCTGTATATTTGAAAAACTATTTTATTAACAGTCTCCCTATTTACTTAAATTATAGCAATCTTAAACCATTCTGTCAATATCATGTACACTGAATTCAACCTACAGGCGCAACGCCTTGATATTACTTTATTTATCAAAGTGTTGCACTTACTTATTGAACTAACTACTGTTTTTTCCTACAAATTAAAAATCCCGCTCTCGCGGGATTTAATCAAATCTACCTTATTTTATTTCTATCGCAGCACCAGCTTCTTCCAATTTCTTTTTCATTTCCTCAGCGTCTTTTTGAGGAATATTCTCTTTAACAGGTTTTGGTGCACCATCTACTAAATCTTTAGCTTCTTTTAAACCTAAACCGGTTAATTCACGTAAAGCTTTGATAACCTGAATTTTAGCTTGACCACCATCTTTTAAAACTACAGTAAAGGCAGTCTTCTCTTCAGCAGGGCCTCCTTCAGCGGCTCCACCAGCTGCAGGACCTGCAACCATCTGAGGCATGGCTGAAACACCAAACTTTTCCTCTAAAACTTTGACTAATTCAGACAACTCTAACACAGTTAAACCTTCTATCTGACTCACGATATCTTCGTACTTACTGGGTACTTTTTTTTCTTCAGACATATTTTTTTTATTATTTAATTTATTTTTTAGTTTTGATAGCTTCTAAAACGTAGACCATTTTGTTAATTTGACTCTGCCAAATCCAAACAAAATTTCTTAAAGGAGAAGATATGCCTCCTACCACACGACCTAAAAGAATTTCTCTGGTAGGTAATTTTGCTAATGTTATTACTTCTTCTTTAGTAATAAATTTGTTATCTATCACTCCGCCTAAAACTGAAACCTTGTCATTCCTAGCAGCAAAAGCCCATAAGGTTTTAGCTGCAGCTAAGATATCCCCTTTTGATATCAGCATGAATAAGGAACCATTAAAATTACGCACATCCTTCATATTAAAATCTTTTTGAGATAAAGCTAGGTTAGCTAAGGTCTTTTTTACTACCTGTACTTTAGTTTGAGATTCTTTTAATTTTGGTTTTAAAGCATTTAAATGGTTCATGGTTAAGCCATGAAAACCCAAAAAGTATATGCCCTTAGCACCATCTAACTCTTGTGAAAGATCTTTTACGATATCTGTTTTTTGTTTTTTGGTTAACATATTTTTTATTTAAAATTAAAAAACTGCGGCAAAACCCGCAGAAAAATATAGTATATACCTAGTTAGGTCTTAATGTCATATGACAGCCTAAGGTCTGCGGATATATCTAAGCCAATACTAACAGATTAACGTTTTTTGTCAATGGTTATGAATTTTCTAAAAATAGGGTCTTTTTCAGCGCTTTTGACCCTTGCTACGTATTTTCTGATATCTTTTATATCCATTTTAGGGTCAAGATATATATCTAAAACTTCTTGAGCACATTTATTAAAAATTTTAAATCCTTTAGAAATATTTTGTATCTGCCAAAAACCTTTTTTAAAAACAATGATATTTTCTTTTAATAAATTGCGTATTAAAAAAGCACCTACATAATAATACTGGTCCCAGCTGCGAGCATTCTTACCAGACTCATTAAAAGTATAATTTAAAAGCGTACCTATCTTAGCTAAAAATTGATATTGAGGATTAAATAAATGTGGGTTGGCAGAAAGCAAAATTTTCATACCTACAGTTTCTGCTTTTAATTCATCTAATATTTCTCCCATTAGATTATCCTTGGAACCTAATCCTATTTTTTTTCTAATTATTAAATTACCATCAGAAGGTATAACCATATGCCCTAACTCATGTAAAGCTGTTTCTATTAATGCAGCATTTTGATATGACACCGGTGATATTTTTTGATTAAAAAATTTTAATAATAATGGTCTTTCTTCGTGATTGCTCCAAGATTCGATTATATTATCATGTAAAATAATTTGATCAGCATTTGATTCCCCTGGGGTAGGCCAATGTAAATTAGGACCAAAAGCGTAAGGTTGATAGTTAACAAAAATCTGAGGTATTTTATTGTCAAAATCATGTGTTAATGTATCAGAAATATTTTGAGCAATAGCTCTTAAAACTTTTAATTTTTTTTCTTTTTCAATCAAATTTTTAAATCTATACCCTATCCTGAGTTCCACGTCTACCTTGTGCGCTTGGCTAGCTACCGAAGAGTTATTCTGAGATATCACCATTAAAGGGCATCTCTGATTTAAAGCTACGCCTTTTTGATTTAAATTTTGATATTTTTTATAAACATCTATTGGTTTTTTTGATTCACAACCGTAAGCTTCTGACATAGTAGTAAGATATGTTGGAAGCAAAGAATATGATTGTGGTAATTTTTTGCTATTAACCAATTTTTTTGCTTTCAAAGACAGTAAACGCATCTCTTTAATTAAATCAGGCCATTCTTGTAAAAAAATAGATTTATATGGCAAAACAATTATTTTCTTTTTTTTAATATCATATATGTCATATAAGTATTCTAAACCTAAAGATTCTGATAGGTTAGTAGGCAAAGAACCATTAATCTGGTCTGCTAATTTAATTTGTTTGAGATATGCAAAATCTATCTTATTTCCTAAACAACCAGATATCTCATTTAAAAAAACAATTTCTGCGCGTTTCATTTCCCATTTTTTAAAAATAGATTCTGGCATATATGTTAACCAAATGTCTAATAATTGGATATTCATTTGTTGACGCCAAGAGGATAACATTAATAGAAAATGCCAAACCTCAGGTAAATCAAACCTTATCGATTCTAACAAACCTAAATGATTAAGTTCGTCTTTGCAATCATACTGTTCTACTAATTTGATAACAACGGATTTGATTTTTTTCTTTTTCATCAATATCAGCCATTTCTTTTTTTCTTTTTCAAATTCAGGTTCTACGTTTTTTTGCCAATATAAATGTATTGATTGTTTAACTAAAAAAAATAAATCTTCTGGTTTTTTAGCCAATGTCCATGTTTTTTCCACAACAGTTTGTTTAAAAAAATCTTTTTCTAAAAAACTTGTTTTTTTCTTAAAAACATTAAAATCAAACCAAGAATTTACCTGATATGTACTTACATATTGAAAATGATCCCCAAAATGATTTTTGTTTGCCACAATATTTTAATATTACTAAACAAATCTATAATCTGTTTAAACTTATCTTAACAGGAATCTTTAAACTTGGAAAGTGTTGTTTACAGCACAGTTCTAAATTACAACGATTCACAGATAAATATAAAATAATTTGCTTGCATCCCAGCAACTAGGCAATTTATTAAAAATCGGATATAATGAGGTTATAAAGATATCTATGCTTAACCAAAGATCAAAATATCTACAAATAGCTTTCAACCGTTCTCTTGATGAAGTAAAAGATATGATTGCAAGGCTTCCTGCTTCTGACAAGATAATTATTGAAGCAGGAACTCCTTTAATCAAAAGATACGGAAAAAGAGGTATAACGGCATTAAAAAATTGGTGGAGCGAGAAAATACGAAAACCTGGATATATTGTTGCCGATTTAAAATGTATGGATAGGGGCTCGAGGGAAGTTGAAGCTGTGGCTGAAGCCGGTGCCTCTGCGGCCACTTGTTTAGGATTGGCACCAATAGAAACTATCGATGAATTTATTAGAGAATGTGAGAAGGCAGGTATTGACTCAATGATTGATATGATGAATATAGAATTTTCTTTTGAAATTTTACAAAAATTGAAAAAACTCCCTACTGTAATTGTTTTACATCGTGGTGTAGATGAAAACGAAAAAAACAGAGAAAAACAAATCCCATATGATCAAATCCACCGTATAAAAGGAACTTATGGAAAAGTTTTAATATCTGTTGCTGGCGGGGAAACACCGCGTGATGTTATAAGAACTTTTTTTAATGATTCTGATATAGCGGTTATCTGGCGTCCTTTTTACGAAGCACCAACAAATACTGCTAATTTAGCACAAGAATTTTTAAAATTGGTAAAATAGAAATTATGCAAATCCAAAATAATAAAAAAAATAATCTAATTAGTTTAATATTTATTGCTCTTTTTATTGTATTCTGTATTAATCCGATTTTAGGTATAATTCTGGTAATTGTACTTATTATATCTTTTAGAATAAAATTTAAATTTTCAACTACCAATCTATCTAATTATCAACAAATAATAGCTAAATCTCGTAGTAATGTAACAGAAAATAACTTTAATATTGGCTCAGAAAATCTAATATCAGACGAACAACCTGTTATACCAATTAAATTTCCCATCTTTACATCTAGTCCAACAAGACTAAAAAAACGAAAAAAATATCTTCACATAGCCCTTAACAGCACTCTTGAAGAAGCTAGGGAGATTATTTCACAACTTCCGATTTCAGATAGAATTCTAATCGAAGCCGGAACGCCTTTAATAAAAATATATGGAACAGATGTTATTTCGCAAATAAAAGGAATGACACCTGCTGGAACTTACATAGTAGCTGATAATAAATGTGCTGATTTAGCTACGCGCGAAGTAGAAATGATGGCTAATGCCGGTGCCAATGCCGCAACCTGTCTTGGAGTTGCCCCAATTGAAACTATTGATAGTTTTATTGAAGAATGTCAAAAATTCAATATTGATTCAATAATTGATATGATGAATGTTGAAAGCGCTCTCTCGGTTTTGAAAAAATTAAAAAAACCCCCCAATGTAGTAATGTTACATAGAGGTGTTGATGAAAGCGAATTTTCAAAAGAAAAACAAATCCCCTATTATCAAATAAAACAAATTAAGGGAAATTACGATATTTTAGTGGCTGTAGCTGGGGGCGATACCATAAGGGAAATACAGCGGGCAACTTTTAATGACGCAGATATTGTTGTTGTTTGGAAAAATTTTTACCAACCTAGTGCAGAAACAGCTCAATTAGCTGAATCATTTTTAAAAGAAATCAAGTAAACTTTTTTATTGAAAACAATATTTATTTCCTTTCTGAATATCATTCAAATCAACATTGCTCAAAAGCAAACCAGCAGGCATATCATTGGTTGTTAAAGAATCCATAGACATATTTCGCACTTCAATAACAAGTATTTCAGATTGTTTTCCATTAATAATACTTCTCATTCCTTTCTTAATAACACCTTCAATAGCTTTACCTGTGGCAATTATTCCTCTGCCACGTATAGAAAAAACACCCTCTACCTGAAATGTAGCTTGGTTTACCATTATTATTTTGGCTTGACTGCTTGAGATATTGCCTTAATCCCCTCAAACACTTCAACTGGCAAGGCGAAAATAACTGTTTTTGATGGATCTGGATTTATTTTTTCAATTGTCTGTAAAGTTCTCATGGATAGACCACCTGGAGTAGAACTGAGAACTTGAGCTGCTTGAGCCAAACGTTCAGAAGCTTGAAATTCACCTTCTGCTCTAATAATAATAGCACGTCGTTCTCTTTCAGATTCAGCTTGTTTAGCCATAACACGTTTCATATCAGCTGGTAATTCGATATCTTGTATTTTTATATCTGTAACTAATATACCCCATGATTGAGTAGCAGCTACAACAGTTTTTTGAATTTCTTCTGCTATTTTCTCTCTTTCTGAAAGCAAAGAATCAAGCTCAATACCACCAATGACATCTCTTAAGGCAGCTTGAGCGTATTGAGAAACTGCTAAAGTATAATCTTTAATATTTAAAATTGCTTTTTCTGCAGATTGTACTTGAAAATATACAACCGCATTAATGCCAACGGGAACATTATCCTTGGTAATTACTTCTTGTTGCGGAATGTCTGTAGTTGTAATACGCATATCAATTTTTATCATTCGTTGAAAACCAATAAAAATCCAAGTCATTCCTGGTTGTCTTGTGCCTGTATATTTTCCAAGCGTCAATACAATACCACGATCATATTGATCTATAATCCTTAAACCAAAGAGGATAAAAAAGACGGCAATCCCAACTAACCAAATTAAAATCATTCCCATAGCTTTTGTATAACACAAGTTTTTATCATGATTAAATCTTGTGTATTATTTAATTATTATTCGACTAATATCATTATACTATATCTAACAAAATTGAACAATATCTACCTACAAAATAATCAATCAAAAATCAAATTTTGGAGCCAGCGGTGGGATTCGAACCCACGACCTACGCGTTACGAGTGCGTTGCTCTACCAACTGAGCTACGCTGGCATACAAGAGCGGTGGAGGAGATTCGAACTCCCGACCTTCTCCTTGGGAAGGAGACATTCTACCGCTGAACTACCACCGCACCTATTTTGAAGTTTTGCCTGTTAGATTCTGCCACATTTTTGTCAGGCTCGTCAACAAAGACTGATACCAGGCTTTTTTCTTTAAAAAATCCTCTGTAGAAGTAATTTCTTTCAGGGGTACTATAATTACCAACTTCTCCCCTGTTTTAATCATGCCTAGATTAAGCCTGGCTTCTTCTTCTAAAATACTTTCTTTACCTTTAGTCTGAATTTCATTTTTTAGAGCTTCTTGTTCTTTTTGCAAATTAATAATTTTTTCTTCTAAACTGCGTTTTTCTAAAATTAAAATTTGGCGTTTTTTAAATTCACGACTAAAAACATAGCCTAGGCCTAAAACAATGATACAAGCTAAAAATATTAATAATATTTTGCCTAATTTGTCTTTCATGTTTTTAAGAACGAGTTTTTAAAAGTTTGAGAAAAATTTCACTGTCAATATGCAAATCAGATTGTTCTAAAAGCCTTTTTTTACCTTTTTTCTGTTTTTTCCAAAGTTTCATCTTACGAGTACGGTCTCCACCATATAAATGGGCAGTGACATCTTTTTTTAAAGCGCCGATAGTTTCTCTGGCAATAATACGACCAAAGCCTTTAGCTTGAATAGCTACCTGATAATTCTGCTGAGGTAAAATTTCTTTTAAGGTTTTAACCAATAGTCTCGCTTCTGATTCTACTCTTTCGTACGGTATCAAACGAGACAAACTTTCAAAAGTTTTATTAGCTAATAATATCTCTACCTTTTCTATTTGAGTAGCTCTATACCCACTAATTTGATAACTCATGGAAGCGTAACCACCGGAAGCTGATTTTAAATTATCATATAAATCTCTTAAGATTTCTGTAAAAGGTAATTCGTAATTTAAAGCCAACTTATCTAAACCAATATTTTTAGAAGTAATCTGTACAGCTCTATATTGATTTAAAAGTTTTAAAATATTACTTAAATATTGCGGCGGTGTAATAATCTCTAAATCAGCAAAAGGTTCTTCTACTTTTTCTAATTTATCTGAAGAAGGAAAATCAGCTGGGCTGATAACAATATATGGGTCTTGCCCTTTAAGATATATCTTATAAGGTACTAGAGGCAATGTAGTAATAATTTTTAAACGATATTCTCGAACTAATCTCTCACGAGTAATTTCTAAGTGCAACATACCTAAAAAACCTAAACGAAAACCCTTGCCTAAGACATCACTATTTTCCGGTTCATAAAACAAGCTAGCATCATTTAATTTTAATTTTAACAAAGCGTCTCTGAATAATTCATAGTCATCAGCACTTTCAGGATAAAAACCAGCAAAAACCATGGGTCTTGGCTCAGCATATCCTGTTAAAGGTTCTGTTAAAAATTGCCCTTGTTTGTCTTTTTTGTCTGTTATAGTATCACCTACCCTAACAATTGTCGGGTCTTTTAACCCAGTAGCTACCCAACCAATAGAACCAGCTGACAAACTATCAACTTTTATTAACTCAGGATTAAATACTCCTACTTCTAAAACTTCTATTGATTTATTCTGAGCCATAAAATACACTTGGCTGTCTGCTTTGATGTTGCCATCAAAAACACGGACATAGGCAATAATGCCTTTATATGGATCATATTTAGAATCAAAAACTAAAGCTTTTAATGGTTTGTCAATTTCTCCTTTAGGACTAGGTATTTTAGAAACAATAACACTTAATAGCGATTCTATATTAGTTTTTTTCTTAGCAGAAACCATTAAAATTTCTTCTGGTTCAATAGCTAACAATTCTGATAATTCTTGACGTCGACTTTCTATATCACTAATAGCTAAGTCTATCTTATTTAAAACTGGAATAATTTTAAGATTTTGTTTCAAAGCTAAATCTAAATTAGTAATGGTTTGGGCTTGAATACCTTGGGTAGCATCTACTAATAAGATAGCACCCTCTACGGCGGCCAAAGATCTGGAAACCTCATAATTAAAATCTACGTGACCTGGAGTATCAATTAAATTAAAAATATATGATTCTCCGTTTTCTTGCCAAGCCATTTTTACCGGATGCATTTTAATGGTGATACCTCTTTCTTTTTCTAAACTCATTTTATCCAAAAATTGTTCAGAGAGTTTGTCTTTGCTGATAGTATGAGTGACTTCTAAAAAACGATCAGCTAAAGTTGATTTGCCGTGATCTATATGAGCAATAATACAAAAATTTCTAATATGGTTCATTTTTTTAATTTCAATCTATTAAAAATCAAATTTTTAAAATTAGCTAAATCTTCTAAACCTAATTTTTTTCCTATCATCCAAAAAGCAAATAAAGCTAAAGATCCAGAAAGGATAGCTTGTAAAAACAAGCCTTTAACTGTATTGGTACCAAAGATAGGAGCTAAAAGATTTAACATAAGATATCCCACAACACAAGCGAAAAACGAACTTACACATATTTTTAAAATAGGTTGGATTAATTCTCTTACAGACCAAAATTTTAATTTGCGTTTTAACATGACAAACATGACAAAAAAATATAAGGTATTAGTTAAAACATATGCCCAGGCTAAACCTATCACCCCAAAAGATCTGCCTAAAATAAAACACAAAATAGCACCTAAGCTATAACTTAAAAGTGCACCCACAAAAGGTTTAATGCTTTCCCCTCTACTGAAAAACACCCTAACGAACAAATAACTCAAAGATTGAAAAATCAAAGCCAAAGTTAAAATAGATAAAACAGCTATTGTATTCTCTGTAGCAGACCAATCAAAGCGACCATACCCCAATAACAACCTTACGATTTGAGCTCGAAAAACTAAAAACAAACCAGATAAAGGAATGATGAAAAAAAGAATCTGTCTGATAGTATTATTTAAAATTTGTTTAAAAGCTAAATCATCTTTGTCAGCAAAAAGTCTAGAAAAAACAGGAAAAGACGCAGAGACAAAAGAAAGAGTAAAGATAACATAAGGGAAACCTTGAATGTTGTTAGCTAAACTAAAAACACCCAAACTACCTGCTACCATAAAACTAGCAGCAAAAGTTAAAACTAAAAAATATCCCTGATTAATTAAAATACTTAAAGTACGAGGTATCATTACAAAAAACATCTGTTTTAAACCTTTGATAGAATCTGAGAAATCAATCTTAGATGGTAATTTTAGATGGAAATAAGAAGGTAGTAATATCAATAAATTTAAGATAGCACCCAAGATAACTCCGTAAGCTAATCCAGATAAACCAAAGCGAGGGTAAAAAAAGATGATCCCCGTAATAATTCCTAGATTATACATAGCTGGAGCCAAAGCAGTAGCTACAAAAAGTTTAAAAATTTGTAAAACAGAACTAATAATGGCAGAAAAACCTAAAATGATAGGTTGAATCATCATTAATCTAGTTAAATTCACAGCTAAAGAAATTTTTTCAGAATCAAACCCGGCTAAAAGATTTTTTAAAATAGGTTCAGCAAAAATGATTAAAAGTGCAGAAACTAAAATCATGAACAAACCAAAGAGAATAAAAATAGAAGACAAAAGAGAACCAGCTTCTTCTTTTGATTTTTTTAAATGCGCAGTAAAAATGGGAATGAAACCAGCAGAAATTGCCCCCATAATAAAAATACTGTAAACAAAATCCGGTATACGAAAAGCGGCATAATATATATCTAACTGACTACCTACTCCTAATCTGCTAGCAAACAAAGAATCACGCAATACTCCTAGAATACTACCAATAATGGTAAAGCCAGCCAAAATTAATGCTCCCCCACCGATAGTTTCCGAACGATGATTGATAAGCTGTTTAATCATTAACCTTAACTAAATCTATTGATATATTCGTATCTTGAGTAAGTAAAAAATCTTTTAAGTAATCAGAATTAGATATTTTCCAAGGAGCTCCTGATTGAATTTTCATATGGAATTTAACAGCGCTATCTAATCCAGATTGTTTTTGAATAATTAATTTATATGAATTATTAGATGATATGAGCGTAAAAGGCAATCTATACTTATAGGTTAAAATCTGAGTTTCAGTGGGTTTTGTTATCAACCAATTAGCGGCCACAAATTTTCCAAATTCATGATAATATCTAGAATCAGTTTCAGAATTAATAGCAGCCATGTTTTCTCCTTGAATTAAAAGCGGATCTTCTTCAAATCCTTTTTTATCATATGCTATAGCTGCGATACGATATGGATTAGTACTACGGCTTTTAACTTCTAAAATTTCAGAACCTTCTGGTAAATAAACTCTAAGATATTGAGTATTATTAACCGCACCTTTAATATTTTTTGCATCATTAGTTCTAAAGATAGTTAAAGTATTGATAATGCTACCATCTAATTGAATTTCTGATTCTAAATTAATAGTTTGCTTAATTAAAGCATCTGTTTTTTCGCTCCCCACATTAGTATTAACAACATTGAGATAATCTTGGTTAGCTGAAATTGGCAAAATATTATTAGCCATGCCATTTTGCATTAAAAGATTTTGCAATTCTGCATCTTTAGAATATATTTGAATATCTTTATTTTTCAAGCTAGCTAACAAGAAAGGCAAAATATCTTGATCTGTTTTTTGTTCTGTATTAGTTTGAGATAATTTGATAACAAGATTTTCTAAAAACAAAGCAAAAATTCCTTTGCTATCTGACAAAGTTTTTCCTTGATAAAAATTATTAGCTAAAAAAGCATCAAAATTATTACTATCTATTGACCCTTGTTCTAAAGACAAGAAAATTGGACCAGATAATTCTAAGATTTTTTTAATAACTTTAGCATTAAGACTGATAACATTATTTGTTCGAAGGCTTAAACCAGCGCTTTGAGCAAAAGACAACATTCTTTCTCCGGAAGCAGGATAATCAGAAAACCAATTAACATCATGAAATAGCCAAGAGGAAGAAAGACCTTTTAAAGCTAAAGGTGGTACTACTTTTTTAGTCATCTTAGAATCTAATTGATATACATCTTTAATTTCAGAATTTATGATCTTTCCTGAATCTAGGGATACCCAGGCATAGGCACCGATGTATCCTCCTGTAGGTTTAGAGGTGTTAGGATCTTGAATTAAAATTAAGCTTTCTGAAACACCGTTATAACCTAAAACATTACCCATCACTTTAAGATCACTTAATGTATTACCTTCTGTTCCTGTCTGATCTACGTCCAAAAGACTCTTTAACATTTTAAAATTTTCTGTTAATTGATCAAAACTAGAAAAATCTAAAGATTGCATCTTGTCTAAATTCCCTTTGAATTGATCCGCTACGCTACCAATATCTTCTGAGTTAGCTTGCTCTATTCCTAAAAAAGCCAATGAAGCTGTTAAGTGCTGCCAAAAAGGTTTTTTAACTTGAGTTTTTTGAGTAGTTGATAATAAAATATCAGAGCTAGCATTAAAATCTCCTTTTTCAAAACTGCTAATAGCTGTAGCTACATTTTTCTCTACTGATTGTTTTTCTGTTTTCGCCAAAGACGCTTGATTACTTACCTGTATCTGTCCTGCTATTAAAACAAAAGCCATAAAGAATAAAGATAGAACGATAACAGCTTTTGGTAAAAAAGAAGGTTTTTTTTCTTTTCCAACATCTTTAAGATATGATATTTGATTTAAAGAAAAATCAGATTCTTGAGCCCTATCTGCAAGCTGACGTAAATTTACAACTGTAGGTCTTAATTTCAATTTAACCTCATCTTCCCAAGTCAAAACAGCTGGCCTGATATCATAGGCCATTTTCCAAACGTTGTTCCTCTTAACTGTTTTTGTTTTTCCTTTCATATATTAACCATACATATTTTACTATTTTTTCATAAAAAAACAAATAAAAATCCGCTCTAAAAATTAGGGCGGACTAGATTAAGTCTATAAGCCGAATTCTGTACCCCAAAGGGCAATGGTTATCTATCTAAGGTTTGCGTTACCACAAACCTCATGCGAGCGTAATGGCTCTTGCACCCAGTAAGGATTTAGCCGTTTCATTCTCCGTTTCAATATATCCGGAGATTAACCCTTTTTTGCAAAAGGATCTTTCTGTCTTTTCAAACAGAAACGTCACTGTTCGCACCTCTACCCCATTTTAAAACCTAATTGTTACCAATTAGGTCATTTCCCTAACCAAAAAGTTAGAGAGTAAACAGGATGGCGGCTGTTAGCCGTTACTTTTTTATCTTGGAATAAACCAAGAGAGTGTTCGGACTTTCCTCTTTTTGAATTAACAAAAAGCAACCATTCAACTTAACCTAATTATATTATACCATAAAAAACATTTATAGCAAACGAGCGCTGTCTCCGTCAAGAGCTTTATTAACTAAACGATCTGCCCTAGTATTTTTTTCCCTAGGAATATGTAAAAAATTCAAATGTGGAAAATCAAATTTTAAATTCCAAACTTCTAAAAAATATGGTTGAAGATCGTGTTCTAGAATTTTATATTGTCCAGTTAATTGCTTAACTACTAACTCAGAATCCATATGAACTATTACTAAAGTATCTTTTAATTTTTCTTTACCTAACAAAGATCTGGTTTTTTTTAAAGCCAAAATTGCTGCTTGATATTCAGCTACATTGTTTGTAGCTTTCCCAATACATTGAGCATATTCTTTTTCCCCTACCACTACCCCTATAGCTGCTGGTCCAGGATTACCCCGAGAGCCACCATCTGCATATACTTTTATTTCTGTCATATTAATTTTCTTCCATTATTTTTTTAAAAACTCGATATGTTGCTTTGGCGTCACTAAGCGCATTGTGGCTTATTCCCCTATCTAAGCCTAAATACGCACTAATTTCACTTAAACTAAAAGTCTTAATCTTATCTTCGTCGTAATATTTATAAAAAAGCATTGATTTTAAATCCATACGATGATAATAAAAAGCAGGCAAAGGATGCCCAGCTTCAGTAAAAGCTTTTTCCAATCTAGCCCAATCAAAAGAAAAATTCTGACCAATCAAAATATCCCCTTTGCATTTTTGTTCTAAAATATTTAAAGCGTTAGGTAAAGTGATGGCGTCTTTCCAAGCTTCATCAGTATATCCAGTAATTTCCAAAGCAAAAGGATCTGCGTCTTCCATATGACGAGGTTTAACTTTCATCTCAAATTCTTCTACTATCTCCCAATCTTTTTGGCTTACCCTCACTACTCCAATTTCAATAATCTCATGATTTAATTCTAAACCCGTGGTTTCAATATCTAAAAAAGCCAAGACACGCTCTCTTACTGGTTGACCATTTTTAATATCAGGATCAATGTTTGGCATTTTAATTATTTAATTTAAAGCTTCTAACCCAGGTAATTTTTCTCCGGAAAGATATGATAACATGGCACCTCCTCCTGTGGAAACAAAAACATTTTCAGATTCTAACAATTCTCCAGACAAATTCAAGCTAGAAACTGTTTCTCCCCCTCCTAAAATAGCATAGATTTTTTTGTTTTCATAGATTGATTTAAAAACAGCTTCTGTCCCTAACCTAAAATAAAGTTCTTCTATTTTTCCCATGGGACCATTAAAAAGCAAACTTAGACTGGATAAAATAATTTTGTTGTAATCTAAAATAGTAGCTTCTCCAATATCTAAAATATTATCTGTCTCTAAAATAAATTCTGATTTCTTATTTTCAGTTAATCCTTCAATGTTTTTTACTTTAACATCAACAGGTAAAACAATATTTTTAAATCTTTGTAAATAATCTTTAGCCACTGATATCATTTCTGGCTCATAATAGGATTTACCAATTTCTAAATCTTTAGCTTTTAAAAAAGTGTTAGCTACTCCCCCACCTAAAAGTACAACATCCGCAGAATTAGCAAATTTTTCTAAAAGAGGTAGTTTGTCTTTAATTTTCGCTCCGCCTAAAACAAAAATAAAAGGATGATCTTGGCGTAACATTATTTTATCTAAATTTTCTTTTTCTTTGAGCATTAATAAACCAGGATATGATGGTAAAAACTTAGTAATCGCACACAAAGAAGCAGCCTCTCTATGAGAAACAGAAAAAGCTTCATTAATGTATATATCAGCTAAAGAAGCCAATTTCTGAGCAAATTCCTGGTCATTTTCCTCTTCACCCAAATAAAAACGGATGTTTTCTAACATACATAAAGAATTTGAAGGAATAGCTGATATTTTTTCTTTTAAAATATCTGTTTCTTTTTCACAGTCATCTGAAAAAAAATTCACTTTACGTTTCATTTTTTCACCCAAATATTCCGATATTCTTTTTAAGCTAAAATCAGGATTATTCTTGTCTTCTAATTTAGGACGTCCTAAATGACTAATTAAAATAATCTGAGAAACACCTTTTCCCAATAAAAAATCAATGGTAGGAATAACTTTTATAATGCGAAAATCATCTAGCAAGCTACCATCTGTATTAAAAGCAACATTAAAATCAACGCGCATTAAAACCTTTTTACCTTGTAAATCTAAGGACAATAAATCTTTCATTATTTAATTTCGTAAGTAATAGTTACAGTAGCACTAACTTCTGATTGACCAGTTAAAACTGGGGCTGTTGTTGGCACTGGCGCTGATTCTGAAACGTTGGAACCTCCGCCCATGCTGTCATATTTGGTATAAGGTAAATTATCATAGCTTTCAGAGATATTGATAATATTACCTAAACGTATCCCTGTTTGTTGAGACAATAATTTGGATCTTTCTTGAATTTTGTTAATAGCTTTAATTTTAGCTTCATTTTTATATATCTCAGAATCATCAATACCAAAATCTAAATTAGAAATCTCATTGATTCCTGTACCACTTAAGCCACCAACAATCACATCAATTTTTTCAAAGTCCCTAATTTTAACCATAACCTGCTGGCGTAATTCATAGCTAATTATTTTGGGAGAGCAAGTCTTTTTTTCAGATCCTTTTTTCTGACACCAGGTATAGTCATATTGGGGATTCAAGTTATAAGCTGAAGTTTGAATATCTTCTTCTAACACTCCATTGCCTTTTAAAAAATCTATGGCTTTTTTCATTTTTAAATTATTTTCTTCCTGGAGCTTGTTAAGATCACTACCATCATTTATTACAGATAGATACACTTTAGCAATATCCGGCTTGGCATAAACCTGACCAGAAGCGCTTATAGAAATAGTACGTGTAGGATAATTTTTATTCTGAGCTTGGGTAAGATTATAATACCCCCAACAAGTAGCTGCAAAAATCAAAGCTACCATCAAAATACCCCCTATAACACATAAAACGTTTTTCATATTTTTAATATATATTATTTTTTAAATTTTAAAATATTTGTAACATTTTTTTAATATCTTCTATATCCACTCCAGCAGATCCTATCAACGCTCCTTCAATTTCAGAATATATTAAAAAATCTAGAATATTTTTGCTAGATACAGAGCCACCGTAGATAGTTAGATATTCTTTAATGTTAGCTTCTTGCAATAAATTACGAATATATTTAATTACTACCAAACTATCTTTAGGTTCGTCAGCTTTACCAGTGCCAATCGCCCAAACTGGCTCATAGGCTACAATTAATTTAGCTTCTGGAAAATCACGCATTACTAATAAGCCTGCGTCTAACTGTCTTTTAACTACGTTTTGCGTAAAATTGTTTTGTCTCTCTTCCCATGTCTCACCTACACATAGTACAGGCGTAAGATTGTTCTCTAAAACACGCCTCATCTTATCGGCTACCATTTTACATTTCTGCTGTCACTTCTCCGGTAAAAGCCCCAGGCTTAGAAGCTGACACATCTTGGCTAGATAAATCAAAATCTTTTATGGTAGTTAAAAAAACATATGGAGGAGCTACAACTATTGGTGTTTTAAATTTTTGATATTCTAAAATCAAATTAGAAACTTCTGTTTGATTCAGTACCTTAGCTTTCCAATTAAAAATTAATAATTTAGGCATTATTTTATTTTTTTGTTTTTCCATTGTTTTAATCTAAAAGCTGCTTCTGTGGGATCTAAACCGCATATTTCCATGCCTGTACCTAACTCAAATCCAGCTGGTAATTCTGTTCTAGGATAGATAACTATATGCCAATGGTAATATTTATGCGAATCATTAGTAGGTACGGTCTGAATCATAATATTGTAATCTGGATCTGATAATTCTTGGTATAATCTAGATATAGCATCATATAAGACTTCTGCTAATTGATTTAAATCAGGCATCTTCAAAGACCTAAAATCAGATTGATGTTTTTTAGGGTAGATAGCTAATTCGTAGGCATTACGAGAAATAAAAGGTGCTATGGTAATAAATTTATCATTTTGAAACACTACTCTCTTATTTTCTTTTTTCTCCCATTTAAGCATTTCACAATACGCACATTTTTTGTTTTGGTTATAGAACCATTTAGTTTTTTCCATGATACGAGAAACATCTGGAGGTATGATAGGTAAAGAAATAATCTGACCATGAGGATGAGTCATGCTCGCCCCAGCAGTAGGACCATAATTGATAAAACACATAACATATTCTGTGGTTCTTTCTTTAGATAAAGCTATAGACCTTTGTAAAAAAGCTAAAAGCATTTCAGAAACAGCGTTCTTACCTAATTGATACAAAGATTTTTTGTGATCCCTAGTTATAACCACCTCACAATGACCAGAGCCTTTTAATATCTTATAATCTCCAATTTTATAACTTTTAAAATCAGTAGGAAATAAAGCTGGGTATTTGTTTTTGATAACCATCAAAGACCAATCCCCTTTGATTTTAGGTTTAATAATCATCAAGGGTTCCCCGTGCCCTGTAGCCACAGGATCTTCAAAAGGGCATTTTTTAATAGGAGAATGTTTTCTAATTTTGTTTTTTAAAATACCTTTAGGTCTTTTTGACCTATTTTGGGCAACAATTACCCATTCATTAGTTAATGGGTCCCGCCTAATTTCCGAAGGTATTTGTGTTTCCATATATTTATATTATAACCAAAGAAAAACAAAAAAACAAACGTAAAAACGTTTGCAAATATTTGCATTTAATTAATCATTTTTTAAATCTTACCTTATCTAAATATGACTGCAGAATAATCAAAGCTGCTGTTTGATCTATCAAACCTATTTTTTTAGATTTCTGATTTAACCATTTGTTTTTTGCTTCCTGCGTACTGAAAATTTCATTTTCAAAAAAAACAGGTAAATTTAATTTTTCTTTTAATATATTCCCAAATTTCCTAGTTAAAACAGATTGTTCAGTTTCTTTTAAATGTGTATCTAAAGGTAAACCTATCACAATACTTTCAAATTTTTCTTTTTCTGATATTTTTAATATTTCTGATATTACAAAATCAATATTTTTGTTAATAATACAACTTAAGGGAAAAGCCATATAATTTACATCATCACCTTTAGCTAACCCTATTCTTTTTAAACCATAGTCTATACCTAAAAATTTCATTTTTAAATTTTGGTAGCAATCTGAGCAGCTCCTTTAGTAATGATTATCGTATGTTCAAAATGAGCTGCAGCTAGATTATCAATCGTAACAAAACTACCATCTGATTTTTGTTTGATGTTGGGGTTAAGAAAAGTCACCATGGGTTCTATCGCTAAAACCATACCAGGCTCCAATTTTAAGCCTGTGTTAGGCCTACCGTAATTAAGTACGTCTGGATCTTCGTGCACGCCATATCCTACGCCATGCCCTATCAAATCTTTGATAACCATGAAACCCTGACTGTTAACATAGCTCTGGATAGCATATCCAATATCACCTAATCTATTACCGGCTCTAGCTACCAAAATAGCTCTGGCTAAAGCTGTTTTAGTCACTTTGATTAATTTTAAAAGCTCTGGCTTTACTTCTCCAATAGGCCAAGAAGCGCTCATATCTGTATAAAAATTCTTGTATTCCATACCAATATCTAAAGAAACAATATCTCCTGATTTTAATATCATTTCTTTTTTAGGTACGCCGTGAACAATAATTTCATTAGGAGAAACACACAAACCAGCTGGGAAAGATTGAGAAGCAAAATCAGGTTTATAATGCAAAAAAGATGGTCTCCCACCATAATTTAAAATCAAACTTTGAGCTAATGTATCCAACCTGTCAGCGCTAACACCTGGTTTTAATTCTAAAGAAAGCTCGTCTAAAACACGAGCCAGCCTTCTGCCGCCCTCTTTAATGATTTTAATTTCTTGCGGCTTTTTAATGGTAACCACGAATTTATTTTTTTAAAAGATTAAGCTTTTTTAAAGTTTCTTTAAAAATCTTATCAATACTCCCTTCCCCGCTGATTTCTATCAGATTGCCTTTTTTGCGATAATATTTAACTGCTGGTAAAACTTGTTTTTCAAAAACTTTAAAACGATTGTTTATCGTAGATACTTTATCATCTAACCTTCTTACTAATTTACCTTGACACCTAGGACATTTTTTAATTTCAGGATTAAAATACAAAGAAACAGGCATATTGCATTTCTGGCAGACTCGCCTTAACAACATTCTTTTTTTAGCTTCAGACAATCTTACTTTCAAATATATGACTTTGAGGTTTTTTCTACCTAACCAAAAAAGCATATCATCTAAGATTTCAGCTTCTAAAACAGTACGAGGGTTACCTTCTGTGATGATACCTTGATTTAAATTTGTATTTTTTAAAAAATCAAACCATAGGTTTACTACCAACCAAGTAGGCACTAATTCACCTGCTTGCATGGTCTTAGAAATCTTTTGAGCAAAATATCCTTTTTCTTTGATCAATTGTCTCAAAGCGCCACCACAATCTATTTTTTTTAATTTTAAAAAAGAGGCCAATAAGGCCGCTTGAGTACCTTTACCAGAACCCGGTGGGCCTAAGTAAAAAAAATTAACAACTTTTGTCTCTTTAATATTCTTCATATTCTCGCATTAATAATTGAGCTTTAATTTGGCTTAAAGTTTCCAAAGCTACAGAGACCATGATTAAGATAGATGTACCTCCAATAGTCAAAGTAGAGATACCAGTAGCGCCTTGAATCATCATGGGAACAACAGCGATCAAGCCTAAGAAGATAGCGCCAAACAAAGTAATTCTTTGAGCAGTTTTAGCTAAATAAGTTGCTGTCATTTGACCAGGACGATATCCGGGGATGAAACCTCCATTTTTCTGTAGATTTTCAGATATCATTTTTGGTTCAAAAGTAATACTGGTATAGAAAAAAGTGAAAATAAAAACCATTAAGAAATACAATATGCCATAAATCCATTGATTGTTAAAAATACCAGCTAAAGATTGACCAAAATGCATAATAGTAGGGTTAGAAGCAGCTGAAAGCATCTGTCCTATTGTAGAAGGTAAAAGTAGGATAGACAAAGCAAAAATGATAGGGATAACACCTGCATGATTGACTTTTAAAGGTAGAAATGTGGATACACCACCATACATTTTAGTGCCTCTCACCCTTTTAGCATATGACACAGGTATTTTTCTTTGCGCTTCTGTCACGTAAACTACTCCAGCAATGATAATCAAAGAAGAAACAATAAATGCTATCAAACCTAATAATTTAGTAGGATCAAAGGTAGCAAAGGTCTGACCAAATAAACGCGGTAACTCAACCACGATACCGGCAAAGATAATTAAAGAAATACCATTACCCATTTTTTGTTCAGTAATTAAATCACCCAGCCAAGTTAAGAACATACTAGTAGCAGTAATTAAAACAATATCTTGTACCCAAGCTAAAGGTGAATTGAAACTGATAATTCCTTGAAATCGTAAAAGGTTTAAAAAACCAATACCCTGAATGATAGCCATGGGTACAGCTAAATATTTAGTAAATTGTTCAAATTTAGTTCGTCCAGATTCCCCTTCTCCGTAAAACATTTCTTTGATATTGGGAAAGACCATGGTTAAAAGCTGCATGATAATAGATGCAGTAATATATGGTGCTACACCTAACATACCAATAGATAGTTTGTCTAACGCACCACCAGAAAAAATATTAAGCAAACCAAAAAATTGATTGCTTTCAAAAAATGCTTTTAATTTAATAGGATCTACATCAGGCAAAGGGATAACTGAAAGTAAACGGAAAACAATCAAAAGACCCACAATGATAAACACGCGGCGTCTTAAATCTTTTACCAAAAATAGTTTTCCTAATAGTTTAAACATTTTTTATTTTTTAGCTGATTCGATTGTTCCGCCTGATAGCTCTAAAAACTTTTTAGCAGAATCAGTTACTAAACATCTTGCTATATAAAACTTCTTATTAATCTGTCTGTCTCCTAAAATTTTAATAGCAGCTGTTCTATTTCCTTTCCTGTAAATTAATCCTGCTTTGACCAATACTCCTGGATTAATATGGCTACCACTAGGAAATTTGCTTTCCAATACAGACAATTTAACTATATCATATTTTTTTGCTCTTTTAGCAAAACCCAACCCTCTTTTTTTAGGAATACGCATGATTAACTCCCTAATAGCAGGTTTGATTTTAGCACCAGCTCTGGATTTCTGACCTTTTTGGCCTTTACCGCTATAAGAACCACGTTTACCACCTCGTCCTATTCTCTTGGTTTTTTTATACTTATAGCTAGATTTTAAAGTATGTATCTGCATATGTTTAGTTATACTGATTTAAGATGGCTTAAAGCATTTAAAGTAGCTTGAGCGTTATTTATCTGATTAGTACTAGTGCCAACTATTTTAGCGCTAACATTGTTATAGCCTGCTAGAAATAATACTTCTCTCACAGCTCCGCCAGCTACAATACCTCTACCTTTAACTGCAGGTTTAATAATTACCTTACTAGCTTTAAATTTACCTAAAACATTATGTCTAATAGTACCATCGAAAATAGAAACTTTAACAAAATGTTTTTTAGCATCAGAAACAGCTTTATCAATAGCCTGAGAAACATCAGCACCCTTAGCCAAACCTACTGCCACTTTGCCTTTCTTGTCACCCAAAAGAACAGCAGCTCTAAAACTCATGCGTTTGCCTCCAGCAACTACACGAGTAACACGCCTGATTTCTAAGGTTTTTTGATCGTATTCTGATTTTTCAATTTTAGAGAATTTCTTTTTTTCCATATTTTTTATTATATCTTGCCTGCTACCCTAAATCCTTCAGCTATATTTTTCACTCTGCCATGATATTTATACCCAGAACGATCAAAAACAGCTGTATCAATTTTAATTTTTTTAGCTTTTTCAGACAGAAGTTTGCCTACCTCTAAAGCTAAACCAACTTTTTTTGCTTTGGTTTTAATTTCTAAGTCAGAAGCAGAAACTAAAATTTTACCAGTCTCATCATCAATTAATTGAGCATAGATATGACTGTTGCTTCTAAAGACAGACAAACGAGGCTTAGATTCTGATCCTGTTATTTTAGCTCTAACCCTTTTTTGCCTTCTTGTTTTTAATATTCTTTTTTTACTGTTTAAATTAACCATATAATTGATTTTATGATGAGCTAGCTACTTTTTTACCTGATTTCCTTCTAATAATTTCATCAGAATATCTTATCCCATTACCTTTATATACATTAGGTTTACGCTGAAAACGCACTAAAGCTGCAAATTGACCAACAGACTCTTTATCCAAACCAGCAACAACTACTGTGTTTTTTTCTGTTTTAACTGATAAATCTTTAGGAATATCTAATTTTACAGAATGGGAATATCCGATATTTAAAATTAATTCTTGACCTTGAACTTCTACACGATAACCTACGCCTTCTACCTCTAACCTTTTTTCAAAACCAGAAAACACTCCTTGCATCTTATTTTTTAAATGAGCCACAGTTGTACCCCACATGGTATTGCTTTCTAAGGTAAGTTTTTTAGGAGATACCCTAAAATCTTTTTCTGAAATTTCTAGAATAAAATCATCAGATATTACATATGACAATTCACCCTTAGGGCCTTTAATTGTAATGTTGCGACCTTCTTGAGTAAAGGTCACACCTTCTAAAAAATCAATTGGTTTTTTACCTAATTTTGACATATAATTACCAAATTTCCATTAATATTTCTCCACCGACTTTCTTTTTCTTTGCTTCTCTGTCTGTTAAAAGACCTAAAGGAGTAGACAAAATCATACGACCTAAACCACCTTGAAGAGGATGTAATTCTTTATACGGCATATACACTCTCTGACTAGGTTTAGAAATTCTTTTAATCTCACTTATTTTAGGAGATCCATCTTCTTCGTATTTTATAACTAATTCCAATGTTCTATCAATTTTGCGTCCTAATTTGTTTACGGCAATTAAAAATCCTTCTCTCACTAATATTTCTGCAATATCTAATTTCATTTTAGAATATGGCAAATTAGTGGTCTTTTGTTTAACCATTTGAGCGTTGCGTATTCGAGATAACATATCGGAAATAGGATCAGACATATATTTAAATATTATTTTACCAACTAGATTTTTTAGCTCCAGGAATTTCTCCCCTAGAAGCCATTTCTCTAAAACAAATACGACACAAACCAAAGTCTCTAATATACCCTCTCTTACGTCCACAACGGAAACATCTCCTCACCAGGCGAGAAGCAAATTTGATCGGTTTTTTAGATCTTGCAATAACAGATGTTTTAGCCATATTATTCTTTTTTTAAAGGAAAACCTAATAGTTTAAACAAACTAATAGCCTGTTCTCTCTTGGCGGCATTAGTAATAAAACTGATCTCTAAACCAAAAGGCTTACCTGAAACTTCTTGAGACACTTCTGGAAATATATTATGTTCTTTAATACCATAATTCAAATTACCTCTTTCATCAAAATTTTTCAATGGTATGCCCCAAAAATCACGCATACGAGGTAAAGAAATATTAACAAAACGTTCTATAAAATCTTCTTTGCGAGTACCCCTTAAAGTGATCATTAAGCCTACTGGAGTACCTTCTCTTAATTTAAAACTAGAAATAGATTGTTTAGCATTTCTAATAGACGGTTTTTGACCAGCAATAGCAATTAAAGCACGTTGAACTCTTTCTAAATAATCTTTGCTATTTGATGGATTAGTAGTCATAACCTTACCTATTCCAGCATTGATTATTACTTTGGTAATCTGAGGTACTGCATGAACATTTTTAAAACCCCATTCTTTTTGCATGGCAGGAATTACGTTCTTTTTAAATTTTTCAGCAAAAGTAGTCATATATGTTAAATTTTACTACCACATTTTTGGCAAACACGATATTTAGTATCTCCTTCTATTTTAAAAGATATTCTAGCTGGACTGTTACAATTTTTACAAAAAATCATGGCATTAGAAACATTTAAGGAACGAGGTACATTAACTACTTCACCCTTAGAACCTTCTTTTTTAGGTTTCTGGTGTTTTTTAAATAAATTAATACCTTCTACGATTATCCTGTTCTTTTCTATAAAAACCTGCAAAACTTTGCCAGTTTTGTTTCTGTCTTTGCCTTTGATGATAATAACATTGTCTCCTTTTTTGATTTTCATATATATTATTAAACAATTTCAGGAGCTAAGGTAATAATCTTATCAAAACCTTTTTCCTTGATTTCTCTAGGTATGGGCCCAAAAATACGACCACCAATGGGTTCCATCTTGTCATTGACTAAAACCACGGCATTCTCATCAAAACTGATATATGAGCCATCTGTACGCCTGTAGGACTTAACCTGTCTGACAACAATAGCTTTAACCACGTCTTTCTTTTTAACTGTTTTCCTAGGTTCAGCTACTTGAACAGAAGTCATGATCAAATCGCCTAATCTAGCATACCTTCTTCTGGTACCCCCGCGTACTTGAAAACAGCGAACAACTTTAGCTCCGCTGTTATCTGCCACTTTTAAAATAGTTTGTGGTTGAATCATATGCTTTTTATTAAGATAAACCGATAATTAGCCATTTTTTTTCTTTAGACAATGGTCTCACTGCTCTGATCAATACCTTGTCTCCAGTATGATATTGGTTTTTAGGATTTTCAGCTTTAAAACGTTTAGTAGATTTATAGTATTTGTGATAGCGAGGATGTAATTTCAAGTTAGTTACTAAAATCACAGCCGTGCGAATCATCTTATCAGAAACCACCTCACCTTTCAAGATGCGATGTTTTTTAGGTATTATTTTTTTAATAGGTAATGTAGTCATGTTTTAAATATTTTTTTCTTTTAAAACTGTTAAAATTCTAGCAATATCTTTTCTGGTACCATGTACCGATTTAATATTTTTCACTTTACCAGCGATTAAATCAAAACGTAAGTCACGTAATTTTTTACGACTTGTTTCTAGAATAACTGTTAATTCTTCTCTCGTTTTTTGTTTTATTTCTTCAATATCCATATATCTTATTTTTCTGATTTAACAACTCTAACTTTAATAGGTAATTTATACGAAGCCATTTTAAAAGCCTTTTTGGCTATTTCTTCAGAAACACCATCAATCTCAAAAAGTATGCGTCCAGCTCTAACAGGAAAGACATAATGATCAACGGCACCTTTACCTCCACCTAAAGTTACCTCTGGTGGTTTTTTAGTAACTGGTTTATCAGGAAAAACTCTCATCCAAATTTTACCGCCTTTTTGCATGATACGCATGATAGCTCTTCTACAAGATTCTAATTGTCTGCTGTCTATCCAAGCAGAACCTTCAGCTTTTAAGCCATAGGTACCATAATTTAAAGACACTCCTCGAGTATCAAAAGCCCTTCCGCGATTGCGGCCTTTGTTCCATTTTCTGTGTTTTACTTTCTTAGGTATGAACATATTATAAAATTTCTAAAATTTTTCTCCTTTATAAATCCAAACTTTTATTCCCACTGAACCATACATGCAAAAAGCAGTAGCAGTACCATAATCAATATCAGAACGTAAAGTAACTAAAGGTAAACGACCTTCTTTAAGCCATTCTGCTCGAGCAATTTCTGCTCCATCTAACCTGCCTGAAACCATGACTTTAGCACCCATAGCTTCTTTGTGCTGCATGATTTTAGCTAAATGATTTTTTAAAGTTCTACGATATGGCATTCTTTTTTCAATGTCTTCTGCAATATTTAAAGCTACAACTGGGGCTGATATCTCTGGTCTGCGGATTTCTTCAATGTTAATATTTAAATTAATTAAATTCTTGTCTGCATTGATAATTTGTTTTTTGCTTTTCATTAAATAGCTAACCAATGCTTTTCTTAAATCATCCACGCCAGAACCGCCTCTGCCAATAATTAAGCCTGGCCTAGCTGATTTTAAATTAACGGTAACACTTTTATTGGTTCTTTCAATTTCAATAGCTTCAATCTTAGCAGCTTTAAGTTTTTTTGAAAGAAAATCCCTAATTTGCATATCTTCTTGCAAATATCTTACGGTATGGCGTTTATTAAACCACCTGGAAGTCCAATTCTGGTTAATGCCTAATCTAATTGATTTTGGATTTATTTTTTGAGCCATATATTTTAGATAGCTTTGCGACTAAATATTTTTTGTTTGTGACCTGTTAATTTACTAGTTTTATTCTGATTTCTATCTTGTCTATTTTTTAAAATATTAATATTTTTCGTTTTTTCATCTTTTATATCTTTGTTCTTTTCCACATTGCTTTCTGGCATCTTTGAAAAAGATGATTTAATAGTTTTTTTAGAATCTGATAATTCTCTTAAAATTAAAGTAACATGAGATGATCTTTTTAAAATAGGAGACGCTGAACCTCGAGCTCGGGGCATAGACCTTTTTAAAGATGGACCTTGATCTACTTTGATTCCTGAAACATATAAATTTTCAGGATCAAGTTTAAAATTATGTTTAGCATTAGCTATAGCTGATTTTAAAAGCTTGCTAATAGGTTTGGCTGATTTACCTGGTAAAAAATTAAGCTGAGCCAAAGCCTCTTGAGCTGTCATTTTTTTAATCAATCCAGCAGTCAATCTGACTTTCCTAGGAGATATCCTGATATATTTTAAGATGGCTTTAATTTCCATTTCTGTATATTATTTTTTTGGTTTATTAACCGGAGCAGGAGCAACATTAGCTGTAGCCTTAGCTTCCAATTCCCTCTGCATACGACCTCCATGTTTGATAAATTTACGTGTGGGAGAAAATTCCCCTAAATAATGCCCTACCATTTCTTCTCGAATTTCTACATTAATAAAATTCTTGCCATTATGCACCGCAAAAACAAAACCCACCATCTCAGGAGCAATCACTGCATCTCTAGCCCATGTTTTAATAGGATTTTTGTCACCCAATTTTAACAAACCAACTTTTTTGAGTAATTTAGGGTTTGTATTAGGTCCTTTTTTTAGAGAACGAGACATATGTGTTAACGATTTTTTTAATTAATATATTTTATCTTTTCCAAGCTAAATTGTCAATAAAAATGCCATTATTTTCTCTTTTTCTTAACCCTTCTTTTAATGATAAGATCATTAGAATATTTTGTTTTTACCCTAGTTTTGTGTCCTCCTGTAACTTTACCCCATTTAGTTTTAGGTCTCTTAGTACCTCTTTGAGTACGACCTTCTCCACCACCATATGGATGATCTACAGGATTCATGGCTGTACCTCTTACTGTAGGTCTAATTCCTTTTCTACGATTACGACCCGCAATACCTATACTCACAATGCCATGTTCAACGTTTGATAAACGTCCATAAGAAGCATATCCAGTGTTGATAACCTTTCTTACTTCTGAAGAAGGCATACGCAAATGAGTGTGTTTGCCATCTTGAGCTAAAACTTCAGCGTAAGAGCCAGCGCTACGGATTAATCTGCCTTCAGTCATGGGCATGGTTTCCACGTTATGCACTGAGCTACCTACAGGAATATTTTTTAACATGAGCCTATTGCCTATTTCTAAAGGAGCTGATTCAGCACAAACAATTTCTTTTCCTACTTTCAAATCAGAAGGAGCTAAAATATATCTCCAATCTCCATCTCTGTATGATACTAAGGCAATGAAAGATGTGCGGAAGGGATCATATTCAATAGAAACTACCTTAGCAGGAACATTCATTTTGGCTTGACCAAATTCTATTTCCCTATAAAGCTTTTTAACACCTCCGCCTTTATGCCTGGAACTAATTTTTCCATGGCTACGACCAATACCTCTTTTCCAAGATCTTGTTAAAGGTTTAAAAGGCTCTCTTTTTGATAAAGAACTATAATCAGCTACTTGCTGCATCCTTCTAGATAATGGTGTTGGTTTATATTGTTTCATGTTTACCTGGAGCCTAAATTAATTTTTTGACCCTCTTTTAAGGTAACGATAGCTTTTGATATTTTCTGAGGTTGTCTTATAATCCTACCTCTGTATTTAATAGCATTGCTTTTAATTTTTAAAATATTTACGTCTTTAACAGAAACGCTATATGATTTTTCGATAGCTTGCTTAACCATTGTTTTATTAACATTGCTATTGATGATAAAAACGTATTTGCCACTAGGTTCCATGAGTGTGGCTTTTTCACTGTAATGAGGATGACGCAAAACCTGCCAAGAAATATCTCCGGAAGAAGAAACAACATGAGATTTTTTAGCTTCTATTGGTTTTACAACCTCATCTGTTTTTTTAATTTTTTTTGAAAAGATAGCAGACATGTATTTACTTTAATAATTTTTTATTTAAAATTTCCCAACCGGATTCTGTAATAATCAAATACTTTTTATCTAATAGTGAGACTACATCTAATTGGTCAGCGGGGAGAACTGTTAAATACGGTAAATTGCGACCAATTCTAAAAAGATTTTTTTCACCACCAGTAGCTAAGATTGCTGAAGATGGTTTTTTCTCAAACATTGAATCTAAAATTTTACCAATGTCTTTAGTTTTGTTCATCTCTAAAGGAATATTTTCTAAAATCAAAAGTTCTTGATCTTTCAATTTAGAGCTTAAAACCATTTTTAAAGCTTTTAATTTAGCTTTTTGATTTATTTTTTTAACATAATTCCTTTCATTGGTAGGTCCAAAAGTCACACCACCACCTTTCCAAATTGGAGATCTAATAGATCCATGGCGAGCCCTACCTGTGCCTTTTTGTTTCCAAGGTTTTTTTCCTCCACCAGCAACTTCACCTCTACCTTTGGCATGAGCGATATTTTTGCGTCTAGAGGAAACCATACCATTGTAAACAGTATAGATTAAATTGGGGTTAATTTTTGTCCCCCAAACAGCAGGAGCTGTTACCTCTTTTTCTTTTTTGCCTTTAATATTGTAAGTCTGTATCGTCATGTTTATTTACCAACTATTTTTAACAAATCTCCTTTTTTACCAGGTAAAGCACCTGAAACTAGGATGAGATTTTCTGCTAGATCTATCTGTAATATTTTTAAATTTTTAACAGTAATTTGATCTCCGCCCATGCGTCCTGCCATCCTTCTGCCTTTGATAACATGCTGAGGATGGGTACCGCCAATAGAGCCTGGGGCTCTTTCACTGTGTTTAGTACCATGAGTTTTATTGTGCCCATGAAAACCATATCTTTTTACTCCGCCTTGGAAACCTTTACCTTTAGAAATTCCAGTAACATTTACTTTTTCACCTTCGGTAAAAACAGAAACATCAATCTTGTCCCCTGCTTTAAATTTTTCTAAATCATTTTCAGATACAACAAATTCTTTTAGATGACGGATTAAAATATCTGATTCTGGTAAAGCTTTTTTCAAATGACCTTTTTGAGGTTTTTTCAATTTTTTAATTTCCCCTGTCCCAATTTGTACAGCAGTATATCCATCTTTTTCTTGGTTTTTAATCTGAACCACCGTATTAGGTTTAGCTTCCAAAATAGAAACCGGTTTTACTCGGCCTTCAGTGTCAAAAATCTGTGACATCCCTATTTTTTTACCTAGAATAAATTTCATATATGTATTTTGTTGGCAATGAAAAACTGGGCAAGGGCCCAGCTTCCATGACTTTCCTAAAACTGGACTTTTAAAGGAAACTACTGGTATATTTTACATTTTAATTTCTACGTCTACTCCGGCTGGCAAATTCAAATTAGTTAAAGCTTCGATAGTCTGAGCATTAGGGCTCATAATATCTATCAACCTTTTATGCGTTCTAATTTCAAATTGCTCTCTGGCATCTTTTTTCACAAACGTAGATCTGTTAACTGTGTATTTACGATTTTCAGTTGGTAAAGGAATAGGTCCTATCACCTCACTACCGTGACGTAAGACCGTTTCAATGATCTGTCGGCAAGAATTATCAATCAACTTATGATCATAAGCTCTTACCTTGATCCTAATCCTTTGTTTAAGTTCTTGTTTAGCAACTGTAGCTTTCACCGTAAAATTTTATTAATTAACTAACAATTTTAGATACTACGCCAGCTCCGACTGTTTTACCACCTTCACGAATAGCAAATTTTTGTTTTTCTTCTAAAGCAACTGGAGCTACTAATTTAACTTTAATTTTAGCATTGTCTCCAGGCATAACCATTTCTACGCCTTCTGCTAAAGCAACGTCACCAGTGACATCAGCTGTTCTGATAAAGAATTGAGGTTTATAACCTGTGAAAAATGGCGTATGGCGACCACCTTCTTCTTTGGATAAAATATATACCTCAGCTTCAAAGTCTGTATGGATAGAAGAAGCGCCTGGCAAAACCACATCTTGACCACGCCTGACATCTTCTTTTTTAATACCACGCAAAAGTAAACCAACGTTGTCTCCAGCCCTACCTTCGTCTAATGTTTTGTTAAACATTTCTACGCCGGTAACTACTGTTTTGGTAGCTGGCTTAAAACCAACGATTTCTACTTCGTCATTAGTGTGAATAATACCTCTTTCAATCCTACCAGTAACTACTGTACCACGTCCTTCAATTGAGAAAATATCTTCTACAGGCATTAAGAAAGGCTTGTCAATTTCACGAACAGGTTCTGGAAAATATGCATCTACTTTATCCAAAAGTTCAAAAATTGGTTTTAAAGCTTCATCATCAACATTTTTAGCATCTAAAGCTTTTAAAGCAGAACCCCTAACAAAAGGAATCTCATTACCAGGAAAACTATATTTTGTTAAAAGTTCTCTAGTTTCAGCTTCTACTAAATCAACCAATTCAGGATCGTCTACGATATCTACTTTGTTTAAGAAAACTATCATAGCAGGGACACCAATCTGACTAGCTAAAAGAATGTGCTCTCTAGTTTGAGGCATGGGACCATCTGCAGCTGAAACAACTAAAATAGCTCCATCCATCTGAGCAGAACCTGTAATCATATTTTTGATATAATCGCTGTGCCCTGGACAATCAATATGAGCATAGTGCCTCTTCTCTGTTTCGTATTCAGAGTGATGAACATTAATAGTAATTCCGCGTGATTTTTCTTCAGGTGCTTTATCAATCTGATCTACGGATAAGGCCACTTTAGCCATACCTTTCATGTTTAAAGCATGAGAAATAGCGGCTGTTAAGGTAGTTTTGCCGTGATCAATGTGCCCGATAGTACCAATGTTCATGTGTGGCTTACCACGAACAAATTTTTCTTTTTCTGCCATATTTTTGTTTATTTTTTTTAATTTAATTAGGCTTCGACTTGTTTAATTTTTAATTAATTGAGTAATACGATAATATAAAAAAAGCGCGTTTTTGTCAAATGGCAAGCTAAAATTTATTATTTAGCTCTTCCGGCAATGATAGTCTCAGCTACATTGCGAGGTACTTCCTCATAAGAATTAAATTCCATGTTATAGCTACCTCTGCCTTCGGTCATGGAGCGAACTTTGGTAACATAGCCAAACATTTCCTCCAAAGGCACCAAAGCATCAATAATTTTACATTTAGCTCTGTCTGATATCTTTTCTATCTTCCCTCTTTTAGCATTGATATCACCAATAATATCTCCTAAAAATTCTTCTGGCACATTTACTTCTACTTTAACAATGGGTTCGATAATAACAGGGTTGGCACTTTTGACAGCATCTTGAAAAGCCATGGCACCAGCAATTTTAAAAGCCATATCAGAAGAATCTACATCGTGATAAGAACCATCATATAAAGTGACTTTTAAATCTTTAACAGGATATCCAGCAATCACACCTTTTTCCATAGATTCTTTTACTCCTTTTTCTACAGGAGAAATAAATTCTTGAGGAATAACTCCACCTTTGATAGCATTAACGAATTCAAAGCCTTGGCCTCTTTCTAAAGGTTCTACTCTTAACCAAACATGTCCGTATTGTCCCCTACCGCCTGATTGCTTAATATACTTACCTTCAGCCTCAGCCATTTTTTTAATAGTTTCTTTGAAGGCTACCTGAGGTTTACCAGTATTAACTCCTACATTAAATTCTCTTCTTAAACGATCTACTAAAATATCTAAATGAAGTTCTCCCATGCCAGCAATAATTGTTTCCATAGTTTCTTGATTAGTTGTCACTCTAAAAGTCGGATCTTCTTCTGATAATTTGTGTAAAGCCAAACTAATCTTGTCTTGATCTGATTTAGTTTTAGGTTCAATTTTAATAGAAATAACAGGTTCTGGAAAAACAATTTTTTCTAAGATAATAGGATGATTTTCATCGCATAATGTGTCTCCAGTAGTAGTATTTTTTAAACCTACTGTGGTAGCAATATCTCCAGCATAGATATCATCAATTTCTTCTCTTTTGTCTGCAAACATTCTTACCAAACGGCTGATTCTTTCTTGCCCACCTTTAGTTACATTATAAATATAAGAACCTTTGGTTAATTTACCAGAATATACTCTAAAATACGTCAAACTACCTACAAAAGGATCAGTAGCAATTTTAAAAGCTAAAGCAGAAAAAGGTTCATCATCAGATGATTTTCTTTCAATTTCGAAATCAGTTTTAGGATCTAATCCTTTAACAGGAGGTAAATCTAAAGGAGAAGGTAAATATTCTACCATGGCATCTAAAACAGGCTGCACTCCTTTGTTGCGAAAAGAAGCACCACAAAAAACAGGCACCATTTTACCACCAATAGTAGCTCGTCTAATAATTTTTCTTATCTCTTCTTCGTCAGGTTCTTTGCCATTTTCTAAATATTCGTTCAATGCTTTTTCATCCTGTTCAGCTACAGCTTCTATCAATAACTTATGATATTTATCAGCTTCAGACTTATTAGAATCACTGATTTCAGTTATTCCCATATTTTGACCTTGTTCACCATCAAACCTCACTTCTTTCATGGTAATTAAATCAATCACACCTTCGTGCTTGTCTTCTAAGCCAATGGGGATATTCAAGGCCACAGCATCAGAAGTTAACCTTTCTTTGATAGAACCAAAACTGAATTCAAAGCTTGCCCCCAATCTATCCATTTTATTAATAAAGCAAATTCTAGGTACTCCAAACTTATCAGCTTGGTGCCATACTGTTTCTGATTGTGGCTCTACACCAGCGACACCATCAAAAACTACAACAGCTCCATCTAAAACACGTAAAGAACGTTGTACCTCTGCGGTAAAATCAATGTGTCCTGGAGTGTCAATAATATTAATCTGACATTCATATTTTTTGTCTTTTTGGCGATAAGAAGGAATCCAATAACAAGTAGTAGCAGCTGAAGTGATAGTAATACCTCTTTCCCTTTCTTGAGCCATCCAATCCATAATGGTATCACCATCGTCAATTACACCAATTTTGTGAGCTGCACCAGTATAAAAAAGAATCCGCTCTGTAGTAGTAGTTTTGCCGGCATCAATGTGTGCAATGATACCTGTATTGCGCATTTTATCTAAGGGAAAATTTCTAGGCATGTTTTATTAAAAATATTTTTTAAAATTAATATAAATCTTGGACATAAAAAAAGGACTACCCCTTTCAGTTTTAAAAACCTTAGAAACTGAAGTGAGCAAAGGCACGGTTAGCTTCTGCCATACGATGGGTATCTAATTTTTTCTTAATAGCTGTACCTTCATTCTTAGAAGCAGCTATCAATTCCGCAGCTAATTTCTTAGCTATGGGTTGACCTTTTTTAGATCTAACAGCATTTAAAATCCAGCGGAAAGCTAAAGTCATTCGTCTTTCAGCATTAACTGGTGTAGGTACTTGATAGTTGGCACCACCTACTCTTTTACTTTTGACCTCCAAAGCAGGACCTACATTTTCCAAAGCTAAATCAAAAATCGTAATAGGATCTTGTTTGGTTTCTTCTTTGATAATATCCATGGCTCGATAAAAAGCAGCTAAAGCTACTGATTTCTTGCCTTCTTTCATTAAATGGTTAACAAATTTAGTTGCTATTGAACTTTTATAAATAGCATCTGGTTCGTAATTTCTAATTATTCTATGTTTCCTTCTCATATATTATTTTGCTTTAGGTCTTTTAGCTCCGTATTTACTTCTTTGTTGTTTTCTGTTCTCTACTCCACCAGCGTCATATTTGCCTCGTACTACGTGATAACGCACACCAGGAAGATCTTTAACACGACCACCACGTAACATAACCACAGAGTGCTCTTGTAGATTATGCCCTTCTCCGGGAATGTAAGCTGTGACCTCCATGCCATTGGAAAGCCTAACCCTAACTACTTTTCTTAAAGCAGAATTAGGTTTTTTAGGTGTAGTAGTAAAAACCTTTAAACAAACTCCCCTTTTAAAAGGTGACGAAAAAAGACTAGATCTATTTTTTTTAACATTAAAACCATGATCAAAAGCTGGAGCTTTGGTTTTTTTGCTCTTAGATTTTCTTTTTTTCTTAGTTAATTGATTTAAGGTGGGCATATAAAAATTTAATATGTATTGTATATTACTGGAAAATATATTAGCAAACATATCATATACTGTCAAATAAAAGACGAAGGCTAACACCTCCGTCGTTTAGACATCTATATACGAACAAATTGTTTTTTAAATTAAGGAAACAATTCGTAAGCTTGCTTGAAGTGAATCAAATACAATATAAAATACCAAGCTAAACTAGAAAAAATGCACCCTGCTATAAAACCAGACAAAGAGGAAGCTAAAATTTTCCCTATCTTATACTTGAAAGTCCTTTTTTCATCAGAGATGAAATCACGTTGAATGCCCATGTTTTTTAAAATTATTTTTATATTTTAAAATCGACTTATTAATATACTTATATTATATTCTTTTATAATTATCACGCATCACATCATATAAAATGACACCATGCGGATACTGGTTAAATCATATAAAAAGACACCCAAATATGATAGATTGCCGATAACAATTAAAGGCAAATATCATATATGAACATACAATCAAAACAACAATATATGGAC
>JAPLYJ010000006.1 GCA_026395655.1 Candidatus Parcubacteria bacterium
ATTCTCTTTCAAAGTTTTTTCAGACAAACGAAAACTATCTGTTGATACTAATTTTAATTCACTTTCATTGTAATCAAAAAGAATCCCATTTAATTCCGGTCTGCCGTTAGTATATCCAGCACTATTAATAATCTGACTTAAAGCATTAAAGAGAACCATATTTTCTAATTCAAAAAAATTATCAGATTTAATTTCAGGAATTACCGGAAAATCTTGGCTAGACAAACCTTGGATAGTAGCATCAAAATTTCCGCTTTTAATACTTAAAACATTATCTTTAGACTCTAAAACTATTTTTTCTTCACTTAAATTAGATAAAAAATTAGATAAGGTTTTAGCAGGAACAGAGATCCCTTCTTCTTTGTCTCCTTCTTTTTCACTTTTGCCACTGACATAGGTATCTAACCCTATTTCTAAATCAGTAGCTGAAATCTTTAATTGACCTTTTTTAATTTCTAAAAGTAAATTATTTAAAACAGGTAGTGTTAGATTTTTACCTGTAGCTCTTTCTGCCATGATAACCGCTTTTTTTAAACCTTCTACCAAAGATGTGAATTTCATATTTATATATTATTTTTATATTATACTTAAAATTATTATTATTAGTGTTTGATGTTTTTGTGGATAAGCCTAAATATCCTTTATTATACTGCGTTTTTTGAAGAAAATGTATTTTTTAACTGAGGGAAAGTTTGTGGATAATATCTGCATATCTTTTTAAATTTTTAAAATTATTTTTATTTATTTTTTATCCCTAAGATATTCACAGGTTTTTCCACAGCTTTGGTTAAAGGTTGTACAGTAGTTCCTTAAGGTTAATTATTTCTTGAAAAAGAATGGTATTTTTAGAAAGTTCTTTTTCTATTTTCTCACAAGCATGCATAACCGTGGTATGATCTCTCCCCCCAAAGACATCGCCGATAAAAGGATATGAACATTTTAATTCTTCTCTTAATAGATACATGGCGATTTGTCTTGGTTTAACAATATCTCTTTTGCGAGATTGCTTGATTAAGTCAGTTTCTGGAATACCATAGAATTGAGATGTTTTTTTAATAATATCTTTGTAATTAATAGATTTAACAGGTTGTTCTAAAATTTCAGTTAGAATTTTTTTAGTATCAATCAAATTAGGTTCATTCCTTTTTAATTTGAAATGAGCGATAACCCTATTGAGTGCCCCTTCTAACTCTCTGATATTTTTAGGAATGCTTTCTGCAATATAGTTGATAACTTCATCAGGTAGAGGGTAATTTTTAACTTGGAGTTTGAATTTTAAAATAGCTATTCTAGTTTCTACATCTGGGTATCCGATGTCAGCGACCATACCTCCCTCAAAGCGGGATCGTAGCCTTTCTTCTATAGGTGCGATAGCTTTTGGAGGCCTATCAGAGGTGAAAACAATCTGTTTATTATGCTCATATAAAGTATTAAAAACATGGAAAAGTTCTTCTTGGGTTTTGTCTTTATTTGCCATGAATTGGATATCATCTATTAAAAGTACATCTAAAGACCTATATTTTTTCTTAAAATCTTCCATGGTTTGCTGTTTGATAGCATTAACAATTTCACTAGCGAATTTTTCTGAAGAGATATAATAAATTTTAATTTTTTTACCTTTTTCTTGCCTGATTTTGTTACCTACGGCTTGCATAAGATGGGTTTTTCCTAATCCTACGCCTCCATAAATGAAAAGAGGGTTATATTTAGTACCAATGTTTTGGCTTATGACTATAGCAGCGGCTTGTGCCAACTCATTGTTTGCCCCTACGATATATGATTCAAAGGTATATTTAGAATTAAGATTTGTCTCTGGATCTATACTAAATTCAGAAAAATTAAGCTGTTCATCTCCATTTTCTAAGATTTTTTCAGCCTTAAATTTAATAGGATTTTTAGCTAAAGGAGCTAGATGCGCATTACTAATAATATATTCTATTTGTTTAATATCAGGAAAATGATTGTAAAGAGCTTTGAGGATGAACTTATTATATTTTTTAATAAGCCATTCTTTTGTAAAATTAGAAGGCGTAACAATGTAAACTGTATCATTTTTTACCTCTTTGATGTAGCTGTTTTGGAACCACGTCAAAAAATTAGCCCTTGAAATATTGAGCTCAATTTCACCGAGGATAGTTTTCCAAAGTTCCTCTAAATCCATGCTGTTTTTATTACCCTTAGAATCATTATATACTTGTTTATATATTTTTCACAAGCATAAATATGGTAAAAACGTGAATATCCTGTTGATATACTGTGGATAAGAGTTTTTATCTTAGTTTGACTTAAGAAAACAGAAATGTTAATTTATACAGAGATTAATAAAAATAAAATTTTAAAATATGTCTACTACTTACCAACCTAAAAAGAAAAAAAGAGCCAGAACACACGGTTTTTTAAAAAGAAAACTTAGTGCTAATGGTAGAAATGTTTTGCTAAGAAGACGCAGAAAGGGTCGCAGTAGGATAGCTCTTTAAAGATATGTTAGCTAAAAAATTAAGAATATGTAAAAAAAGCGATTTTGGTAAGATATTTAAATCAGGATCGCGTTCCAGCTCTTCTTTGATTAAAATTTTTTGGCTCAAAAATGATTCGTTAAAATGTAGATTTGCATTTATCGTAGCTAACAGTGTTTCTAAGAAATCTACAGTTAGGAACAAGATTAAAAGACGTTTACGAGCTATAATATATAAACACATAAAAGAATTTGTTCCAGAGTTTGATTATATCATTATGGCACAAAAACCTTCAGTTGAAGCTGATTATCAAAGTGTAGAAATGACCATTGTCGATCAATTAAAGAAATATAAATTATTAAATGGCTAGCTCAGGATTATTTTTTACTGTATTGTACCAACCCCTCTTTAACGCTTTGATTTTTCTCTATAATTCTTTAGGGGGAGATTTAGGTTTAGCGGTTATTGTTTTAACCGCAATTTTAAGGTTAGCTTTGTGGCCTTGGTATCAGAGTAATTCTAGGTCGCAAAGAGCCATGACTAAAGTACAATCATTAGTATCAGATATTCAAAAACAGTATAAAGGAGATCAGCCTAAGCAAACTCAAGAGATGATGAGGATTTACAAAGAGAATAAGATTCAGCCTTTTGGCATGATCCTCTTTATGGTTGTCCAGTTTATTCTTCTCTGGGGTATGTTTAAAATTTTTCAAGGAGTTTTTGATGGTAAAATGTTCGCTTGGTTATACCCCTTTGTTCAACAGCCAGAAGTTTTAAATAATATGTTTTTGGGCTTTTTAGATTTAAGTAAACCATATATTGTTATGGCTATTATTGTTACAGTATTCCAGTTTTTACAAACTAAGATTTCATTGTCAAACAATCAGGTTAAAGACAAAACAGCTAAGATGACACAAAATATTACCTTATATGTTATGCCCATACTTATTTTTGTCATTTATTTAAAATTACCTTCTATTTTAGCTTTGTATTGGATGGTAATGTCACTTATCGGTTTTGTCCAAGAATTACTTGTTAAAAAACAATTTGAAAAAGAAACACTTAAATTAAAAGCATAAAAGATATATGGAAGAATTTAAACAATTCCTTGAAAATTTTTTAAATATCTCTGGTATAGAAGGATATGATTTAGATGTTAAAGATCAAGAAGAAATTAGAGTGATAAAAGTAAACATTAAAGTATCTGATGGAAGTTTTTTAATTGGTAAATTTGGTCAAACTTTAGATGCCTTAGAACATATTTGGCGATCTGTATTGAATAAAAAAATGGGCTTAGAGTGGAAGCTTCATTTAGATGTTAATGGGTATAGAGAAGCTCAAAATGCCATAGTATTAGAAACAGCTAGAAGAATGTCTAGGCAAGTGATGATCACTGGTAAGGAAGTCTCCCTAGAGCCCATGAACAGCCGTCAGAGGCTAGCTGTACACACTGAGCTGTCTTTAAACGCTGATGTGTATACCGAATCAATCGGAGAGGGCTTAGAGAGGCATATTGTTATTAAGCCCATAGATAGAGGAATTTAATTTTTAATTAAAATTAATCAAAAATATGGTTAATAAAAAAATAATTTTTATCGCTATCGCTTTAGTGGTAGTTTTAATAACAGGGTTTCTTGTTTTATCCACAGCAAACAAATGTGGAAAGATAGGTCAATTGGTCACCAGAAAAGCTAAAGGAATGAATAATATGGAACAAACTTATAAAGTTTGTGTGTTTAAAAAAGGAACCGTACATGAAACTGAATGCGGTTATGATGCTTATATAAATAAGCAATGTTTTCCTGGCGAATGTATCAAATGGGAAAAGTGTTATAGAAACGCTACTATTTAAGGGCAATTAAAACTTAACCCCCCGCATTCTCTATCTGAACTATAGGGGCACATACTTTCAATCTGTGGTAAAAAACAAGCTGGGTTTAATTTTGTTTCAGGTTTCCAGAAGTCTCGCCCTGAGGAAAAGCCTAAATGTAGATGGTCCCCGGTGCTCTCGCCCGTAGTGCCCCCTATGGCTATTTCTTCACCTGCGATTACAACATCATGAACATTTTTAGTATAGCTGTCTAAATGGCAATAAAAACTATAGTATTGTACCAATGTTTCATTTGGGTGCGCTATCATGATGTAATTACCGCAACTAGAATTAAAATCTTCTTCGATTATTTCTCCTGCTGCTACAGCCATCACAGAATCAGTGCCAGTCAATCTTAAATCTACCCCCATATGACAACCATATAAAGGCCTATCTCCATAACAGGAATAGACGGAATCATAACTTAAAGCCACTTCATTAGTTGGCCATTTTGATTCTCCTATTACTGTAGGAGGAGCAACTCCTGTATCTGGTCTACAATATCCCTGAAAAACAAAACTAGAGCCTAAATCATTAGGTTGAATAGTTTTAGGGCAGGTGCTATCGTCAGGAGGGCATGATGAATTGTCCCCTATAAAATCCCCACATTGAGAAATGCCAGTACCGTCATAGATACCAATATGATTACTCTTTCTATTTTCTGAAGCTGGTCTTGTAGCGGGGTCTATACATGCGTTTCCATTTATATTTTCTTCGTAACACCAAAAAGCTAAATCACCTACTTGTTGACCGCCCATAGGTACAGCAGGACAATTATTCCATATAGTGGTAGCAGTTCCATCTAACGCCTTTAGGTTAGCGCCTTTAGCTATAGAGCACGCATAAATGTCTCTGACATAACCATCGCATTGAGGCCCATCGTCAAAATAGCACCAGGGATTACTTTCTTTTTCTTTGATACAATCTTTTATTGTTTGTTGGTCTCCTACCGTTGGAGGCGATACTGGCGGTCCAACAATAGGTGGTCCAGGCGGAATAGGGATAGTACCTTTTGAAAACGTTATATTTGGGAAAGTTGGATCTGATATTCTTACTAATTCAGGATTAATCGTATTTAAAATAAGATATGAAGCAAAAAGTAGAAAGAGTCCTAATAATGCTTGGCCAATTCTATCCTGAGCGTCTTTAATTGAGCTAGAATTTCCACGAGAAGTAAGATATATAATTCCTCCCCAAACTATCATGACAAAAACTAAAATACCGGCAAAAGTATAAACTAATTTAATAATTTTATTAAGTAAACCAGTTAGCCCTTGCATTTTAGTGTCCATAACCTCTCCTTTCCTTATTATTCCTGGTATACCTGTTTCCCAAACATAAGGTGTTTTTGGGTCAAATAATGATCCTATGTAGCTTTCGGGGGGGCAGCTCCATACACCATCTGGGTCTGGTGCTTCTGGGTTAATTGTACCAGCAGTACATTCTACAGGAGTACCATCGGCACATACGCAAGGTGGGTTAGTCGCATATTCTAAACAAGGCCAGCCCGCTCCACCAAAACTGCCCCGATCACAAATTGGTGGATTGCACCAAAATACTCCGCGCATATGAGAGCCCGCACTTTCGCCTGGAATGTCAGTGTCATTGTTCTGCTCTATCTTACATTGTATCATTTGAATACCACAATCACATGGTGCAGGTAACAAAGGTCCGAGGGATGGCAAGGGTAATATCCAAAGATATTGTTGCACTGGGCTTCCGCACGCTGCATCGCGCGATTGAGTATCTGGGGAATAGTTGATCCATTCAGAAACTTTTGTCGCATTTGTTTTGTTACAATTTATTACTTCTGCAAACACAAAAATTGGTAAAAAAGAAATGATAACAAAGATAATAAATAATAAGCGTTTAAACATTTTAATATATATTTTATTTTTTAATAGTAGTTTTAGCTAAATTTTTACTTGGAATAGGGATTTGAGAAACGATTTTTCCAACTCCTGTTTTTTCCATAAGAACTAATAATAATATACTGATTGTGGTGATGGGGATGAAACTAACGATAGGTACCCAATCTAATAATTGAGCTATCATAGCTATGGCTATGCGCCAGCCACCAAATTTTCCTGTTATTAAAGTGATAGCGAAAATGATAATTGTAAAAGGTGCAGAAATGACAAAGGTGAATAAATTAATATATGGTATTAGGTTTATTAATATATCTAAAATATCTTTAATAATTGCTATACCGAATAGAATGATGTAAATAGAAAAATCAATTGTATTAGCCGTAACGTTTCCTACGAGATCGTCTACGTTTTTAGGATTTTTATTACCTAATTCAGGTAGCCATGATTTTTGTAAGGCTTTAGGTGGATGAGCGTTTATTACAGGTAATAAATTAGCTTGACCTGGTAGGCGATTTTTTGTCCTGACTTTAAATAATTCAGTTTTTAATTTTTTTGCTTCTTTGGTTAAATTGCCATGTTCTTGATTTAAACTAGCGATTCTAGCTTGAGCATCAGGTGCATTTTCTTTTTCTATTTTTCTTATTTGTGCTCTTATTTTATTTCTTTCTTGTTCTATACCTCCAATGCGATTTCTTAATTCTAAGATTTGTTTTTGTACGGCTTCTGGGGATTGTTCGGAAACATTAGCAGGTTTAACATTTTGTTCTTGCACGGTTTCTGGGGGTTGTTCGGGAGTATTAGCAGGTTTAACATTTTGTTCTTGTACGGCTTCTGGGGGTTGTTCGGGAACATTAGCAGGTTTAACATTTTGTATTTTTGGTTGGTCAGCCATATTTTAGAGTTCTGTTTTAGCCTTTTTAATAGTCATAAGTTGGGCAGGGTCAGAAGTGATGATTTGATCTTCGGCATAAGAAGTGACTATCTGGACGGCTACATGCTGTTGGCCGGCAAA
>JAPLYJ010000060.1 GCA_026395655.1 Candidatus Parcubacteria bacterium
AAAGCTTTGCCTTTGTCTGTAAAGAAAATCAATTGATCGTGAGTAGAACAAGATACTAATTGTTCAATAAAATCTTCTTCGTTTTTGCTTTCATAGGCAATAACACCTTTGCCTCCTCTTTTTTGAGCTTTTAAATTCTCAGGAGCCATTCTTTTAATATATCCTGTTTTTGACAAGGTAATAATTACTTCTTTTTGAACAATCAAATCATCGTCAGAAATACTATCAGGCATTTGACTGACTACCCTAGTTCTTCTTGGAGAGCCATATTTTTCTTTACTTTCTTGTAATTCTTTTTTGATAATTTCAAATATTCTTTTAGATTCTTTTAAAATTAATTCAAATTCTTTAATAATTTTCTTTTTTTCAGCTAATTCTTTTTCAATATTGTTTCTTTCTAATTTTGCTAAATTAGAAAGTCTCATTTCTAAGATAGCGTTAGCTTGAATCTCTGAAAAACTGAATTTAGATATTAATTTTTTCTGGGCGTCTGCCTTATCGTCAGCGGATCTAATGAGTTTAATAATTTCATCAATATGATCTAAGGCTTTGGCTAATCCTTCTAGAATATGAGCTCTTTCTTTAGCTTTTTTCAAACGGAATTGGGTGCGTCGGAAGATAACCTCTTTTCGATGATTTAAAAATTCTGAAATTAATTCTTTGATAGAAAGAACAGAGGGCTGAATACCTTTGTCTATCAAAGCTAACATATTAACATGAAAAGGTTTTTCTAGATCTGTATATTTATATAATTGATTTAAGATTTTTTTAGGGATAGCTTCATTTTTTAAATCAATAGTAATTCTTAATCCTTCTTTGTCACTTTCATCACGTAAATCTTTGATTCCTTCTATCTTTTTTTCTTCTGCTAAATTTGCGATTTTAGCTACTAACTCAGCTTTATTTACCAAATATGGTAATTCGGTAATTACTATTTGCCTGTATTTATTTTCTTCTTCTATTTCTGCTTTTCCTCTGCATAAAACAGTACCTCTACCGCTAGCATATATTTCAGCAATGTTTTCTTGGCCATAAATAGTTCCACCTGTGGGAAAATCAGGACCTAACACAAATTTAACTAAATCGCTAGAATTAGCCTGAGGATGATCTATCAGATAGATAGAAGCGTCTATAGTTTCATTTAAATTGTGAGGAGGTATATTGGTAGCCATACCTACGGCAATACCCATAGCTCCGTTTAAAAGCAATTGAGGCACGCGATTAGGTAAAACAGTAGGTTCTGTTCTACTACCATCGTAATTAGGTACAAAATCAACAGTTTCTTCGTCAATGTCTTCTAATAGGCTTTGAGCTATAGCATTTAATTTAACCTCAGTGTAACGCATAGCAGCTGGTGGATCACCATCTACAGAACCAAAATTACCTTGCCCGTTTATTAGAGGTTCGCGCAAAGAAAAATCTTGAGCCATTCTAGCTAAAGCATCGTATACAGCAATATCTCCATGAGGATGATATTTGCCTAAAACTTCTCCTACTACGGTAGCTGATTTTCTGAATTTAGCACTAGGGTTCAAACCTAGATCATTCATGGCATACAAGATGCGGCGTTGTACTGGTTTTAAACCATCTCTAGCGTCTGGTAAGGCTCGAGAGACAATAACAGACATGGCATAATCTAGATATGATTCTTTAAGTTCTAGAGAGATATCTCTGTTTTGAAATTGTTCTGGCATATTATTGCTTATTAAGCACGATTAATTTTGTGCCACTAGGTAAATCATTTTTTTTAATAGTCAGCTTGTCTAATGTTTCTGGTTTTTTAGCACAGGTTTTTATGAATTCATCCAAATCTCCTAATTTAGCTTTAATACCAGGAATTTTATAATTCATGGGAATAACAATTTTAGGTTCTATCTGATTAATAATACTAGTAGCTTCTTCTGATCCAATAGTGTCTTTCCCTCCTATAGGAATAATAAGGATATCTATATCTTCTAATTTTTCTAAAGTTTCATCGCGTAATTTTTTTTCTCCTAGATCGCCTAAATATACTAATTTTATATCTTCAGTTTGAATGAGATAAATGGTATTGGTGCCATTTTGTTTGCCAGATTGATTGTCATGATAGCTGTTGATACCTTCTATAAATATTCCTGCTTTTTCTATTTCCCCAGGTCCTTCTAACAAAAAATATTCACCCATGAGGCTGTTTTTGTCCTTTGACTCTGTGTGATTGTGGGAAACAAGCAAAATATCGGTTTTAAAACGAGGCGGTTTCAAGCCGCTTTCTTCAGTATATGGGTCAATAGCTATTATTGAACCTTTAGTTTCTATTTTGAAAAATGACAATCCGAACCAAGTAATAATCATATGTATATTACTTTCAATTTAACATAAAAAAAGCTCTCTGGCAATTAAAAATTACTATTTCATTTTACGAAAAACCAGGATACTAACAAAGGTCATTAATATGGCAAAGATTAAAAGGAAAGAAGCGCTGGTTAAAAAATTATGCGTGGTTAAGATATCCAAGACTTTTGCATTGACTGATGAATTTAAAAAAATATATCTTAATCCATCAACACCATAGGTTAAAGGATCAAAATTAGAAATAGTTTTAATCCAGTTATTAGCATCATGAGTAGGGAAGAAAGCTCCTGAAAGGAAAATCATGGGAGCAATTAAAATTTGAATAACAATATTAAAGCTTTCTACTCTTCTCATTCTTGAAGAAATAAGGACTCCTAACCCAGCTAGCCCCCAACCCAAAACAATAATTGTTAAAATGATTACCAAAACTTTAGCTAAACTAAGAGTTAAACCGATAAAAGGTGCGATTAAAAGCATGGGCAATGCTTGAATTAAACATCTAGTAGTAGCACCTAATAGTTTTCCTAGAGCTAAATCAGTTCTTGAGATAGGGGAAACTAGAATTTCTCGAAGAAAACCAAATTCTCTGTCCCAAACAATACTCATACCTGAGTCAAAAGCCATGATTGCTACCATGGCAGCAATGATTCCGGGATAAAAGAAATGTGCAAAATCATATCCTAAAAGATTAGCAGGAATGATGAATTTTAAACCTGTGCCAAAAATCAAAAAGACAAGAATAGGGGTAGAGATAGAAGTAAAAACTCTGACGCGGTCTAAAAGATATAGGAGAACTTCTCTTCTCCAGATAGCGTAAATAGCTCTCATTCTTATAGGGTTAAACATATTAATCTCCGTTATTTTCTTTTTCTTCTCTAATTTTACGACCTGTTAATTTTAAAAATACATCTTCTAAGGTAGGTCTGTGAAGTTCCATAGATAAAATACGAGGTGTTACTGTTTTAACTAATTGAGGTAAAAATTCATCACCTTTTTCTGTTTCTAAATTAATATATTTACCAAATTTGTAAACGGAAATTAAAGGAAATTGTTTTTTAATTTCTTCTATAGCCAAATCATTATCTTCTGATCTGAAATAAATAACATCTCCACCCATCATTTCTTTTAATTTCTCCGGCTTGTCTAAGGCTACAATTTTACCATTATCAATGATAGCTACCCTATCACAATCTTCTGCTTCATTGATATATTGGGTGGTTAAAAAAATTGTTAATTCTGTTTCCTTGCGTGCATCAAAAAGGTAATCCCAGATTTTTTTTCTAGTTTGTGGATCTAAGCCTACGGTTGGTTCGTCTAAGAAAAGAATCTTAGGTAAATGTATTAAAGATCGAGCTATCTCAGCTCTGCGTCTCATACCTCCTGAAAGATTGTCTATCAAGCTTTTTCTGCGTTCCCAGAGTTCTACTAATTTTAAAATTTCTCTTAATCTTTTTCTGTATTGTTTAATATCTAAGCCATATAACAAAGCATGTAGATAGATGTTTTCTTCTACGCTTAGATGGGTGTCTAAAATGCTTTCTTGAAAAACCAATCCTAAAGCGCTTCTAACTTTGCTTTCTTCCAACATGGCATCAAAACCATCGATAATAATTCTACCACCATCTGGTTTTAACAAGGTACAAAGCATATTAATAGTAGTGGTTTTGCCTGCTCCATTGGGACCTAAAAATCCAAAGATTTCTCCTTTTTTAATTTCAAAAGAAACATCATCTACGGCTTTAATGTCGTTGAAATATTTTTTTAAATTCTCCACTTTGATAGCTGGAGGTTTTTGACCGTTAGGATTGTTAACCATTAGATGTGAGTCCCATTTTTTCTTTAACCTCTTTTAATGTTTCTCTAGCAATGTTAGAGGCATATTTTCTGCCATCTTCTAAAATCTCGGCTACTTCTTTTGGTCTGTCAGCATAATAATTTCTTTTTTCTTGGATAGGTTGTAATTCTTGATAAATACTTTTGGCTAAATCTTTTTTAAGATCACCATATTGCAAGCCGGTAGTTAAATATAATTTTTCATATTCTTGTTTTTTTTCTAAACCTTGAAAAAGTTCTACAAAATTTAAAAGTGATAAGACGCCTCCTTCTTTAGGTAATACTTTATCATGCCCGTTATCGGTAGGAACTTTAGCTAATTTTTTTTCAATGGTTTTTAGATCATCTAACAAAGAAATAAAGCTATCTGGTTTTGATTTACTCATTTTACCTTCGCCAGTAAGAGAGGGAATATATGCCCCTTTCATCAAATGAGCTTGAGGTTCTGGAAAAGTCTGTCCAAAAGATTTGTTAAAACTTCTAGCCATTTCTCTAGCAACTTCAATATGAGGTAATTGATCTTTGCCTACAGGTACGAGTTTGGCTTTATAAATTAAAATATCAGCTGCCATTAATACGGGGTAATATAGCAAACCCATATTAATATAGCGCGGTTGTTCTTGTTTTTTATCTTTATAAGTAGGTAGTTGTTCTAATCTCGAAACAGGATAGATGGTAGAAAGATAATATGCCAATTCTATATGTTCTGGTACTTGGGATTGAATAAAAATATGTGATTTATTTGGGTCTATTCCTACGGCTAGATATTCTAAAACCAATTCTTGAATTTGATTTTGGTATTTTTTAGATTCATATGGTGATGTAATGCCATGTAGATCAACTGCACTATAAAGGCAATCTAAATCAGGTCGTTCTTGAAATTCTAGCCAACCTTTAATGGCGCCGAGATAATTACCGATATTAAGTATATTGGTGGGTCTTATACCTGAGAAAACTCTAATTTTTTCTGTCATATTATTTTTTAGTCTTAGAGCGGGAGACGGGATTCGAACCCGCGATCTCCTCTTTGGAAGAGAGGCATTCTACCTCTGAACTACTCCCGCAAAAAGCCTATTTAATAGTTTAGCTGGTTTTTGGGAATAATCAAGAAGAGAAAGCTTATAAAATAAGTAACAAAATACCTAAAATAGATAAATAGATGGAAAAGTAGGCTAATTTATTATCTATTATAACTTTTTTTACTATTTTAAGACTAATTAGCCCTGTTGCAAAAGAAATTAATAATCCTAAAAGTAATAAAGGCCAATAGCTTAACACTTGGTTAGGGACATCTTTGATTTTAAATAGGGTAGCTCCTAAGATGACAGGAATGGCTATTAGA
>JAPLYJ010000035.1 GCA_026395655.1 Candidatus Parcubacteria bacterium
GCTACCTTATTAAATGCAGATATCCCAGCCTATCAACCTAAAAACACACCTATTGATTATAACTCCAAACGCACACGATTATTGCTTTTAAACAAAAAAGAAATTAAATACTTAGAAGGTAAGCAAAGAGAATCTCATTTGACTTTAGTGCCTCTAAAAGTTTATAATAAGCACGGTTTAGTTAAGTTGGTTTTTGGCTTAGCTAAAGGCAAAAAGACCTTTGATAAACGCGAAACCATCAAAAAAAGAGAAGCCAAACTCAAGATTGGTCGTGCTTTACGAGGCGACTATTAATGGGGATGTTGGGCTTTGATGGCAAACTATTCAGCCATATGCAAGTCAAGGACGCCTCTCTCCCTTGTAAAATAGGTGGCAAATTTCAACTGCTGATTACGCAGTTCAGCCTGCTTACGCCTACGCCTAAATTTTTAGGATAAGCTAACAGGCACCCCATTTGGGGATCTAAAAGTTCTACCTCGAAGAATTTTTAGATATTATAATTCGAGGCCGATCGGAGGATTACGGTTTGGACATTCCGATTTAAACTTATCAAACCAAACAAAAAGATTTTTTACCTGTTTTACATCTTTTTGATTTTTAAACAGGTTAAACTTGTAGATATATGCCTTGAAGGCTTGCTAGACGCGGGTTCAACTCCCGCCATCTCCACCAAAATTAAAAGATAAAAACAAATATTTATAAACCTAATTCTCAGCATACCTATAACAAACCAAAGCTTCCTGACGAAGTTCGTCTTATTGACGAAACGGGCAAACAAGTAGGGATTGTCCCCTACGTAGAAGCTCTTAGAGTTAGTAAAGAAAAAGAATTAGATTTAATTGAAGTATCTAATAAAGTTTCTCCTTTTATTTACAAATTAGGAGATCTAGGTAAGTATAGATATCAGCAAGCTAAAGAACTCAAAAAACAAAAACAAAAACAATCTTTAGATGAAAGCAAGGGCGTGCAAATAGGCTTTAAAGAAGGTCCCCATGACTTAGCCTACAAAATGAGGAAGTTAGAAGAGTTTTTAGAAGCAGGGAAAAAGGTTAATGTTGTTATGCGACTAAGAGGCAGAGAAAAGGCTCACAAAGATTTAGCTTTTGAAAAATTTGATTATTTTTTAAAAATGATTAAAATACCATATAAAACAATCCAAGACAAAAAGTTGTCCCCTAACGGCATTATTGCCACGATAAAAAAATAAAACATATGAAACTATCCGGTGCGCATACTATACGCAAAAGGTTTAAAGTGACTGGTACTGGTAAAATCACTAGAAGAAAAGGCCATATAGGACACAACCTTTCTAAAGAAGCTAGAAAAGTTCAAATACGCCGCAAGGTCCACGGCGGATTAGGAAAATCTCAATTGAAAAAACTTACTAAATATCTATGACCAGAGTAAAAAGAGGCACTATTGCCAACAAACGCAGAAAAAAGGTTTTAACATATACCAAAGGCTTTCAATATGGCAGAAAGAATAAATTCCGCCAGGCTAAAGAGGCTTTGCTTCATGCATGGACACATAGCTACAGAGATCGCAAAAGAAAGAAACGAGAAGCTCGCCAGCTTTGGACTGTTAAACTTAACGCCGTAGCTAGAGACAATGGTATTAATTACAGCAAATTGATTAAATTGCTCAAAGACAAAAATGTTAAATTAGATCGTAAAGTTTTAGCTCAATTAGCTGAAGAAAATCCAGAAATCATGCAAGCGATTATCACATTAGTTCAATCTTAGGCAAGAAACAAAAAAGCCCTGATATACTGATCTGTACCCCAAAAAGTGGACACTTTTGTGTCCGCTAAACGAGGTACACTTCAATGCCAGGGCTTTTTTAATATGATTAAACCTCAAAAGTGCAATCTGTTAATGAACTTATTGCTTTTTTAGGTTATAAAATCTAAATAATTTTCTCTGTTAATTACAGTATATTCACTACCATTGTAATTTTTTAAAAAATCATCCGGTGTTTTGCTTTTTTCAGCACGCCATTTAAATTCGTAGCCGAATAGCTTGCCTTCACGCTCTTCTACCCAATCTATCTCTTGCTTACCCCAAGTACGCCAAAAATAATTGTTAGAACCCAAAGAGGTATAAGTTTGTTTTTTTAAACGCTCCATAACCAAAAAATTTTCCCATAAAGGGCCAATATCATCACGTAATTCTAAAGAATTAAAATTTGATATAATAGCATTTCTTATACCCAAATCGTAAAAATAATATTTACTTTTTTTATTTATTTCCTGACGCAGATTACGACTAAAACCACGTAAATTATATATGACAAAAGATTTTTCTAAAAGATCTAAATACCGAGCTACTGTTTTGTAATTCAAACCTAACTGTTGGCCTAATTCTGATAGAGATACTTCTTGTCCCACTTGAAAAGCCATAAGCCGAAGCAAATCTAAAATAATTTTTGAATTTTTGATTTTCTCTAATTCTAAGATATCCTTTAAAAGATAAGAATGAGTTATTTCCGTAATGATATTTTTTTGTTCCTGTTTGTCAGAAGTCACTACAACTTTCGGATAGCTACCAAATATTAACCAATCTCCTAATTTCTCTTTAAGCTCATAAGAGTTGTAAAGATTAACCAATTCCATTTGTGAAACTGGATAAAGAGTTAATGTTTTTTTACGACCAGTTAAAGGCTCGCCTATTTGACCTGACAGATCTAAAGAAGACGAACCTGTGGCGATAATTTTAATACCAGGAATATTATCAACCATAATTTTAAGACCATCTCCCACATGAGGAATTTTTTGCGCTTCATCTATCGCTATCAACTCATAACCTTTAACGTATTCTTTTATCAAAGAAATATGCTGAGAACCAATTACATTTTGAGCATCTAAATCGTCTCCTGATATTAATTTATATTTTAAATCAGTATTTTTTAAAAAATTGGTTAATAATGTTGTTTTACCTACTTGTCTGGGGCCATAGATAATTAAAGCTTGGTTAGGGCTTAAATACTTATCTAGCTTGTCGTATATCCTCGTAATATGCATATTATTAGTATAGCAAATCCTCGTAATTTGTCAAATTTGAGGATTCTGATGAGTTAAAATCACTTTAAAAAGCCTAATTAACAGAAAAAGTATCAGAATCTATCTCATCCTGATTAAAAATCTTAACCTCGCCATATTCACCGTCATATCCAGGGTTAATTACTAATTGTCCTTCCCTTACTCTTTTTAAGGCTTCCGCCAACTTCTCTCCTGAAAAAGATGATATATTTTTAATATCAACATTTAATAAAATATTAAATTCATTTTCAAAATTATTTATTAAATCATTATATAGCGCTTCTACTTTTTTAGTTTTACCTTTAACCCCTAATACTTCTGCAATAATTTCTTTTAATGGTACTAATCTTTTAAAAGGGATAGTTTCCTTAGGTTGGAATCCTAATGGTCTGTCGGCTAAATCTCCTACTCTAGATAAAACACCTATTGTTAAAAGCTTTCCACAAACAGGACATATTTTTTTATATTCTTTAGTTTCTTCAGGAGAGAATCTCACCTGACACGCACGATGACCGTCAAAATGATACATACCCTCTTCAGGATAAAATTCTATGGTATATAAGAATTTAGACGGATCTTTTGATTTAATCGCATTAATCAAATTTTCATATGAAAGCTCTATGTCGAAGACATTAGCTTCTCTTCCAAAGTTATTAGGAGAATGTGCGTCAGAATTGGAAATCAAAGCATACTTATCTAAAGCTGACAAACGCCAATTCATTAATGGATCTGAAGATAGCCCTGTTTCCAAAGCATGAATATATTTTACATCTTCGCCAAAAACTTCTTCTAAACTATCAAACCCACTTTTAGAACCAAATACAGAAAACCAAGGAGTCCAAATATGTGCTGGCACAAAAAGAGCTGATGGATCTGATTCCATGACAATATTTAATAATTTTTGAGAATCTAACCCTATAATAGGTCTACCATCAGAATGTAAATTACAACCTCTTTGAATTA
>JAPLYJ010000030.1 GCA_026395655.1 Candidatus Parcubacteria bacterium
AGGTAATGCTGATAATACAGCTATGGATGAGGTTTCCGGACAAACAGGCGCAGGTAAAATTTGGTTTGAAGCCATGAATTATCTTTTAAATACCTCTTACAATCAAAAAAACAAATTTGATTTTAATTTTTTAATTCCTTTTTACCAAGACAATCAAATAGATTACGGACTCAAAGGAGATGATTACGAAAAAATAAGAAATATGCTTTTAGACAAACAATTGGTCACGTACCCTCAAGACGGAGATATTTTTCTTTCAGATAAAGACAGTAGCCTAATATTAAAAAGCCTTAAAGAAGCCCAATGGTTTTTAAACGGCAATCTTATTTACACGGGAAGCCACGGTACCTATCCCATGGCAAAAAAAGGTGAGCATGAATTAATCGTCAAATTTATTGACGGAACAGAAGAAAAAATTTCTTTTTTGATAAGATAGATTATTTTACTTCGAAATAGCTTCCAGCATTGCGTCCAAAATTTTCAGGATAATACATTTCTAAAACCTGAGCTGGTAGATGACTATAGTTACCTTTGATTAAAGCCCGAGCGTAATAATCAAATTTATAAACACCTGGGGACAAATTACCACAATACGCAAAAATCCTATCATCTTTTAATTCTTGATATATAGGGCTGATAAGCTGACCTGATCCATAATCTTCTACTTCCCAATTTTGTTTTTGCTGTCCTTGTTGATCTAATCTTAAAGATTGATCAGAAGTAGCTAGAGACATATTTACTAATTCCATACCTGCTGGGATATAATCTTCTAACATGACAAAATTACGTTCTTTAGGTACCACAAATTCCACATGTGCTCTAATTACTTCTCCTTGTTTAACGCTAATTAGTGGAGATTGATTTTTCATATCGCTTAACGCATAGAAATTTCGCATGACTGAAAAACCTTCATCTCTAGGAGGCATTTGATCTATAGGCAGATAGTATTTCAAAGCCATATCATAATACAAAGTACCTTTTACAGCATTCTTGTCTGTTTTTTTAAGATCCAAAACACCAATTTTGTTTATAGGCAAAGAACTCATGGGCAATGTTTCTTGATATTGACTGAAAATATTTTTCTTATTAAACTCATAAGCACCCATCTCTTTGCCATCTAAAGCATAACTAAAATTAAAATTAGCTTCTGTTTCTTTTTTCCATTTCAAATAATCAGAAAAAGCATCTATTACTGAAATTGTATTATTAGTTGATCCCCAGCTACCATCTTTAGCACGGCTAGCTAAAAGCCAACGCAAGACTTTATCTCTAATAGGATTTTCCAATTGATTTAAAGACATGACTTTCAAATACAAAGCTGTATTTTTAATTGAAGTCTCATAATATTCCCAGCTCGTTACTATACCAGAAGCCAAATATGCACCACGGCTATCTATCTCCATGCGATTGTTCAAAACCTTATAAATGGCATTTTTCTGTGCTACATTCAAAATATTGTTTGACATCAAGGCTAATTGGGTCAACGAAACACTGCTAATTCTTTCATTGAGAAAAGCTTTATCATTTAACGCAGCTATCACTTTTTCTTTCAGGCTAGTTAAACGCTGGCTTTCCCCTGCTTTATCTAAAATATATAAAGTTAAAATAAGATTATTCCTATTAGATTCTATATTTTTATCATTAGATAATTTATTATACACGAAATCAATCGCCCTAGTTTTTACATCGCTTTTTACATTAAAACCAGCTTTCTGCAAATAAGAAAAGACATCTAAAACATATAAGGTTAGATGATAGTCTCCAGAACCTTGATTGCTCCAATAATCAAAACCTCCGTCCCAATTCTGATTTTGATATAATTCATTTAATCCTAAATCCACAGCTTCTTCCAAGGTATATTCTTTTCCTTTGAATTTAATTTTTTTCAAATTTACATTTTCAGAAACATTAGGAATATTTAATCCTGACTTTAAAACAGAGAGAGTTTTTAATTGGCTGGCTATCTGCTCAGTACAGCCATAAGGGAATTCCATGAGATAATTTAAGCTATCTGAAAGATAGTTAGCTAAAGTAGCGCTAGCTGTTAATTTCAAGCCACCCTTGCCTGCCACAATATTATCCGGCAGATATATATATTCTCTGTAATTAGGCACACTAGTAAAATTAGCTGTGGCTACTGATTCATATGAATTATCCGCGGTAATTTTTAAATTTTGTGCCACGCTATCTTCGTATATACCAGTTTTAGCTAATAAGGCAAAAGGTAAGGTACCTTCTTTGATATCACTAGGAGCTTGCACCTTGAAATAAACTGTTTCATTAGCGCCATTTGCCAATGATAAAGTTTTAATACCTTTGTCATCTTTCAAAGTTAAACCATCACTTTGATAAGAAACATTAATTTTTTGATTTTTACCTGTTTGATTAAATACCTGGGCACCAATGTAAAATGTATCCCCAGAAATTGCAAACCTTGGTTTTAAAGGCACTACCATGAGATTTTTCTTAGCCATGATTTCAGTGTACCCTGCTCCTAATTTGGTATCTTCAGTCACCGCGATTGTTTCTAATTGCCAAGTTGTAAGATTGTCAGGTAATTTAAATTTAATTTGAGCTTTACCGCTTGAATCAGTATTAATTACTGCCTGCCAATATGCCGTATCTTTAAATTCTCCTCGCTGACGAGTGGATAGGTCAGATCCTCCACCACCTCCTTTTGTACTATCCATACTTGTCTCGCTACCCCAAATTTGAACTGTTTTTAAAACATTTTTAATATTAGATGCCGTAGAAACAGTTAGAGGAAATCCGCTATAGAAAAATGCCATCGGATCTTTTTTAGGATTGCCTTTTAAGGCTAAAACGCTAGCATCTACTACTGCCAAAGAAACTTCTGCGCTTTTACCCAGTCCATTTACATCTGTTACTTGTATGCCTGCATTTACTTCTTCTCCAGGTAAATATGTTTTTTTGTCCGGATTAACATTAATATTTAATTTATATGTATCAGTGTTAACCTTAAATTCTGTGCTGCCAAATTTTACCCCAGGCTCAGAAGAAATTAAAGTAGCAGACAAAAAGATATTGGGGAAATATTCTGCTTTTGCTTCAAATCCGTATTCATATAAATTGCCTGTTATTTCTTTAACTTCATAAGAATAGATTTTGCCTCTTTCTAAGGTAATCAAAGCTTTAGCTTTTGCCCAAGGAGATTTGATAATAACACTACCTCTTTCACCAACCTTTAAATTTGTTTTGTTAGCTTTGATTTCTAAATCAGAATCATCAGTATTCATTACAGCTACAGAACCTGATCCGTAAACGTAAAAACTGTAATAATTATTAATTTCATTACCATTGCCATCAATAGCTTTAGCGTGAGCTTCATATTCACCTTCTTCTAATAATTGGAAATCTACAGCACCCTGACCATTAGCACCAGTATTAACTTTTAAATTTTTTACATTTTTTTCAGTTCTGTCCCAAATATATTCATATCCGCCAGAAGGACCTTGTCTTTTTTGATATACCCAATCAATCTTACTGATAGACAAATCAATATTTTTCACACTAACATTTTTACCGTTTGTATCTACTGTCTTAATTTTCCATTGACCTTTTTCATTTTTAGACAAGAAATATTTATTCAAATTCAAGCCAATGTAAAAATCACCAGCATGCATAATCAAGGATTTTTGGCTAGAAACAGATTGCCCATCTTTATTCTTAGCAGTCACATCAAAAACTAAAATTTTACTTTTACGATCTTTTACATCTGAAAACAACTTAGTAGTGTCTAAAGATTGATTGATAGCAGCCTTTCCTTTTTCATCTAAAGTAGCATTATTCCTCAATATGAACTTATCGCCATATTCATAAGCCCCATTAGTCCAAGCTTGACCGTTAAATTCATAATAAGTTTTATCATCGATATCTTGATAGCGATCAAAATAATAATTCTGACTACTTAAAGTATATTCTACCTCACCCCCTGATAGTGGTACGCCAAAATAATAGTTAGCATCCACTTTCATTTTTAAATCTTCTTTAGAAATATATTCTTCTTTGTCCGTAGAAAGTTTTACCTCAAAAGGAGCAGGTACATATTCTTCTACATCGAAAAAAGTACAACCGCTGTAATCAATACAAACTGAATATCCTCCTAAAGCTGCGTTATCAGGTAAAATTAATTTTGTATCAAAAGTACCAAATTTATTAATTTCTAGATTCTGCGTCAATATTTCTTTACCCTGAGGATCAACTACTTTTAAATTTAATTTTTTCTGACGATACACTTCGTAGCTACCATCGTACCCGATACGACTAATGCCTTTCAAATAAACTGTATGAGAAGGCCTGTAAATAGGTCTGTCAGTATAGACATAAATTCTTCTAGCTATTGAAGCTGAAGAAGCATAATTTAATTCCGCTCTCATGGGAGAAATAATTGTGCTATCTAAGCCGGAAGTAATTATTGCTCCAGATAAATCAGATAATACTCCTGTTAAAGCCAAACCTTGGCCATCTGTGTTGTAAGAAGTATCTGAGCCAACCCAATTATTATCTTTTAATTGATATAAGCTGATTTTAACATTTGCAGCTGGGTTTAAGTCAGAAAGATTGGTCACCCAATAAAGATTACGCCAATTTTGAGATTTATTCCCTAACTCAGACTGACTAATATCTATATTTTGATAATCAGGTAAAATTTTCTTTTCTACCACAGAAAGATTAGTAACACTTAAAAATGTTTTTTCACGTATTAAAGTTTTTTTACCCTCATAATCGGTATCGTAATAATTCGGATTAGTTAAAGTTATAACATAATGGCCTAAAGCATCAGGAAAATATTTTTTCAATTCTACGTCAAAATAATTCTTCACCCAATATTTTTTAGGCAAATCTATCCTCTCAATTTTTTTCTCTTCGCAACCATACGTTTTACCTGAATCATAATAATCACTGGTAGCTTGCATAAAATTAAAAGCGCTTAAGCGACATATTTCTAAATCAGCATAATCCCAATTTTCAGCAGCATATGTTAATTTAGTTTTACTAGGAGTTGTTACATTAAAAGCTTTTTGCAAATGGAAAAAACCCAATTTATTATACGGCATATCCCCAGTTTTAAAGGTTGATGAAATATTGTTTTTTTGACCAAAAACATCTTCCATATTCACATTTAAAACATAATTAGTTTGGGGCATCAAACCATAG
>JAPLYJ010000021.1 GCA_026395655.1 Candidatus Parcubacteria bacterium
AATCTCTGTAAAATGTACAAGCATAAAAAAGGTTCAGAAGTGGTCGATATACACAAAAAACAAATTCCTTTTACAATGTCAAAAAACATGCTAAGAAGATATAATTACGGTGTCATGGTTAAATGATTTGACACGGATGGGCTCGTTAGTTAAGCATCGTAGATTACGTTAGAACCAAGACTATAGGAGTTAAGGAGATTTATACGCCTGATTTAATTACCAAAGCTATTAAACCTTGAATAAGCATAACTATAATAGCTATAGCTGCGCTAATTGCAGCACAAATCATCATATTTCTAGTTATTTTATATTTTCTAATATTTTTACCAGCAGTAATTTTATTAATAGCTGCTATAATAAGAAATACTACTGTAACAAATATGGTAATATTAAAAAACCAATAAAGTACCCCTATTATCATGTAGGTAGGATAAAATTTAGGGGGTGACTCATTCATTTGACCCAAGGCCATAAATGGCAACATTAAAACAAAAAATATTAAAATAGGTAATAATTTTTTCATTTGTTTTTAATTAATTTTATTACACCAATTTACGAGCTGCCGGGCTAGGATTCGAACCTAGATACACAGATCCAGAGTCTGCGGTCCTACCATTAGACGACCCGGCAATATGTGATATCTTATGGCAAAGCTTCCAAAACGGCAAGTTCTAAAGGTAAGGTAACAATAGCCGCTCTTTTAATGTAATTCTGACTGTTAATAAAAATATCTAACCAACGTCTAATTTCTGAAGCTTCTAATTTTTCAGTTTGTTTTGTTAAAATATCAATTTCTTCATCAGTAATTTCTTCTTGAAGCATCTTAGATAAATCTGAAGAAACTTTTAAAATCATGATACGGCGCAAATGATTGATCACTGCTTTAAATCATATCCACCTTCATTTACTTCTGTGATAAAACGCAAAGCTTCTATTTTTTGTTTAGATATCAATAAATCAATAAACTGATTGATAGTTTTGAAATTAACGCTACCTAAAAGCGATTCTACGTCTGAGAGAGTAATTTCCCCTTCTTTAATGATCGCTAATTGGCCTAAAAGAGATTCAGCGTCACGCAAACCACCCTCAGAACTCAAAGCAATCAATCTTAAGGCTTCATCATTGATTTTTAGATTTTCTAATTTACTAATATTAGACAAACGGCTAACAATATCATTAATACTTAATCTTCTAAAATCATATCTTTGTACCCTTGATAGAATAGTAGTAGGTATTTTTTCTGGTTCTGTAGTAGCTAAAATAAAAATAGCATATGAAGGAGGTTCTTCTAAGGTTTTTAATAAAGCATTAAAAGCGTCTTTAGTTAACTGATGAGCTTCATCAATAACATATACTTTGTATTTAGCTCTCACCGGAGAAAATTTAATACCTTCTCTTAAATCTCTAATATCATCTATGCCCCTGTTAGAAGCTGCATCTATTTCTAATAAATCTAAAGCTCTACCTTTGTTAATTTCTTCACAAGATTCACATTTATTGCAAGGTTCAAATTCTCCTTCTTTTCTTTTTTCGCAATTAATAGCTTTTGCAAAAAGACGAGCAAAAGTAGTTTTGCCTGTGCCCCTAGGTCCACAAAAAAGATATGCGTGACTAATCTGATTGCTAGAAATCGCATTAGTTAAAATCTTAACCGTGATTTTTTGGTTAATGACCTCTTTAAAACTCTTGGGTCTGTATTTTCGGTAAAAAACTAATTGGCTCATATTGATTATTGTGTTTTAGCTGATCCGATAATATGGGTAGCTAAGCCTAAATATCCATTTTGATAGTCTCTTTCATTGGCTGAAAAATTAATTAAATACGCTATTTTTTTGTCCCCCGTATTGTTAACAATGACTTTGCTTTGCAAACGAATTGTTTCTTTGTTTTTAACATAGCTAAATTCAGCTGTTTCTGTATATCCATCAGCATATTTGCCTAACAATTGACCTTGCCAACCAGCTTTAGTCATTTCCGTATCCATGTCTAACCAAATATCAGCAGCTTTAATTGCTTTGTCTGCCATATATTTAGAAGCAAACAAAGATCCTGATTTTTCTATATCTTTAACACCTAATAATTTTTGACCTGAAAAATTTGATGAAAGAGAAAACAAAGCTACGTCTGTGTTTGACCAATTTTTAGGTTGATCCATTGAAAATTTACTATCAGCACTTGTAAATATTTTATATATAGGATCTTCTAAAGGTACAGTCTCTACTGTTACATTAGGCGTAGTAGTACCGGTAGTACTAACTGTGGTAGAAACAACGTCTACTGTAATTCCAGGATCAGTACTAGTTACAACTGGGGTTACAGCTGGTACATTTGTTTGATTTGTAAACATGAGGGTTAAATACGAACCACCTAAAAGACTGATGACACCAGCCACTAAAAGCACAATCATGACACCTCTCACCCATTTTGAATTTTTATTCATATTTTTTAATATCTATTTTTAATTTCTTGATTAATGATAGCGATTTCTCTGCCATAGCACAAAGAAGAAAGCTCTTTTAATTTTTCTATCTTGTCCCTGTCTATCTTATAAGGCGTTCTAGCTACTACATTAAACGCTTTAGAAGTCTGGCCATTGATTGTCAGTTTAATATAATAATTATAATTATCAAGGTTTAAAACATCGTAAGGACCAAAGATCGGAGCAAAATATTTAGCCATGAAATCTGCATCATCAGAAGAAACACGATATGAGATGATAGTACCCACATTACCAAACACAGATTTTAAGATAGGTTCTTTTAATTGAGCTAAAAATTGATTAGCCACAGTTAGACACAAATGATATTTTCTAGCTTCAGAAAAAATCATAGAAATGTTTTCTGTGGTGATGTTCTGAAACTCATCAATATACATGTAAAAATCTCTTCTTTCACTTTCAGGTACATCTACCCTTGAAAAAGCAGCCATTTTTAATTTACCAATGATAATCATACCCAAGAGATAGCTATTAATATCTCCTAAATACCCTTTTGACAAATTTACAATTAAAATCTTACCTTCATCCATGATTTTGCGAAAATCTAAACTAGAACTTTCCTGACCGATAATAGGTCTAACTAAATCATTAGACAAAAATGGATTAAGCTTAGAATTAATATATGGAGCTACATTAGCTAAAGACATATCCCCTGCAGCTTTTTCTGCTTCTTTTTTCCAAAATTCCACTACGCTTGGATCAGTTTCTTTTTCCAATAGATTAGTTCTAAATTCATCATTAATAAAAATACGAGGCAAATCCATTAAGGTATGTTTGTTTTCTGTGTCATCTAATAGTAAAAGCATGGCATTTCTAAAATATTGTTCAAAAATAGGTCCGCCTGTAGTTTTAAGATCGTAGAGCTTGTCAAAAATATCTAAAAGCTCATTAGTAACAGCTGATTTTTGAAAAGAATATTTTTTGTCATAATCTAACATATTCAAACCCATAGCTCTTTTAGGATCAGCAGGATTAAAATAAATAAGATCAGCATAACGATTTTCAGGAATAGCACCTAGGATTTTTTCTGCTGTATCACCGTGAGGATCGATATAACAAACACCCTTACCATCTCTGATATCTTGAATTAACATATTTTCTAAAAGCGTAGTTTTACCTGTACCGGTTTGACCTAAAATATATAAATGCCTCTGACGATCAATATCTGCGATCCTAACTTCTTTTTTGTCTTTACGATATATGTTGTCTCCTAAAATAATACCAGCTAAAGGTAGATTAACCGGAGCAGGAGCATTTCTAGCTCTTAACCATTTAATTTTAGGTGTTTCCAATTGGCTATGAGGCAAATGATACAAGCTCGCTAATTCTGCAGAATTTAAAATCATGGCTTCAGAAGGTACAAAATTTCTAAAAGCATAATTATAAACTAAACGCTCTTTCATTTTTAAAGTTTTAGCTTCTCTTAAAGAAAAAGAATTTAAGTTAGGAGCCTCTAACTGTTTGATAGAACTAACAATATGATCAAAAATATCTTCACTACGCTCATTGTTTTCTGCAGCTGTTACAATTCTCAAATTCACCTGAAAAAGCGGTTTTGATAATTTTTCTTCTAAAGCCTTAATCATGACTTCGTCTAAGATTTTAGGTTTTAATTTTTCTTCATTTTCTTTTTCTACCGATTGTTTGTTAACAATTTTCCAAACAGATTGCCAATTAAAATTTTGGCTTTCTTCTGCTTCCTTAAAAGATTTTCCCTCTTTCAAATTTTTTAAAATATTCCCTATCGCTTTTTTGTTAAATTTCTTAACGGGCATGAAAACTAATTGCATAGCTGCACCTTCGTTTTGTTTAGCCAATTGGCTTAATGCATTAGTCACACCGCTTAAAGTATCAACGTCAAAATTATAATAAGTGCGCAGAGGCATACTATAATGCCTATCTTGTTTAATATATCCTGCCCTTACTCTACTTAAAGGCTCAAAAATGGTATAATCATCAACTTCCGTGATATAAGCCTGAGGGTAAAAAGCAGAAAGATTTTTTTCTAATAATTCTAAATCACGTCTTGGACTAGAGACATAAAAAATAATTTCTTCGCTATCAGAAGGGGTAGCTAACTCTAAAATGATAGGATGCTTGAAGCTTGATAAATTAGACAAGAATTGTTCAAAAGGAGAAATTAATTCAGAAAGTTTCTTAGGGGATTCGTTTTGAACAGGGGCTAAATTTTCTTTAGGTACAGTCACTAAAAGCAAACGGTAATCCAAAGAATTCCAAAGATTGATTTTAGTTGAATATCTTTTGTAAAAAATAAAAACAACGGTGCCTATACCCACTAAAATTATTAATAATAAGTTCCCATCCATAAAAAATAATTAATTCATTGATTTGATTTTGCCCTGAGCCACTAATTCCTGATATAATTTCCCAACTAATTTATCATGCAAAGCATCTATCAAATACGGATTGCCGCTCTTGCGAGCTAAAGTAACAGACACAACAACGCCTTTTGATACAGCTACATCACATAATTCATCTAAAAATTGTTCTATTTCACTATCAGGATTAATATCTGTTTGATTATTATCAATATTAGTGGCTTGGGTATCACTAGGAGGAGAGGTATAAAAATCAGAAGAAGGTTGCTCTGGCATGTTAACCATGGCCTTGTCAATTTCTTCCTTAATCACTTCTTTTAATATCTCTTTTTCAGGAGTTTTCTCCCCAGGGACCTTTTCTAAATCATGGCGACGAGCTTCAAAACGATTAACTAATTTATCAAATTCATCCATGTTATATGTTTGTTTAATAATTATAGCTTACCATATAATTACTTTAATTTATAGTAGGCTCTACCGGGATAGCGGAGGTCCATATATTCCAGATATGGAAAATCATTTTTGATTTTTTCTGTTTTTAAATTTTGTATCATACTTAAAATCTGCTCTGGCTGATTAGAAAAAGAGACATGAGCGTACCAATTAGAAAAATATATTTTAACTGTATCTGGTAAAAAACCCTTTACTTCTAAATATTTTACCTCTAAGCCATTTTGTGTTAAAAGATCTACTGTATTTTTTAAAAATGATACTTTTTCTTTGTCTAACACCTTATTAGTTAACTCTACCATGGTATCGCTTTCATCTAAAACTGATGTTATCAAATACCCTGTAGTTTGTGGTGCCAAAGCAAAAATAATACCATCTTGATCTAAATAGTAGCAATCATTTTTAACTTTTAAGCACCAAATCAAAGCTGATTGCCGCTCTTGGGCTTTAATTTCTAATTTTTTAGTAGTCCAATTTAAAGATACGCTAATATCTTTAAGATCAGGGTAATTTTTGATAATTAAAGCAACAAATTTAGCATCATCTAAAAAAAGTATATTCTGATCATTAAAACCTAAATAAGTACGATCCAAAGTTGATCTTTGTTTTAAATACCTAGAAACAAAATTGGGCCAAAGATGACCAAAAGATTGATCAGATAGATAGAGCTGTGCTCTTTGTTTGATAATCTCTGATTTTTCAGAAAAGCCAGAAACCTCAATATTTTTTAATCTGAAAAAATTTGAAAAAAATATCAAATATATCAAACCAGAAATTAAAAGCAAAAAAAGAAAAACTACCCCCCAGATTTTCCAGCGTTTCATATATCTCCGACGCTTTCTGTCTCCTAGAGGATGGGAAACTGATTTCATGCTCAGATTTTTTTGATTACTTTGATACCAAATGAATATGGCCACAAAACTTTAGGAATAGACACGGAACCATCTTTTAATTGATAATTTTCCAAAATAGCAATAATCATACGACCAATAGCAAAGACTGTACCATTTAAGAGATGAGCACAATATGTTTCCCCTGTTTTTTTATCCTTGTATTTTATATTCAATCTCCTAGTTTGAAAATCCGTACAATTGGAATTAGAATGCGTTTCTCTGTACGTATTATCGCTAGGTAACCATGTTTCAATATCATAGCTAGAAGCAGAAGGATGAGATAAATCAGCAGTACAAATTCTAATAACCCGATAAGGTAAATTTAAACCTTTCATTAATTCTTCTTCTATTTTTAAAATTAATTGTTGTTCCTTTTCTGATTCTTCTGGCAAAGAAAAAACAAGCATTTCTAATTTATCAAATTGGTGCACTCTTAAAATACCTTTGGTATCTTTACCATATGATCCAGCTTCTCTTCTAAAACAAGATGAAAAAGAAACATATCTTTTAGGTAAATCTTTGCTATCTAAAACTTCATCACTATGCATGGGACCAACAATCTGTTCAGAAGTACCTACCAGATACAATTCGTCTTTGGTTAAATGATACATTTCTTCATCACTCTGATCCATGTAACCCATACCTTTGAAAAGATCAGGTTTAATCATTACTGGAGGCACAATAGGAGTAAAACCCTTTTTAATAATAACTGACAAAGCATAATTAATTAAAGCAAACTCTAAAACAGCAGCTTGATTTTTTAAAAATCCAAAGCGTGATCCAGAAGTTTTGCTAGCTCTTTTAACATCTATAATATCTAAAGATTCTCCCAGGGTAAGATAGTCTAAGGGTTTAAAAGAAAAATTAGGTTTTTTACCAACCTCTCTTAAAACCACATTGTCTTCTCCGCTTAAACCAACAGGCACATCTTTTAAAGGTAAATTAGGTAATTGAATCATGGTTTTTTCTAAATCCAATTCATATTGTTTTAAAGATTCTTCTTTTTCAGACAAAAAAACTTTAACTTCTTTAAGAATTTTTAAAGCATTTTCATCTTTACCTTCTTTAATTAATTTATTTTCTGCTTCTGTTTTCTTATGTCTAATATCCCCTATCTCCTGAATGAGATTTCTGCGTTTTAAATCTAATTCAATAATCTGATCTACCAGATTAGAATCATTACCTTTATCCTTTACGCCTTTTTTAACAAATTCAGGATCTTGCCTGATTAATTTAATATCTAACATATTTTTAATATTATTTTTCTGGTTGCGATGGTCTCATTAAAGGAAAGAAAATTATTTCTTTAATAGAAGGAGCATTGGTTAAAATAGCCATCAAACGGTCTATACCTATTCCTAATCCTGCTGTTGGAGGCATACCATATTCTAAAGCTTCAATAAAATCTTCATCCATCATATGGGTTTCCTTTTCCCCTCCTTGGCGCAATTGAGCTTGATTTTCAAAGCGGACTTTTTGATCTTGGGGATCATTAAGCTCTGCAAAGCCATTCATCATTTCACTACCAGCCATTAAAAATTGCATCCTTAAGGTTTTCTCTGGTTCATCAGATTTCTTTTTAGCTAAAGGTGAAAGATCTAAAGGATGATCAATTACAAAAGTAGGATTGATAAGCTTGGATCTTATTTTTTTAAAAATGAGATCTGCTAATTTAGCTTTGTCATCTTTTAAAGTATATTCTGCTTTCATCAAATCTGCTGCTTTTCGTAATTGTAAAACATCAGCTACATTAATATCTACCCCTGTTTCATCTTTAATTAATTGATCAAAACTGATTTGTTTAAAAGGTAAACTCATATCTATTTCTTTTTCTTGATAAATTAATTTATTACCTGATAAAGATTCTTCTTTTTTAAATTCTTCGAATAATCCCGATATTAATTTTTCAATCAATTGAAAAAGATAATCTCTGTCTTTGTAAGCGGCGTAAAGTTCTAACATGGAAAACTCAGGATTGTGTTCCCGATCCATACCTTCATTTCTAAAGTTCTTGCCTATTTCATATACCTTTTCAAACCCACCCACAATTAATCTTTTTAAATATAATTCTGGGGCTATTCTTAAATACATATCCACATCTAAAACATTTAGATGAGTAATAAAAGGCTCTGCTAAGGCACCGCCATATAAAGGCTGTAAAATAGGCGTATCTACCTCTAAATAGCCTTCTTGGATTAAAAACGAACGGATATATGATAATAATTTAGCTCGTAAAACAAAACGTTTTTTCACATCTTCGTTGGCTAAAAGATCTAAATACCTTTTACGATAGCGTTCTTCTTCATCGGATAATCCATACCATTCCTGAGGCAAAGGTCTTAAAGCTTTGCAAATTAAACGATAGCCTTTAATTAACAAAGTTTTTTCTCCGCTTTTAGTTACAAAAAAAACACCCTTAGCTTCTATAAAATCACCTAAATCAACATATTCATCAAAAAATTCAAAATCATTGTTTTGCAATTCTTCTTTTTTAAACAATAATTGTAAAGATCCTGACATATCTTTTAAATCTGAAAAAATCAAAGCACCATGACGCCTGATAGACATGATTCTGCCAACTAAAAAAAATTCTTCTTGGGATTTCTCTAAAGAATCAAAATTTTTTAATATATTAGCAATTGATCCAGAAACAGAACATTTTTCTGGATATGGGTCACAACCTAACTTTCTAATTGCTTCTAATTTCTTTTTTCTTTCACTGATAATATTATCCAGGGTAGACATTTTAGATAGAAGGTTTAACTAATTTCTTCTATCCTATATTTTACCTCACCAGCGGGTGTTTTGGCAACTATAATATCCCCTTTTGCTTTTTCTAGAAATGCCTTACCTAATGGAGACTCATTAGAAATTCTACCTTCTTCTGGTTTAGCTTCTAAAGAACCCACTAAAGAAAATATTTTTGTAGTTTGAATACCATTAAAAGATTTTACTTTGATAACAGAACCAATAGACACCTTGTTGTGCCCATTAGTTTTTTTAATGATTTTAGCTTCTTTAACAAGATTCTCTAATTTAATAATTTTGTCTTCTAAAATCAATTGAGCTTCTTTAGCTTCTTGGTATTCAGCGTTTTCAGAAAGATCACCAAATTCCTTGGCTTCTCTTAATTTCTCGGCTATTTCCCTGCGTTTGCTATTTTTTAAATCTAAAAGTTCCAGCTTTTTTTCTTCTAAAGACTCAGCTGTGAGGTAGTAATCACACATATGTTTTTTAGTATGTATTAATTCTTTTTTAAATGTGTTTGCGTCCTAATTAAACGCAAAACTACACAAGCAAAGCAATTTTACACAAAAAAAATTGAATGTCAACTCTAAAATTGTTATAATCCCTCCAACACGTTATCTTTCCAAAAAAACCGTTTAAATAAGCCAAATGTATTTTAAAAAATCAAACATATTAATAATTTTTTCATTGTTTTTTTTAGTAGCTTTTTTAATTTCTTTACCTAAAACAAAATCATATCTATTGCCTGAACGCATTATTATTTTAAAAAATAACGCCAATGTGCTTAAATGGCCACCCATCAGAGAGTCTATCAATCAGATAAAAACTGTTTGGGACTTAAAAGAAGAAATGATTTTAACCCAAAAAGATTTTTTAGAAATTAACCTCATGGATATGGCTGTCTATCTCTATCAAAAAGGTATTCAAAAAGAAAAATATGTTATCAAAGCAAAAGGAGCAAATGATGATTTTGGTGAAACGCCTATTGGTCTTTTTAGAATCTTAAACAAAGAAATAGAACACTATTCTAGCTGGGCATATGTATATATGCCAAATAGCATGAGGTTTACAGGTAACTATTACCTTCATGGTTTACCATATTACGCCAACGGACAATTAACAGGTGCGACCTATTCAAGTGGCTGTGTTAATCTTTACAGCGAACCTGCTAAAAACCTATATGATTTAACTCCTAGAAATCTCCCTGTTTTAGTTTTAGAAAAAGATTTTTTAAATGATGATTATATCTATCACAAACCTTTAAAAACATTACCTTCTATCAGCGCCCAAAGCTACCTCGTTGCTGATGTAGATAGCAGTCAAATCTTATATGAAAAAAACAGAAGCACTCTTGTTAGCGCTGGTACCATTACTAATAAATTTATCACTGGTATTTCTGCTAGCGAAAATTCTCTTTTAAGTTTTAATTATATTTTTACCACGAAAATACCTATTAACGCTAACGCTATTTTATATAAAGAAGATCGTGTTTGGCCTATAGGAGAAAGAATCCCTTACATAGATCTTTTTTACCCCATGATTATTGAACATTCCGTTAATGCAGCAGAAGCATTAGCTCAAAGTCGTCTGGGACACGGATATGAATATGCATTAAATGAAAGAGCAAAATCAATGGGTTTAAATAATACTTTTATTTCTGATGCTGGCGGATATGATTTGAATAACCTAACAAACGCAGAAGATATTTTTTTGCTGTCCAGATATCTTTTAAAAAACAAAACATGGATGTTGGAAATATCTAAAGGTGTTTTGTATCCTAAGTTTGGTCAACCATATTTTTCAGAACCATATAATAACAAAAATATTTTTTATCAAAAAGAAAATTTCTTAGGCGGATATTACGATTTAGGCCAAGCTGGTTTAGAAAACGGCTTTGGTATTTTTAAAATATCATTAGATGGTACAGAGAGATCTATAGCCATTGTTTTACTTCAATCCCAAGATATCAAATCAGATACAGAAAAAATCTTAAATCTTTTTGTTGATGGTAAAAATAATTAATTGCCTTTCCATCTATTTTCCTCATACCAGCTCAACATTTGAAAAGCTACAGGTATGGCCACGGTAGAACCTAATTTAGGTTCTTCTAATAAGATGAGCCAAGCAATTTCTGGATTCTGATATGGGGCATACCCAACAAATAAAGCATTAATTTTTTTGTTCCCTTGAATCTGAGGTGTACCTGTTTTACCAGCTGAATCTATTTTTAAAGTTGTTAGAGATCTAGCTGAGCCTAAGGTTACTACCTGACGCATACCCTCTTGAACAGCTTTTAAGTTTTCAGCACTCACTGGTAAATTAGTAATAATTTCTTCCTTACTTTCTTCATCTGCAACACCAATTTTTTTAATAAGGTGTGGTTTCATTAAAACCCCATTATTAGCAATAGCTGCTATGTAAGAAATCAAACTCAATGGAGTGATAGATAAATCTCCTTGTCCAATACTCACGTTATAGGTATCACCCAACCGCCACAGAGGATCATTTTTTCTGTTTTCTTTGATCCACTCAACATCAGGCAATACTCCTTTTTTTTCTCCAGGCAAATCTATACCCAAAAGCTTATCAAGATAGAATTTTTGCCAATATTCTTTTAATTTAGCAATACCCAAACCTTTGATATCACCGTATCCCCCACCTACTTCATAAAAATATACATTGCAAGAATATGCTAAAGCCTTAAAAACATCTACCATACCATGAACAGCATTGTCCACAAATATACTTGGTAGCTCTGGATGATATGGATTAGGAATTATCAAACGGCCATCTCCATCTGAAATTTTTCTGTCTTTGCTGATAACCCCTTCTTGTAAAGCCGCTAAAGCTACTAAAGGTTTGATGGTAGAACCAGGAGCATATAAGCCAGAAACTACGCGATTAAGCAAAGGCCAAGCTTGATCATTAAGTATTTTATCAATTTTTTCTTTAGGTCCTCCTTTAATAAAAAGATTGTTATCATAAGAAGGAAAACTCACTAAACTTAAAATTTCTCCTGTTTTAGGATTAATGATAATACCTGCGCCTTTTGTAATTCCTAAATTATCCATAGACTCTGTCATGGCAGTATACAATTTTAATTGCATCTCCTTGTCTATTGTCGTAGTTAAATCTAACCCTGGTACAGCTTGCGTTTCTCCTAAATCATGGATGATTTTACCCTGAGCATCAACTTCATAAATTTGTTTACTAGATTGCCCTCTTAAATTCTGATCGTAGACAGCTTCTAACCCTGCTTTACCAATGGTTTCAGAAATAGGATATGTAGGGTGAATTTTAATATCTTGGCTATTCATCTTACCCACATATCCTAAAACCTGGGAAAAAACAGGTCCGCTGAGATAATTACGGGAAATATCTTCTCTCACGCTAAACCCTTTTTTGTCTTTGATTTCTGATTCAAAAATTCTTACCTCAGAAACATCCAAATTTGTTTTAATTAAAATGGGGTCGATATCTTCTGAATTCATCTGGGCAGTGATTTCTTTTTTTAACCCAGTGATATCTAAATTAAAAATTTCAGAAATACTTTTTAAAATAGCTTCTACTTCGGATAAATCATATGGTAAATCAGCGGGTACTAATACCAAGCTATAGGAAGGTTGATTTTCTAACAAAGGCAATCCATATCTATCTAAGATATTACCCCTGGGAGCAGTTTTTAAAACATATCTCGTACGATTGTTTTCAGATAAACCAATATAATATTTATTTTTATAAATCTGTAAATACGCTGTACGAGATAACAAAGCTAACAAAATTAAACCAGTTAAAATCAATAAAATTTTAATATTACCAGCCACAATGATAGATTCTAAGCGACCTAAGGTAGCTTTGTTTGCTTCAGGGCCTTCCTGGCTCCTTTGATCCATTAAAATTTCTTCAGGCTCGATAGCATGCTTGTAATCCCTTTTAATGGTGTAAGGCATGTTTTTTTATTCTATCAATCAAATAAATTATAAAAGAAAAAATTATAATATTAATTAAAAAATTATAAAGCAAGAAAATCGCAGAAAAATGCTGTTTTAAAATTAAAAAATTCAAACATTTTAATAACTCAAAAATAAACAAAGTTGCTATACCTAAGATTAACTTAGAACCTGAGTTATCACTGTTTAAAACACGACTTAAAAAATATATTGCTAAAATGCTAACAGGTAAAATTAAACATTGATTAAAAACAGCAAAGAAATTCAAAGCATCTAAGATCAATCCGGCTACAAAGCTAACAATTAATGCATTTTTTAAACCATAGTTAAAAAAGAAAAATATACCATAAATCATTAAAAAAGAAACATGGATATTAGCTGGAAACGGGAAATATAAATCTAAAGCCAATGATAGCCAGAATAAAACAAAAAAGATAATTATTTTTTTAAAAGAAATCATATATTAAAAAACTTCATTTTTAATAATTAAAACCTGATCCAGGTCAGAAATCTTAAAAGCTTCTTTGATAGATCTTTTACCTTGTTCGTTCTGTTTTTGATCTAATATCTCACCAATAATCAAACCCTTGTAAAATATATTGTTTTCTACTGAAGTAATTAAAACATCACCTGTTTTCATGATAGCATCAGCAGGATAAAGTTTAAAATAAAAAAAACCTTGATTGTTTCTCTCCGCTAACCCTAAAACCTTAGAACCTAAAATTTCTGCCCCCAGGCTCACTCCTGGACCATATATCGTTTCTAATTGTGAATAATTAGGTAAAACTTTGATAAGACGTCCCACTAAAATTTTGTCAGCCAGAATAACATTCATACCTTCTTTCAAACCGTTTTGAGAACCCTTATTGATAACAATGGTATTTTGCAAGCCACCAGTGTTAGAAAATACTACCTGAGCTGATTCTAAAACCAAATCATCTTCTAACGATATTTTTAAAGCAGCTTTTAATGATTCATTTTCTTTTTGCAAACTATCACTAGCTATTAACAAACTTTTTAATTTGTTCGTTTCTCCTTCTAAAAATTGATTGCGTTTGGAAAGATAGTTAGCTGAAAAAATATTATTAAAATATTTACCAATGTTAAAAAAAACTGGCTTAGAAAAACTAGTACCAGTTTCTACGCTTTTTAAAACAGTGTTAGCAGCTTGGTCTCTAAGACGTAAAACAAAAAAAACCAATAAAATAAAAATTAAGGTGGCAATAAGATATATAAATATATTTTTTTTAAAATGCCACATGATTTTTAAATTTTAAACAGGAGGTTGTTCTCTTTTAAGGTCAACTAATAAAAGTTTGTAAGCATTGAAATTTTCTAAAATAATACCAGTACCTCTAGCTACAGCTGTTAAGGGGTCTTCAATAATTTTGACTGGAATACCTGTCTCGTCTTGGATAAGTTTGTCTAAACCACGTAAAAGACTAGTACCTCCTGAAAGCAAAATACTACCAGACATAATATCAGAAACTAATTCTGGAGGTGTAATTTCAATAACTCCTTTAATAGTTTCTACGATAGCTCGTACCGAAGTGCTGATAGCCTCCCTTATCTCCGATTCATCCACCTTAATTTCTTTAGGTAATCCTCTACTTAAATCCCTGCCGCGTACTACCATTTCCTGATGCCCAGCCATATCTCTAGCAGAACCTAAATTAATTTTTAATTGTTCAGCTGTTTGTTCACCAATAGCTAATTTAAATTCATCACGGATATAATAAATAATATCATCGTTTAATTTGTTACCAGCTACCCTTAAGCTTTTAGCCACTACAATGCCATTTAAAGACACAATGGCTACTTCTGTGGTTCCACCACCGATATCTACTACTAAGTGCCCTGTAGGCTCGTTTATAGGCAATCTAGCCCCTATAGCTACAGCTACGGGGTTTTCCACCAAATATACCTTCCTAGCCCCAGCATTGTGAATAACATCTTCAACGGCTCTTTTTTCCACTTCTGTACCACCAAAAGGAATACCTACTACCACCCTGGGCCAATTAAACAAAGAAGCTGCGCTGAATTTTTCATTAAGCTTATCAAAAAAATATCGTAACATTTTTTCTGTTACTTCAAAGTCAGAGATAACACCATTAACAATGGGTTTAACAGCTGTAATATGCTCTGGAGTTTTACCCAACATATCTCTAGCTTCAGTACCTACAGCTAAGATCTGATCTGTTTTATTATTAATCGCTACCACTGAAGGTTCGTTAATAACAATACCCCTACCTTTGGTATAGATGATAGTTTTTGTAGTACCTAGATCAATACCAATATCTTTGTAAAAAGAAGAAAACATATTACTAGTCATATTCTAATTTTTTTAATTTAATATATTTTTAAATAGACATTTCTCTTAACAACTTAATTCTTTCAGAGGTAGGCGGATGAGTGAGCCATAGCTTTGCAAACCATGATTCTTTATTTTTTTTAACAGGATCAGAAAAATACAAACTTCTAGTGGTATTAGACATAGACTTAATAGGTCTTTTGTCTTGTGAGATTTTTTCTAAAGCCTTAGCTAAGCCTTCTGGATATCTAGTTAACAGCGCCCCAGAAGAATCTGCTAAAAATTCTCTTTTGCGCGAAACAGCCAATTGAATTAAAAGAGCTACAACAGGAGAAATAATTAACACTAATATCATGATAATTATACCCAAAGGATTGCTGTTTTCTCGATCCCTGTCTCCCCCTGAAAATATCATGCTACGTATTAACCAATCTGAAACAATACTGACTATACCTACTAACACTACCACTAAACTAGCAATAAGGATATCACGATTACCAATATGACACAATTCGTGAGCAATGACACCTTCTAATTCTGATTTTTCTAATGTTGCTAACAAACCACTAGTAACACAGATAACAGCATGTTTAGGATCTCTGCCTGTAGCAAAAGCATTGGGCGAAGGTTCATCCATGATATATATCTTAGGCAAAGGTAAACCAGCTGTAATACAAAGATTTTCTACTAATCTATATAATTCAGGAGCATCTTGTTTTTTGATTTCTCGAGCCTTAGAAATGGCTAAAATAATCTTGTCAGATTGCCAATAGCTGAAAAAACTCCAAATAAAGCTAAAAACAACAGCAAAAATTAAAAGATTGGGTTTATTAAAATACCAGCTTAAAAACCAACCCAAAGCAATAATTACTAACAAAAAAACAAAAAGTAAAAGCCAGGTGCGGCGGATATTTAAAGCTGATTGTGAGTATAAAGTCATATCAATATGGCCGTCGCCTCAAACCTTTTTAAATTAAAAACTTACTTTAACAGGTTCTTTTTCTTTTAAATCAGTAATCTCAAATAAATCTTTTTTCTTAAAACCTAACAAACCTACAAAGAAACGAGCTGGGAATAATTCAATGGCAATATTGTAATCTCGAACATTACCGTTATAGAATCTTCTGCTAGCCTGAATCTTGTCTTCTGTATCAGTTAACTCTCTTTGCAATTCCAAAAAATTCTGATTAGCTTTTAAATCAGGGTAAGCTTCGGCTACAGCAAAAAGACTTTTTAAAGTATCTGTTAAAGCATTTTCTGCAGCAGCTTTTTCTTGAGCATTCTTAGCTCCCATAGCTTGATTGCGAGCTACAGTGACTTTTTCAAAAAGTTCTTTTTCATGTGTGGCATATCCTTTTACAGATTCTACTAAATTAGGAATCAAATCATATCTTCTCTTAAGCTGAACATCAATGTCAGCCCAAGCTTCACTAACCTGATTGGAGCGTTTAACTAATCCGTTAAATATCGCTATCAACCAAAAGATAAAGACACAGATTACACCTACTA
>JAPLYJ010000034.1 GCA_026395655.1 Candidatus Parcubacteria bacterium
AAAGGAATTAAAAAATTAAAATCAAATTTGTTTTTTTGATTGTAAGAGGTATTTAAAAGATAATTCATGGCTTCAAACCAAATTTTACCTGCGCCTGTTTGTCCGGAAACCTCATCCATAGATGTATTATCAGCATTACCTACCCAGACGCCTACTAAAACATCAGGCGTATATCCTATTACCCAGCTATCACGATAATCAATAGAAGTTCCTGTTTTTAAGCTATAATCTACTCCGTTTAAATTCAGCTCGCTTTTTCTGCTAAATTGATCCATGGCCATTTGACGGTCGCTTAATATTTTATTTACCAATTGAATGTATGAAGGAGAAGCTACGCTTTTTTTTGGAAAAATAGTATTTGTATTTAAAATAGGTTGTTGCCAGATTCCGTTTTTAGGAAAGATAGTAAAATATCCGGATAAATCATAGAGACTCATTTCTAAACCTCCTAGAGCCATACTTAATTGGTAATTTTCTATATCCTGAAAAGGTATAAAACCTAGATTTTCTTTTAGAAATTTTGAAAAATTATTTACACCTACATATTCTAAAGTTCTGGCAGCTGGGATGTTTAAGCTGTTGGAAAGGGCGTAATGCATGGAAACAGGTCCCCTGAATTTGTAATCGTAATTTTGGGGGTAAAAAGAAAAATCAGAGTTAGTGATATATCGTGATTCTTTGTCATCAATGAGAGTATATGGTCTAGCTCCTTTTTCAAAAGCTTTGAGGTAAATAAAAGGTTTAATAGTTGATCCTATGGCCCTGGGTTTTAAACTCATGTCTATTTGTCTGCCGAAAATTCCTGAATCAACATTGGGGCTACCTATTATTGATAAGATTTCATTTTCCGGTAATTTGATAACTACGATAGCTCCATTGTGAGCGTTTTTTAATTGCAGGTTAGCTAAATTATCAGATAGTATTTTTCTTAAATCAGTTGTTAATTGTTTGTCAGCAGTTAATTTTAAAATATTATTTGTTGGTTTAATATGTGAGCTTAATTCAAAATATGAGCTATCTGTTTTAATGTATTTTTGGGTGTTTATTCTGATATCAGTAATTTCTTCTTCGTCTGTAAGCCAGGGTTGATTAGCTTTTTTTGACCAATAAGTAGCCCAAGACGTATTAGAAAAAGTTAAAGGGTTGCGATTCGTGGGGCTATTAATGGTAGCTAATAATTTAAAAATTTGATTATTAGAAAGCCAATTTGGGTCAACATTAAAATAATATTGGCTAGCTTCTTTTAATCCTTGAATTTGGTTACCAAAGTATATGGTATTAACGTACATGGTTAAAATCTCATCTTTGCTATGATACAATTCTAAATTAAAAGCATACAATATTTCTTTGATTTTGTTTTGTATTGTTCTTTTATTTTCCTGATGGAGAAGCGTTTTGGCTAATTGTTGGGAAATGGTGCTAGAAGCTTGACGATTATTAAAACCTAAATTGCTAAGAAGATTTTTGAAAATACTAATGGGATTAATACCTAGATGGAAATAGAAGAACCTATCTTCTTTGTTTAAAAGCCATTTTTTAAAATTATTAGGAGGTTCTTTCAAAAATGTGCTGTAATATCCTTGGCTGTTAGGTAAAAGTGCGATTCTTTCATCATGGCGGTCTAGAATTTCAGAGGATTCCAATTTTTGATATGAAGAAATCAATTGGTTGTTAAGGTGAGAGCTGGTTATCAAAACAGCTAAAAAAAGACAGGCGCAGGTAAGCAAGTATTTTTGAATCGTTGTTTTTGTCATATTAAAAATGATATCATATATAGGAGATATTAAAAGGGTCTAAAATTTTTATGGATTTGAAATTAAAAAATAAAAAGGTAACCGTAATGGGGATTGGGTTAAATGACGGAGGCGTAGGCGTCATTAAATTTTTAATAAAATCAGGGGCTAAAGTTTTAGCTACTGATCTGAAAAATCAAAAACAATTAGTACCATCTTTAAAAAAATTAAAAGGATTGAAAGTTAAATATGTTTTAGGTAAACACAGAGAAGAAGATTTTAAAAATGCTGATTTGATTATCAAAAACCCCGCAGTAAGAGACGATAATTTTTATTTAAAAATTGCTCGTCAATTTCATGTTTCTATTGAAACAGAAATCAGCTTGTTTTATCAGCTTTTAGATATTAATCAACCTTTGATAGCTGTGACAGGGACTAAAGGCAAAACTACTACCACTCATTTGATCTATGAGTTTTTAAAAGCCGACAACAAAAAAGCTGTGTTAGCTGGTAATCTAGGTATTTCTGCTTTTAATGTTTTACCTAAAATTAAAAAAGATACGACGGTGGTTTTAGAAATTTCTGCTCAGCAATTAGAAAGTTTTAAAGATAAATTTTTTAGACCCCAAAAAGCTGTTATTACCAATATTTGGCCAGATCATTTAGATAGATACGGTAATTTATACCATTACAGTTTGGTAAAATCTCTAATTTTTAAAAATCAGACAAAAAAAGATTTTCTGATTGCTAATTACGATGATCCCTTATCTAAAAAAACTGTTAGAAAAACGCATTCTAAGATTATCTGGTTTTCAGCATTAAATCAGGGACCGAAAATAGGAAATTTAGTTTTTGTTAAAAATAATATTGTTTTTTATCGTGAAAAGAATAGATGTATTAAAATTTTTGATTTAAGACAAACATCGCTTTTAGGAGAACATCAGAAAAACAATATTTTAGCAGCAATAGGGATAGGTTTGTCTTGCCATTTATCTTTAACTAGTATGGTTAAAGTTTTAAAAACATTTAGAAATCCCAAACATCGTTTTGATCTTTTTTTTGAAAAAGATGGGGTAAAATATATTAATGATTCAGCTGCTACCATGCCTCAAGCTACAGAAGCAGCTTTATCTTATTTAAAACAACCTATTATACTTATTCTAGGAGGAAAAGATAAAAAACTTGATTTTAGAAATTTGATAAAAATGATTATTAAATCACATAAAATTAAAAAAATAATTCTTTTAAATCATCCTGATTATGATGCATCGTATTTGATAAAAGAAAAATTAAAGAATATGAGTAAATTGTTGGTAGAAGCAGATAGTATGTCTGAAGCAGTAAAGATGGCTATAGGCTTATCTAAAAAAGGGGATGTGGTACTTTTATCCCCCTCATCAGCTAGTTTTGGTATGTTTAATAATGAATTTGAAAGAGGGTTAGCTTTTGTTGCTTTGGTAAAAAAATATGCTTAATATTTTCGCTGTATTTTTTTGTTTTTTTGTTTTACAATGTATATAGATTTAAGGTCGGAATCTAAATAATTAAAAAAATTTAAACATATGAAGTGGCAATGTACTATCTGTGGCTACATCTTTGATGAGGCCAAGGAAGGTAAGCGTTTCGAAGACTTGCCTGATACTTGGGTTTGTCCACAATGTGGGGCAACCAAAGATATGTTCCAAAAGTTAGAAGAAAATTAAATGATTAAAAGAGAAGAAGCTTTGTTGTTTTTAAAAGAAAATCTTAATGAGATTAATCTCGTTAAACATTCTTTAGCTTGTGAGGCGGCTATGATAGCATTAGCTGATCATTTTCAAGAGGACAGAGAAAAATGGGGTTTGTCTGGATTGCTTCACGATATTGATTATGAACAAACTAAAAACAATCCTGAAAAACATAGTTTGATAGGGAGCCAGATGATTTTAGAATATGGTTTTGAT
>JAPLYJ010000070.1 GCA_026395655.1 Candidatus Parcubacteria bacterium
ATTAAAATCATATTTTAGAGAAAATAAAATATCATTTTTAGCTGCAGCTATTCTAGCTTCAGGACTTTTAGCATATCTTGTTCAAAATACTTTTCTTTTTGATATCCATGATAGCTATATAATTTTTTATTTAATTTTAGCTTTTTTAGCTAGCTTAGAATTAAACAAAGAAAAAACAATAAGTTCTTTTCAAGTGTTAAGCGGTTACAAAGAAAAAATAATCAAGGGTTTGCTTTTATATGCTATGGTTGTTACAGCTCTTTTTATTTATTATGGTGATGTTAGACCATATTTAGCTAGCTGTTTTGCAAGAGCAGCCATATTGAATCTTCAATCAGAAAATTATAATGCAGCCTATCGACTTTCTGAAAGAATATTTGATGACAATACTTTCATTGCCGAAGAAGCTGTCATCGCTTTAACATATTCTTTCAAAGAAAAAGTATATAAGATGTCTCCCACACAATCTAAAAATTTCTTTGGTCTGTATTGGAGTGAGATGGAAGCATTAATGGAAAGAAGACCATATCGTTTAAGATTATATGTAGCTAAAAATGATCTTTTAGCCCTTGATGATTATTCCAAATCGCCTGAGATATTTGAAGAAGTAAAAAAAGCTGATTTAAAAATGTTAGAGTTAGCTCCTAGATTTATAAATCATATGAAGAATTAATTGATTTTAGCCAGAAAACTATTGAAGAAATGCCGTATTTAGGAGAAGGATATTGGTTTTTAGGAAAAGCTTTGTATTTATCAGGAGACAAGGTAGCAGGCTTGGAAAAAATCAAAAAAAGCTTGGACTCAGGTTATCATTTTGTTATAGGTGTTCCTTTAATAGATTCAGCTGATATGTTTGAAGCTAATGGTCAAAATGAAGATGCCTTGAAATATTTAGAAAAAGTCTTAGAAACTAATACTAACAATTTAGAACTGCAAAAAAGAATTTCTGATCTTAAAGAAAAAATTAATTCAAAATAGATATGAATTGGCAAAAAAATGTGAAAAAATTAATCATGGTTTTAGGGGATGTAAGTATTTTTTACATATCTTTTTATTTAGCTATATTTTTTAGATTAGGATTTTATTTTGACCCAAAGATTTTTTCTTTAGGATTGATACCTTTTAGCTGTCTTTTTGTTTTTTGGTTATTATCTTTCAGCTTCAATCATTTGTATGAGACAGAATATTTTAGACCTTTCTCTCGTTTTATTAAATTAATTTTTTGGGCTACTGTAATTAATGCTATTTTAGCAACTTTTCTGTTCTATTTAATGCCAGAAGCTTGGAGAACATTATTTAACCTTGTTTTAGGGCGTATTTCAGTTGTTAAGGTGACTTTAATAGGGCAAGAACCAGAAACATCAGAATTGAAAAATTATTTAATTAAAAATAAATTTTTAGGATATCAAATAGTTTCAGAATCTGATGATTTTTCTATTGATGAAAAACAGGGTAAAGCAGATATATATGTAATATCAGATACTTTTAAGAACAAAAATTGGGATGAGATTTTATTAAAAGCTTCAGAGTCAAAAGCAGTATTAATCCTTTTAAAGGATTTTTACCAAGATATTTTTTATAAGGTACCTTTAAGATTGATAAACGATCATTGGTTTTTAGATAATTTAAAAAGCGAACAAAAAAAATCTTACGAATGGGGTAAAAGAATCTTTGATATCTGCGGATCTATTTTTTTAATAATCCTAACATCTCCTTTATGGTTATTGATAAGCATATTAATTAAAGTAGATTCTTCTGGACCCATCATATATCGCTCCTTAAGATTAGGCAGAAACATGCGTTTATTTAAGATATATAAGTTTAGAACCATGGTTAAAAATGCGGATCAATTAGGCCCAGCTTGGACTTTGAATAAAGATGAAAGAGTGACTAAGATAGGGAAGATATTAAGAAAATTGCACTTAGATGAGTTACCTCAATCTCTTAATATCTTGTTAGGTGATATTTCTTTTGTAGGTCCCAGACCAGTAGAAGAAAAGTTAGCTAGGGATTTTAATATCAAAATCCCATATTATAAGCTTCGTCATTTAATTAAGCCTGGCGTGGTAGGTTGGGCACAAATTAATCATAGATATTCAGCTTCTTTAGAAGACGATGTTTTTAAATTAGAATACGATTTATATTATTTAAAACATCGTAATTTTTGGTTTGATTTGGTAATCATGTTTAAAGCTTGGCGCATACCTTTTGAAATTCAATCTCATTAATATGAAAATTACTTTTTATGGGGGAATTGATGAAATAGGGGGCAACAAGATCAGGTCTGTACATGGTTTAAAAGATTATTTTGAATTAGGGTTAACGCCTAAATTAGATGGTATCTATCGTTCTGATTTGCTTAAAATTTCAAATGAATCAGAAATTAAGATTTCTAACAAAAATTCTATAGATGCAGTCTTGCTTTCTCATGGACACATGGATCATGCTGGATATCTTTCTTTTTTAGATCCAAAAATACCTGTCTATACCACTAGCCAAACTTTACCAGTTTTAAGAGCTTTGCATATTTCCAGACCTAAAAACTTAGAAAATGAGATAGTAGAGGTAGCTGACAGATCTAACCCAGATGTTAAATTCCGTAAAAAAAGTAAAAGAAATTTTATCCCCGTGCTAGACAACCAAACTTTTTCTTTGGGATCTTGGGAAGTAACGCCATATTGTTTCGATCATTCTATACCTGGATCAGCCATGTTTTTAATTAAAACTAAAAATATTAATTTATTGTATTCTGGAGATTTTCGTTTGTCAGAAGTACCTGAAGAAAAAAAGAAAAAAATGTACAAAGAAATTAGCAAACAAGGTGTAGATGTTTTTTTGTGCGAGGGTACGCGTATCTCAGCTTCTAGCGCTCCTGTGGAATCAGAAGTATATGACAAAACATTTAAAAAAGTTAAAAATATTAAAGGATTAGCCGTAGTAGATTATTCCATGGCTGATATGGTACGATTTAATACTTTAAATAGGGTAGCCATAAATACCCATCGTTTTTTTGCTATGCCCTATAATTATTTTAACTATTTATCTGTTTTAAAAAGTGAAGGTTTACCAGTTTCTGATTTTAAAAATGTAAGATTGTATGCTAAACAAAAAATAGTTTTACAAAAATGGGAAAAAGAATTGTTAAATAATAATTCTTTTTGCAAATCAGAAGATATTAAAAATGATCCTGATAAATACATGGTAGCTTTGAATTTTTATCAGATCCAAGAATTGATTGATTGGGGCGTGGATGAAAATAGTTTATATGTTAGAGCTATCACTGAACCTCATAACGAAGAAATGGAGATATCAGAACAGCGTTTTATCAATTGGTTAAAACATTTTAATATGCAAGGTTTAGAATCTATTAAAAATGAAAAAACCAATGAAGAAGAGATTGGTTTTGACAGAGCGCATGTTTCTGGTCATATTAGCGGTATAGAATTAAAAGAAGTTTTAGAAAATATCAAACCTAAAATGTTGATTCCTATTCATACTGAATATCC
>JAPLYJ010000071.1 GCA_026395655.1 Candidatus Parcubacteria bacterium
ATAACATACGGCCACATCAAGCATTGGGACAGCTTACGCCAGCAGAATATTCTTTGAAGCTGAAAACTCAGCTTCTTCCCACTAAAGATTTCATTGTCTTACAAACTTAACAAGTGTAACATATGTATCTGAACCTTTACATGATATAAGAAAGCGCACTCGATATTCGAGTGCGCTGTATGTTTATTTTAGAGATCCTCGCATTTCAGTCAAGGCGAGGAAGTGCTTGTTATCTGGTTCTTTACCGAGCCAGCTTCCTACCTCTTTCTTTCCGATTTTGATGGATATTTTAAATCCGGGAGTGGAGAGAAGCCTCTGATTAAAATGACGCCACCACCAAGATAAAGGCAGAGGATTCTTGTATGTTCGTATGCTAGAAATTTCACAATTTTCGCATACGATACAATTATTTGTAGGGAAACAACATTCTTTTTTCCCAACATCTATCAAGAGAGTCTCTCCTGTAAGGACTCCGAGATAAAATAATTCTTTGATCTCGAAGCGTTTTTCATACATAATCTCTTGTTTGATCAAAAGAACTATGTGTGAACCAATCTGGTTATAGAGGCGTAATTCAATTCCCCTATAAAAAGCCTCTAGGTGTTTATTAAAAGAGTTGGCCTCCAAGAAAACTAGATCTCGGATAGGGTCTCCTGTGGATACTCCTTTTTCTAATAATTTAACTACAGCACCCTCATATTTTTCGGCCATGTCTGCATAGTACTTAGCTTTCCCCCTAAACCGGGAAATTTTTTCGAGATTCTCGAGAATATTTTCCACCTCTTTGCCTCCTCTTTTAATATGTCTTAAGAACTTTTATTAAATTGACATAAAAACATTAATCTGTCAAATTTTGATAATTTGGTTAATTAAACAATTTTTTTTAATAAATTTAAATTTTCTTGTAATACTTTTATTACTTCTTTTTCATTATATACATCATTAAAAGCTTTGGGGCACAGCTCTAAACAATAATCAACATTCTTATGAAAAGATAACACTTTTTTAAAGAAGTCTTTTTTAGTTGTTATACCTAAATGATCTTCTTCCCCGTTCCATAAGGAAACGTGGAATTGTTTAATATTATTTAATTTTTGGACAATATTAATAGTATCAACTCCCGATCTATCTGCGTGTGCTATGTCAAAACAAATATTTGGGATTTTATTAAGTTGATTGTAAGAGACAACAGGGCCTGCTAAGGTTCTCTTGTAATGAACATTTTCAAAAAGTATGGTCGTTTGGTCGTTTGTAAATTTATTTACGTCTTTTTTATACCATTTTATATAGTCTAATTGATTTAAGCGGGGAATATGGACAATGACATTTTTAACATTATGAGCGTTAGCTAAATTTACAATCTTATCAAAATCGTAGGGATTATTTTCAAATTCAAAGGGAACATGAATGGAACGTATTAATAATTTATATTTGTTAGATAGATGTTTCACATAAGGAATATCCCAAGTGTCATAATAGGCATTGTCAGTTTTAGATCTGAGCATTAATTCCAATCCTTTAAACCCCGCCTCTTTAGCTAATGAGAATATTCTTTCTAGGCCATAGGGATATAACGAAGCTGTTGATAGAGTAATCATATGTTTTTATTTTTAACATTTTTGAAGACTAAATTCAAACTTGATATTTTTTTATCTTTTTAAGTTTTGCATGAAAGTTGGGAGATTAGTAGGAGATTATAAATTAAAAACAAGGGCTATTGACAAATATTTTCTAATGACTACAATGTACCTATACCTATGGTAGGGGTATAAATAAAGTAATTAACCAATAATTAAAAAATATGACTATTTCAAAGGAAAAAACGCTCATTAACTTTAAGAAAGCCCAAAGTTTGATATCCAAAATCATTAAAATGGTAGAGGGCAATGAATATTGTATTAATATCATGCAGCAGAATTTAGCAACAATAGGGCTTTTAAAGTCAGCGCATCAAATGCTGATGGAAAATCATTTTAATACCTGTTTTAAGACAGCTATGGAAGTAAAGAACGAGAAAAAGAAACAGGAAATGATTCAAGAGATTCTAAAGGTTACCAAGTTGTTCAATAAATAATTAAATTACATGGATAAAAGAATTAAACAGCATGTTTATCATGTTGGAGGGACTCATTGCGCTTCTTGTGAAGTTTTGATTGAAAAAAGATTATTAGAATCGGATAATATAAAATCAGTTGAGGTTTCTGCGAGTAAAGGTGAGGCATTAATTAATTACGAAGGTGAAAAACCAAGCATCGATGAATTAAATGAAATTTTTAAAAGAGAAGGATATACTTTTTCTGATCAACCTAAAAAAGTAATAAACAATTTTAAACCAAAAGAATTATTTATTACTCTTGTTATAGGGTTATTGATTATTATCGGTTTTATCGGATTGAATAAATTAGGATTGTCGGGGTTGATAAATGTTAGCTCAAAATCATCTTTACCGATGTTCTTTGTCTTTGGTTTGATAGCTGGTATTTCTAGCTGTGCAGCCTTAGTGGGAGGGATAATACTTTCCATGTCAAAACAATGGATGCAATTATATTCAGATACAGATTCTACTTGGAAGAAAATTCAACCTCATTTGATTTTTAATGTTGGTAGACTTATTTCTTATACTGTTTTTGGGATGGTATTAGGGGCGATTGGCAGTAAATTAAATTTTTCTTTAAAATTTGGACCAATTCTAGTTATAGCTGTTTCTGTCATGATGATTTTTTTAGCTTTTCAGATGTTTGGCTTAAAAGCATTTAGAAAGTTTCAATTTACGCTGCCAAAATTCATTATAAGATTTATCGCTAATGAATCTAATTTTAAGGGTCGTTATATGCCCTTTATAATGGGCGCTTTTACTTTTTTTCTGCCTTGTGGGTTTACCATAACAGCTCAAGGGCTGGCTTTAATATCTGGTAGTGCTATTCAGGGAGCCTTAATCATGTTTTTGTTCGCCTTAGGAACTTTACCCATGCTTTCAATTATTGGCTTATCCAGTGTTAAATTTTCCCAAAAACCTCATTTATTTGGAAGATTTCTGAAAGTTGCTGGAATTTTAGTTTTATTCTTTGCTCTCTATAACATTAATTTTCAATTAAATGTCTTAGGGGCTTCTAGTTTAAGTGATTTAAAGATTAATTCTAATCAATCTCCCAATATTGTAAAAGACAATTCGGTTTCAAACGAAGAAGGATTGCCTCCCATTATTAATGGCAAGCAAATCTTAAAAATGGACGCTTCTTCTAGTGGTTATTCACCAAACTATTTAAAAGTAAGAGTGGGTGTACCGGTAAGATGGGAAATTACTGATAAAGGAACTAGTGGCTGTACTAACGCTATTATTTCAAAAAGCTTATTTGAAGGAAATATTCCTTTGACTTTAGGCCAAACCAGTATTAAAGAATTTACTCCAGACAAAATAGGTAAATACAAATTTACTTGTTGGATGGGAATGATTTCTGGGATTATAGAAGTTGTAGATGGAGGTGGTATATCGTCTCAAAATAATTCTTTAAATAATTAAATAAAATTAATAATATGATTAACATAAAAAAAGAAACAACGCCTAATTTAAAAATTAAAGGCGTAGATTGCCGCGTTGATTATCAAGAAGAGGATAACAAACAAGAAATATTCTGCCATGGTGATGCTAAATGTGACCATTGCTGCGGTATGGATGATTGTGAATGCCATAATCACATTAAATTACCAATTAAAAAATAATTAATGAAAAAAACTATTTTGAAAGTTTCAGGCATGCATTGTGCTTCTTGCGTGGCCAATATTGAAAATGCCCTTAAAAAAGAAGAGGGAGTTAAATCTGCCATTGTTAATTTTGTTTCAGAAAAACTCTATTTAGAATTTGATCCCATAAAAATAAGTATGGATAAAATTTTAAAAATAGTTGAAAACTTAGGCTATAAAATAACAACAGAAACTGATGAAAAAGGAACGCATGACCATCATAAAGAAGTGAAAGCACAAGAAATTAATAAATTAAAAAAACGGTTTATTTTAGCATTATTGTTTAGTTTGCCTATTCTGTATATGGCAATAAGTGAGATGTTAGAATTGTCAATTCCTGAAATTTTTGAAAATTATGGGATTATCATCCAATTTGTTCTGACAACAGTTGTTATCGTGTCTTGTTTTAACATCTGGATTTCTGGCTTTAAAAATTTGCTGCGATTAAAACCTAACATGGATTCTCTTATTTTTATCAGTACAGCTGTAGCCTATTTTTATAGTTTAGCCATTTCTATTTTGATGTTTTCGGGAATAACAATAGAAGTCTATCTTTATTATGAAAGCGCAGCTTTAATTTTAGTTTTTATCTCTTTGGGCAAATATCTAGAAGCAATCACTAAGGGCAAAACAAGCGAGGCCATTAAGAAATTAATTGGGCTTCAGCCTAAAGAAGCTACGGTTATAAGAGATAACGAAGAAATTAAAATTCCTATTTCTGAGGTAAAAGTAGGTGATATCATTTTAGTGAAACCTGGTGAAAAAATCCCAGTAGACGGTATTGTTATTGATGGTTATTCCGCCGTTGATGAAAAAATGATTACCGGAGAAAGTATTCCTGTAGAAAAGAAAGAAGGCGATGAAGTCATTGGTGCTACCATTAATCAAACTGGTGTTTTGAAATTTAAAGTTGTTCGAGTTGGTAAAGATACGATGTTGGCCCAGATTATCAAGATAGTGGAACAAGCTATGGGTTCAAAAGCACCTATCCAGCTTTTAGCTGACAAGGTTTCTTTTTATTTTGTTCCATCTGTAATCGTTATTGCTATCTTATCTTTTGCTACTTGGTTTTTATTAGGTCAATCTCTTGTTTTTGCTTTAACAGTTTTTGTCACTGTTTTGATTATCGCCTGCCCTTGTGTTTTAGGTTTAGCTACACCCACCGCGGTAATGATGGGTACGGGTTTAGCAGCTAAAAATGGTATTTTAATTAAAAGTGGCAAAGCTTTAGAGATTGCTAAAAATGTAAACATTGTTATTTTTGATAAAACAGGCACATTAACTCGCGGGGAACCAAGTGTTACTGATATTGTTCAAATTGAAGATGAAATTGATAAAAATTCTATTTTACAAATTGCTGCGTCAATAGAAAAAAATTCGGAACATCCCCTAGCTCAAGCGATAGTCAATAAAGCAAAAGAAGAAAATATTAATTTATCAGAGGTAAAAAACTTTCAAGCCATACCTGGTCATGGCGTTATAGCTGGTTGGGAAAACAAAAAAATACTTTTCGGAACAAGAAAGTTAATGATTGATAATCAAATTAATCCTAATTTGATAGAAGAAAAAATGATTGTTTTAGAAGATCAGGGTAAAACAGTCATGATTTTAGCTCAAGATAAAGAAATTATAGGCCTTATAGCGGTAGCTGATACCTTAAAAGATTATTCCAAAGAAGCTGTTAGAATACTTCATAAAATGGGGAAAAAGGTAGTAATGATCACGGGAGATAATAAAAGGGTTGGTCAAGCTATTGCTTTGCAGGTTGGCATAGATAGGGTTTTAGCTGAGGTTTTACCTCAAGAAAAATCAGCTGAAATTAAGAAATTACAGAGTGAGGGGAATATTGTAGCTATGGTAGGCGATGGTATTAATGACGCTCCAGCTCTAGCTCAATCTGATTTAGGCATCGCCTTGGGTTCTGGTACAGATGTAGCCATGGAAACAGGGGAGATAATTTTAATCAAAGATGATTTAAGAGATGTAATTACAGCGATTGATTTAAGCAAATATACTTTAAATAAAATTAAACAAAACCTTTTTTTTTTTTTTTTTTATAATATTATAGGTATTCCCATCGCTGCTGGTATTTTATATCCTTTTACTGGCTGGCTTTTAAATCCAACAATTGCTGCTGCTGCCATGGCTCTTTCATCAGTTAGCGTTATCTCAAATTCTCTTTTAATGAAAAGATATAGATCAAGAATTGTTTAAAAGTTGGTCGCAATTGTTTTTGTTACTTCTTTTCTAAATTTTTATGTTAGTGAAGTTGGCGTGTCGTTTAGTATTTATCAACCTTTCCAAAATATTTAAATCTATATTTGTGTTTTTAAGTTTATCTTTATGCTCTTCCACATTTTCTTTTTCCAAAAATTGTTTATGTCTCAATTTAGCGCAATAGAGAGATTGTAAGTCAATAACAGGTAGTTCTAAATTGTTAAATTTTATTCTTTCAATATTATGAAATTTGAATTTGCCGTCTGCTAAATCAAGCTCATTTTCGTCCGTCAAAAATAATAGTTCTATTTTTATTTCACCTATAGTAAGATAAGCCCTTTCTCTCCCCCTTCTTGTTTTGAAACAAACTTCATATTCATTCAGTAAGCTGATAATTTTATTTTTATCATTTTCAATGACAATATCAACATCATTAAAATCTCTATATAAGTTTCCATCGTGAATTGCCACAGCGACACCACCAAAAATAGCCCATTTTAATTTACCGCTTAATAATCCATTAATTTTTACTAAAACTTTTTTCATTTTTTATAAAAATCAAATATCGTTTTAAATCTTTTTATCATTGCTTTAGACCTCTTTTGCCAGTATTTTTCATCTGGAAAAATTGGGTATTTTTTATCACCATCTCGTTCTTTTAACCTTACATATAAGACATCTTCTCTCATTTCTTTTATTCTATTGTTTTTTAGCCAAGCTGAACCCTCTTTTTTAAGCAGAGGGTTATTATTAGTTTCTTTAAACATTTCGAGGATCTCATCTATTTTAAAATTATGATTGGTTATTTTTTCTAACTTAGTCAAATCAACATTATTTTGTTTTAAAAAATGCCATTTAGACAACTCTTCAAGTGCAGATATTGATAAAAATAAAGACGAACAAAAACTTTGATTCTTCCTAAGTATTTTTGCATCTGCAAATAATCTTTCTGAATTTTTAAAACTTTCGTTTATCAAATTTTCTATATTATTGCTAACAAAAATTTTATCAATTTTTCCCATATTTTTTAATTATTTTAATTTCTTCTTCACTTAAATTGTATATTTTGTAAATCTGCTCATCAATTTCGTTATCAAATTTTTCAATTTCTTGTTTCAGCGAATTATGTTTGTCGGTATTAACAGAGATTGCCCGGAGTTCTTTGTGAAGATTAAGCATTATTTGTGCTTTCTTGGCGATTTTTTCTTGCTCAGCTTGATTTATTTTCGGTATTGGAAGATTTTCTAAAAATTCGGTTTTGATTTGAACCCCCAAAAATTTATTTTTGTAATAAAAATTTAATAATTTTGAGTTTATAACTGCTAGAATAAATAACGAACTATATCCTTCTGTCTTCTCTATCAATATAGTAGTGTTTATTAGGGAATACAGTTGCTCTGTATCATAACTAGCGACTAAATTTATACCAATTTTTTGGAGCATAATCTTAGGATTGGCAAGAAATATTTTTTCATCTCTTGGTCTCTCTAAAATTTTTCTATCGTAAAAAACCCACTCTCCGCCCCAAATTATTAAATATCTAGAAATATTTTTTCCATCAATTATTTTTTTGAATTTTTTATCGGAAAGATTTGGATTTTTTGTGACTACAGTATTTCTTTGATTACCAGGATTTATGCCATTATAGCCATGATAAAATTTGCCAAGCATATTTTTCCCTGTCTCTATTTTTGTTATAATTTCGAATAATTTAGGGCTAATCAAAGAAAAGCGTTTTTCCGGATCTTTATCAAAATCAGATTGCTTAATTGTGAAGTTTTTTTGAATACCCAAATTATCTTTCCGCATAATTTTTATTTGGTGATTTTTTGCACATTTATCTTTCTTAAAAATTAAAATTATGGTGTCAACTTGTGCGTCTTTAAAAACTTTTGCACCTAAATTTACTATAATTTCTATTGTAAAATTTGATAAAATAAAGTTTCTCAATTCTTTAAATGATGAGTGTGTTAGAATTGTATTTGGGACTATAAATCCTAATCTGCCACCGGTCTTTAACAAATTGAGGCCTTTTTCTATAAAAACAGCAAATAAGTTTGTTCTATTTTTTGTAGAAGGAAAATGATTAAAAATATAATTTTTAGTTTTTGAATCAATCCTTCTAACGTCAACATACGGCGGATTTCCGATAATCACATCGAAGCCACCTTGTTTAAATACTTCTTTGAATTCATCTTCAAAGTTAAAAGCTTTTTGCTCTCGAAAATCAGAACCAAAATATTTTTCCAGTTTTTCAGCGTTTCCCGACACAAGCGAATTGCCGGAACTGATATTGTGCTGAAGCGTTGGTAGTTTCGTTTTTTGAGACAAAACTTTTAATAAAAGGTTTAATTGGGCAATTTCTATCGCTTGCGCGTCAAGATCAACGCCAAAAATATTTTCTTTTAGAATATCAAACTTGGCGAAAAGCGAAGTTTGCTGATTTTGTTTTGTTAAATTTTCCAAAATCTTATCGTACGCGGCGATTAAGAAAGAACCTGAACCACAAGCGGGATCAAGAACTTTGATTTTTGATATTTCTTTTGGTTTTGTATTTTTTAGAACCTCACCCAAAGTCTCTTTGACAATAAATTCAACAATGTATTTTGGTGTATAATAAATTCCTTGTGATTTTCGTTTAGATTTCTGTTTTTCCTCGCTTTTACGACCTTGGACATGACCCAAATACTGCTCATAAATTCCGCCTAAAACATCAGCAGAAATAACAGAAAAATCATATCGGTAGCCGTCTTGTGTTTCATATAGACCATTTATAACTTCTACGATTGTTTTATCACTTACTTTCCATTCTTCGCAGTAGTGAGGCGCAAAAAGTTTCGAATTAAACCCGTCATCAAAGTCTCGAAAAACTTTTGTTAATTGCTTGTATGAGTTAGTTTTTTCACCTCTTGAAATGTTAAGTAAAACATTTGGCTCTATTTTCCTATCTTCAGCGGTACGAATGAAGATAAGACGATCAAGAATTCTTTGCACCCCTTCGTCTAATTCTTCTTCCGTTAGGTTATTTTGTTTTTTAAAATCCTTTGTGAGCAAAACACGCCAAGACATTAAATCTTCAAAAAGTTTTTCACCGACTTGTTTTCTTTGGGTTAACTTGCCCCATTTTTGGGCTTCTTTGTCCAAAAATTTTTGCTCAAAACTTTCTTTTGATAAAAGCCAAAGCTGGTCAAATCTACTAATAAAATCTTCACAATTAATTTCTATAAAAAGATTTTGTGAAATACTTTTTGGCGGGATCTCTGCATTGAAAATTTTAATGCTTTCAAAATCTGTTAAAATTGCCCATGTAACGCTTTTGTTCCAGCTATAATTAATAACTTTCATTGCTTTAGCTTCTAAAAATAGCACAGGGATATTATTGAAGCGAAAAGCCAAGTCAATTCTACCCCCAGAAACATTTTCTTCAGTTGTTACTTCATTATCATTCGTTAGATTTCTCATGTCCCAACCCAAATATTCAAAAAGTGGCTCAATAAATTCATTACGGGTTTGTGCCTCGTTGTAAGATTTTACCTTTCCAGTTTCTACGACTCTTTGATATTTCTCAACGAGTTTTTGAATTTGTTGTTTAGCTTCTTGCTTATTCATAAAACTATTTTATTAAATCATC
>JAPLYJ010000042.1 GCA_026395655.1 Candidatus Parcubacteria bacterium
AGAATAAGTGGGTATGGTGGGACTCGAACCCACATGAGCTTGCGCTCATAGCATTTTGAGTGCTACGCGTATACCAATTCCACCACATACCCGAAATTTATTTGATAATAACACAGAAATTTATTAGAATCAATGGAGAAGATATTTAAATATGACTAAAGTTATCGCAGTTTGCAATCAAAAAGGGGGAGTGGGTAAAACTACTACCGCAGTCAATCTTTCCGCCTATCTCAGCCAGATGGGCAGGCGAGTTTTGTTTATTGATTTAGATCCTCAAGCTAACGGTACCACTGGTTTGGGTATAAATCCCAACAGCTTAAATAAAACGGTATATCATTTATTAGCTTATAACATTTTACCGTACCACTGGTTTGGGTATAAATCCCAACAGCTTAAATAAAACGGTATATCATTTATTAGCTTATAACATTTTACCCGATGATTTAATTTTAAAAACTAGATTATCTAATTTAGATATTTTACCAGCTTCTCAAGATTTAATTGGTATACAGATAGAATTGATAAATGTTTTAAATAGAGAGTTTAAATTAAAAGAAGCACTTACTGCTAAAAAATACGATTATGACTATGTCATCATCGATTTGCCTCCTTCTTTAGGATTATTAACTATCAATGGGTTGGTAGCTGCAGAACAAGTAATCATCCCCATCCAAACAGAATATTATGCCTTAGAAGGTTTAAGCCAATTAGTTCAAACTGTAGATTTAATACGTAATAACTTAGGAACTGATTTAAAAATTATGGGAGCTCTTTTAACTCTATATGATCGCAGGAATCGTTTAGATCGTTTGATAGCCAAAGAAATTAGAAGAAAATTTTCAGGATATGTTTTTAATACTGTGATACCGCGTAATGTTTCTTTGGCTGAAGCTCCTAGTTTTTCTCAAACTATTTTAGAATATAGTCCTAACTCAGAAGGAGGTTTGGCTTTTCGTCAGTTAACCCAAGAAGTTTTGTCTTTGGAAAATGTAGTTTTGCAAGTTGATAAACCATTAACAGAAACATTTTAAAAATAAATTATCATATATGGATAACAATATGAGTGGAGGTATTCAATCTTTAATACCTAAAAAAAATATACCTTTGGTTTCAGACAATCAATCTATGGATAAAAGTGATGAAGCTTTAGAAAAACAAATTAGCGATAAGGTTGATAGTCTTTTAAACCCTAACGCTACTAATCAAACTGAAATAGTGGAACAACCACTTGAACCTGAAAAACAAGAAAATTATCAAAAACCAATTATTTCTCATAGTCCGGAAAAATTAGAACATATTTTTTCTATAGAGATAGAAAAGATTAAACCTAACCCTCAGCAACCTAGAAGATATTTTTCAGAAGAATCTATTGATGAATTAGCAGAATCTATTAAAGAATACGGAGTGTTAGAACCTTTGATTGTAGAAAGGTTAGAAAACGTTAACGAATATGGTTCACAAGTGGAGTACCAATTGATTGCGGGAGAAAGAAGATTAATGGCTTCTAAAAAATTAGGGTTTAAGACAGTCCCTGCTGTTATTAAAAATTTTTCCACAGAGCAAAGAAGATTGGAGGTAGCTTTAATTGAAAACATTCAAAGAGAAGATTTATCTATTATTGCTAAAGCTAAAGCTTTTGCTAAACTCATGAGTAATTTTGGTTTGTCTCAGAAAGAAGTAGCTGAAAGATTAGGCAAAAGTAGGGAAGTGGTAGCTAACAGTCTACGTCTTTTACAATTGCCCTACGAAGCTCAAAAAGCCCTAGATGAGGCTAAAATCAATGAAGGCCATGCTAGAGCGCTACTTTTAATCAATAACCCTCAAAAACGGTTAGCTCTTTTAGGAGAAATTCTTTCAAAAAATCTTTCAGGCAGAGAAGCAGAGATTATATCAAAAAGGATGATGGGGATGGAAGAAACTACGATAAGTCATGCATCTAAGAAATTTAATTTTTCTTCAGAAGCAGGTGATTTGGAAATGAAAGAAAAATTAGAAAATGTTTTTCAGACTCCGGTAAATATTAGAAAAAGAGGCAAAGAAGGAGAGATTGCTATCAAATTTTATTCTGAAGAAGAAATGAACAAGATTATTGAATGGATGCTTAAAATTAAAGACCAGGCTGTTTAATATTTTTTCTAATTTGTGTTTTTGTTTCTTTCATTTTGACAAATTCTAACCAGGAATACGAAGGTTTCTTGTTTTTTTGAATTAATATTTCTATCACATCTCCAGATTTAAGATTAAAGTCCAAAGGTACTAATTTGCCGTTGATTTTACTTCCTACACATTGGTTACCAATATCTGAATGAATTTGGTACGCAAAATCAACAGGTGTAGCTCCTTCTGGCAAATCAATAATATCCCCTTGAGGTGTCAAAACATAGATGCGATCTTTTAAAAAATCATTTTTTAATAATTCTAAAAATTCTTGGGGATCTTTAATATCTTTTTGCCAATCTTTGAGTTGTTTTAACCAAAGGAATTTCTTGTCTAAAACAAATTGGCTTTTGTCCTTTTTTTGATTATATCCTTTAGATCCTTTTTTAATATTGTAATACCAATGGCTGGCGATACCCCATTCTGCTTCTTGATGCATTCTTTCATCTCTGATTTGTATTTCCATGATACGACCATTTGGTCCAAAAACCGTAGTATGCAAACTTTGGTACCCATTTGGTTTGGGATTAGCGATATAATCTTTAAAACGACCAGGTACAGGCTTCCATAGTTGATGAATAATACCTAATGCGCTGTAACATTCTTCTAAATTAGATACCAATATTCTGGTAGCTACCAAATCATATATCTTAGTAATATCCATATCTTCTTTTTTCAATTTTCGCCAAATGCTAAAAAGATGTTTAGCTCTTGATTCTATCTTAACAGGCTTAATATCATTTTCTTTCAAAACTTTTTCAATCACAGGAGACATATTTTTTAAATATATTTCTAATTCTTTTTGTCTGCGTCCTGACAATTGAGCTACATATCTATAATCTTCGGGGTATGCATAGGGAAAAGCTAGATCTTCTAAGATGGATCCTAATTTAGTTAAACCTAAGCGATAGGCTAAGGGAGCAAATATTTCTAAGGTTTCTAAAGCGTTAGGTTTTTGTTTTTCTTTTTCTAAAGCCCAAATGGTTTTAAGATTGTCTACTTGGTCAGCTAATTTAATCATGACTACCCTTAAATCTTGAGCCATGGCTAAAAATAGATTACGGAAATTTTCTGCTTGATTTAAATTGCCAGAATATTCTACTTGGGAAATTTTAGTAATACCATGAATGAGAAATTCTACTTCTGATCCAAACATTTTACCTAAATCAGAAGAGGTAATTTTTGTTTCTTTGACTACGCCATGGAGTAAACCAGCTGCTAAAGTAGTTGAATCAGCATGTATTTCAGACAAGAGAAAAGTCACCCTGATGGGGTGATTAAAATATGGTTCTTTTGATTTTCTTAAAGAACCTTCGTGTATGTTTTTTGCGTAATCGTAAGCTTGTTTAACAAAATTAACCTCCTCTTCGTTAAGATATGTTTTAATCTTGTTCAGAATTTTTTTCCAAAGGGGATTCATATGTACAATTTTTATTGGAACAACCTACATTTTTTTTCTTTTCTACGAGCATCTCTCCGCATGACGGACAGAATCTACCCAAAGGTTTGAAGTTAGATATATAATCACATTTTGGCCACAGAGAACAGCCATAGAATATTTTACCTCTTTTAGATCTTCGCATGACGATATCTCCTTCTTGGCATTTAGGACATTTAATACCTAGATTATTGCTTTTCAAGGGTTTTGCATTTTTACATTCTGGGAATCCAGAGCAAGCCATGAATTTACCAAAGCGTCCGTATTTGATTATCATGGGGCGTCCGCATTTTTCACAAACTTCATCTGTTTTTTCATCAAGTACGAGTTCTTGTTTAGAAACATCAGTATATTTTTGAGTTAATTTTTCTTTGAAAGGTGTATAGAATTGGCGGACTGTTTCAAACCAAACTTTGTCTCCATTAGCAATGGCGTCTAAATCATTTTCTAAATTAGCTGTAAATTGATAGTCTACTATTTCAGGAAAATGTTGTGATAATAAATCGCTGACTATTATTCCAATTTCTGTAGGACAAAATGATTTGTTGTCATCTTTTAAAACATATCTTCTGTTTTGGATTACAGAAATGATGGTAGCGTAAGTGGAAGGTCTGCCAATACCATATTCTTCTAAAGCTTTGATAATACTAGCTTCATTGTATCTCGGAGGTGGTTGGGTAAAATGCTGATTAGGGATGATTTCTTTAATTTTTAATTCTTCTCCTTCTTTTAAATTAGGTAAAGTATTTTCTGTTTCTCCTTTAGGATATATTTTCCAAAAACCATCAAAAACTATTTCAGATCCAGAAGTATTGAAAAAATACAAATCTTTTTTACCTTGGCTAGAAATTTCTACACTCATTGTTTTTAAAACAGCCGCTGGCATTTGTGAAGCCATGAATCTGCGCCAGATAAGATCATATATTTTAAATTCTTCAGAAGACAAACTTTCTTTAATACTTTCCGGAGAAAGTTGAGGCTGGGTAGGCCTGATAGCTTCGTGAGCTTCTTGAGCTAATTTAGATCTGTTTTTAAAATATCTAGGCTCATCTAAAGCGTAATCTTTCCCTATATTATTTGATAGCCATTGTTTAGCTGTATTTAAAGATTCGGCAGAAAGATTAAAAGAATCTGTGCGCATGTAAGTAATTAACCCTGTAGGCCCTTGGGGTAAAGATATACCTTCATAAAGATGCTGGGCAATGAACATGGTTTTTTTAGCAGGATATTTATATTTTTGCCAAGCTGTTTGTTGCAAACTACTAGTGATAAATGGGGGAGCGGGATGACGTTTAGTTTCTTTATAAGTGATTTGAGTAATTTGACTATCACTATTTTTTAAATCTTCTTTAACAGCTTCTGCTTCTTCTTGATTATTGAAAGAAAGTTTTTCTAACTTTTTTTCATTAATTTTAAATAACTTAGCTTCAAAAGTTTCTTTTTTGTTTAAAGGTTGAAATTGACCGATTATTTCCCAGAATTCTTGAGCTTGAAAAGCTTTGATTTCTTTTTCCCTGTCTACAATAATTTTCAAAGCAGCTGATTGTACGCGTCCAGCTGATAAACCTTTTAAAACTTTTTTCCATAAAAAAGGGGAAAGTTCGTAACCTACTAATCTGTCTAAAACACGCCTAGCTTGTTGGGCATTAACTAAATTCATGTCTATCTCCCTGGGGTTCTTTAAAGCTTCTAAAATCGCATTTTCGGTAATCTCATGAAAAACAATTCTCTGATATGTTTTTTGTTCTTTTTCGTTTAAGATTTTTTGAATATGAAAAGCGATAGATTCTCCTTCTCTGTCCTCGTCAGTAGCTAGAATTATTTCTTTGGCTTTTAAACCTGCTTTTTTTAAAGCTGTAACATTTTTTCTGGCTTTAACAGGAACAATATAAGCTGGTTGGAAATTATTTTCTACATCAATACCTAACCGAGATTTAGGTAAATCTTTAACATGGCCGTAAGATGCTAGAACTTTATATTGGTTACCTAAAAAATGACTGATAGTTCTAGCTTTTGCTGGAGATTCTACAATAATAAGATTCATGTATTTATTTTTTTATAATATATTGACCGTTGCCTGTATTTTTAATATATCCTTTGTTTTCTAACTCTATAATAACAGAAATGGCTTCAGCTGCTTTGAGATTAGACACTTCAATAATTTTGTCAATAGAAATGATTTCTGAAGAATCAAAAAGAGACAAGATTTCTTTTTCTTGTTTGGTTTCGATTTCGGCCATTTTGTTTTGGATATCTATTGGTAAATCAATACCAAATTCTTCTAAAACATCTTTAGCACAGGTAATTAATTTAGCCCCTTGTTGTATGAGTTTGTTAGTACCTACGGAAAGATTGCTGTTGATGGGACCAGGGATGGCAAATACTTCTCGGTTTTGATCTAAAGCAAAACGGCTAGTAATCAGCGATCCGCTTTTTAAAGGTGCTTCAATGACAATGGTGCCAGAAGACAAACCGCTGATAATTCTGTTTCTTAAAGGAAAATGATGTTTTAAGGGTAAAGTATTAAGGCTGTATTCGCTGATGATACAACCTGAAGCTGTAATTTCTTGAGCTAATTTTTTATTTACAGGGGGATATATGATATCTAATCCTGAACCTAAAACAGCTATTGTTTGCCCTTTATTTTTTAAACAAGCTTTATGGCAAATTGTATCTGTTCCCCAGGCTAAACCTGAGACAATGACAGCTCCTGCTTGGCTAAGTTGAGAGGATATTTGTTCAGCAGCTTGTTTGCCATAGTAAGAAGGTCTTCTTGTACCGACAATAGCTAAGGCTAAATATGGTTCTTTTGGCAGCTGGCCTTTGATATATAATCCTAAGGGAGCGTGATTTATTTGTTTTAAGATTGAAGGATAAGAATCTTGCTCTAATAAGATTAAATTGACATTGTTTAAAGATAATTTAGCAAATTCTTTTTCCGGGTCTAATTTATGCTGATAAGAAATGATGGTTTCTTTCAAGCGGGGGAAGTTTTTAATTTGTTCTGTTTGTTGTGATGATTTTAAAAACCAGACATTCTCATATGATTCAAAAGCCTGTTTGAGTTTTTCTAAGTTTAAAAAATCACCCTGAAGAGCTATATTCAGGCAGTTGTAGTAGACGGCTTCTTTGTGGAAATTGTTTGTTTCAGACATATAGTTTACACATATATAATATATGTAAATAAAAGATATGCAAATTTTTTGCTTTTTAAAAAAGTATTGGATATAATATAGTCATGACTATTGATCGTTATCAAAAACAGATAATTATTAGAGCAATTGTTTTAGGCGTTTTAATGATAGCTTTAATTTGTGGTTATTTTTTAATGAATAAACAATCTGATAAAATTTCCAGTCATATTTTAGAACATAGACAAGCGTTAGCTCAGAGGAATAGCTTGTTAGAAAGTTTAAAAAAATTAGAAGGGGATTATAATATTATCAAAGATGAATTCCCGGTTTTGTATACTTATTTACCATCTAATGATCAATTAATTAATTTTTCTTCTCAGCTTAAAGAGGTAGCAGGTAAAGACGAAGTAGATTTAGGTTTGAATTTTACGATAGAAAATGCTGCCACAGGTAGCGAACCTAAAAGTTATGGTTTTACTTTGTCTTTAACAGGAACAACTGATAATTTGATAAAATATTTTACAGATGTTGCTAAACTTAATTACATTTTTAAAATAGATCAGATAGAGATGAATAAATCAGGGGATAATGCAGCCGCTGGTATAGCAGATAAATATACTATGAGCATTTTAGGCAAAGTCTTTATCAGATAATAAATTATTTATTAAAAATGATTTCTTCTAAAAAAATAGAAAAGATATATATAGGAGTTTCTTTAGCTATGGTGGTTCTTTTAGCTGCTTGTTTTGTTATGTTTTTAATTATGTTGTTAAAAAACATTAATAAAATTGTTTCGGTGCCTAAACCTAATGATACAGGTAGTACGCGTTTTGAAATAGAAAAACTTGAAAATTTAAAGAATAAATTATAGAGTGTAATGTATCTTTTGGGCGACTAGCTCAGTGGTAGAGCGCGTCTCTGATAAAGACGAGGCCGCAAGTCCGATCCTTGCGTCGCCCACAGGATTTTGGGCCTATGGTTAAGTGGCAGAACGCCGCCTTTGCAAGGCGGAGACGGCAGTTCGATTCTGCCTAGGTCCACAATTTAAGATTTTAACTATAAGAGAGCAGGAGTCTTCTTTATTTTAATTAATAAGAAATTAGAGCAATTTATAGCAAAATAAATATCCCCAAGGATTACTCCTTGGGGCGTGATTATTATTATAATAATAGATTGGGAAAATATGTCAAATCACATTTTTAAACAATAATTTTGCAGTATTATTGTTTATTTTATTTTTTCAAATTTGACAGATTTTATTAATAAAGTTATAATTTTTTTAGAATGATGCCAATAGGCAGATTAAGGAGGAATATAATGTCCAAAACGGATTTTCATCCTCAGCTAATTGTTAAAAACAAAGAAACTGGAGGCGTAGGAGTCACATGCGATGATCTTCCAGGGTTGCTTAACTGCAACGGGCCTGATGAAATCAGCGTTGTCTATGACGGGACAATCATTGCCTCAGGAACAGATTATAGGGTATTGGAAATTATAGGCCAGGAAAATGCAATTGCCGATTTGCATAAATGTGGAGCTGGAAAAGGCGAAGAGTGTTGCATTTTTCTCACCTTTGATCCCAACGGCATTAAATGTCAAAGGTTTGGAGACCTAAGGTGGAGCCTTGTCTTTCTGAAGATGAATTCAAAGCGATGCCCCAAGGAACCATTCCCAAGGTGTCAGATTCCTTAATTATCAGAGATGTACAAAAACAACCCGTTCGCATCGTCGAGCGGGTTTTTATTTTATCCACAATCAGTCTTGCTTGCTTTTCCAGCTATGGTATAATGTAAATAGCATTAATACTATAAAGGTCGAGAGTTCTTTATTTAATAAAATTAAAAAATTTAAAATAAAATAAACATATGGATCAATTGCAAATTTGGGGTATGACCACTTCGGTCGCCTTGCAACAGCTCTGGTTCGGTTTCATAAACTTTATCCCAGCATTTTTAGCCGCCATTATCATCTTTTTAGTTGGTTTAATCGTGGCTAATGGCTTAGCTGAATTAGTAGAAAGATTATTAGACTTATTAAAGATTGATAAAGCTTTAGAAAAGATCGGATTTAAAAAATTCACCGATCAAGCTAATATTCGTTTAGACAGCGGGTATTTTGTAGGAGCTTTAGTTAAATGGTTATTGATTTTAGCTTTTCTTAGAATTTCAGCTGATATATTAAGCTTAAGCGCTATCTCTGATTTCTTAATGCAAATTATCACTTTCATTCCTAGCTTAATTATATCTGTAGTAATTGTTTTACTATCAGTAATTTTAGCAGAATTCTTAGCTAAATTAGTTAGATCATCAGTATCTGGTGCAGGATTGAAATCTTCTAAGTTTTTAGCTTCTTTAACTCAATGGTCTATTATTATTTTTGGTTTGCTCGTTGCTTTGATGCAAATTGGAATTGGTACTGCTATCTTGCAGATCTTCTTAACGGGTTTTGTAGCTATGCTTGCCTTAGCTGGAGGTTTAGCTTTCGGTTTAGGAGGCAAAGAAGTAGCAGCCGGTATCTTATCTAAGCTTAAAGAAAAAGTAGAGGATTAAAAAATATTATGGCTGAAAAAGATACAACTGTGAAAAATAAGTCTTGGATATACATTGTCATTGCTCTAATAGTTATTGTTTTAATAATAGTAGCTATTATGAACAAGCCAAAAGTTAATAATCAACTTATACCTGTCACTGAAGAATCTAATACAGCCATAATAGCTGATGGTAAACCTTGTGAACAATCCAATACTATACAATGTTCAGATGATGCATCTAGACCTTGTATGTGTACGGAAGAAAAAGTGTGGCAATGTTTAACGCCATGTGCATCGGGGGAGACTTGTAATAAATTACAAGATGGCTTACCTTTATGTAACAACAAAGCACAAGGTGTAAATCCTTAGATTTAATATATAGCAAAGAAAATACCCGCTTGAAAAAGCGGGTATTTTTGAATTTGACAATTTTTTTTAGAAATATATACTAAGATAATAATCATCTTAGTTAAAACATATGAGAATTAATAAAAACACAGATTACGGCCTTATTTTCTTAAAAAGATTAGTACAAGCTTTCAGTAAGAAAGAGTATTTATCTGT
>JAPLYJ010000057.1 GCA_026395655.1 Candidatus Parcubacteria bacterium
ATAATCTCTGTAAAATGTACAAGCATAAAAAAGGTTCAGAAGTGGTCGATATACACAAAAAACAAATTCCTTTTACAATGTCAAAAAACATGCTAAGAAGATATAATTACGGTGTCATGGTTAAATGATTTGACACGAGGGCTGTGGATAACTTTTTAATATTCTCCCATCCTGAAATAAAATTAGAATAGACAAACTTGATATTACTAATTAACATTATCTGTCCCAAAACAAGTAGCAGAAGCACTAGTAACCATTGTTAGATTGTTACCCTCTTCGTATAATTTAGTCATAAACCCACCGTCACTTAGCTCTCTATTTTCAGTGCCCGAAGTATAATAATTACTTTCTAAATTAGCTATTAATTCCCAAGTTGATGTACCATTAGTTAAATAGACATAATATCTTAAATTAGTACCTGTTATCAAAGGATTAGGATCAATAGGGCGCATCACATCATATAAAATGACACCATGCGGATACTGGTTAAATCATATAAAAAGACACCCAAATATGATAGATTGCCGATAACAATTAAAGGCAAATATCATATATGAACATACAATCAAAACAACAATATATGGACATACGACCAACGGCACCATTCATACCACATTGAACAGTTGAGGTATGTGAATAACTGTTAACGGCAGAACCAAAAGTATAAGTAGATGCATTCGTCAAATAAAAAGCTATAGCAGAATTAATACTACCTAAATCAGAAATCCTCTGAGTATCTCTAGATTTTCTTAAAAGCTCAGCTGGATTAATTACTAAAATAGTCACTGCCGAAAGGATAGCTAAGATACCAATAACGATTAAGAGCTCTAACAAGGTAAAACCTTTTTTCATATATTTGTTTTTAAATTATATATATTATACGTCTTTTCCCCCCCCCCCCTAAAATTATAGAAAACTATTTTAATCTTATGTAACCATTATAATCCTTTATCAAAACAGCTGTCAAGCAAAAATATATTATAATATACCTCCAGGAGGGATTGATACTGGAATCTGTTTTAAAGTTTCAGCTACCCTTAAAACTAAATCATCTATAGATAGTTTGGCTTTGATAAAATAATCAATAATACCTAAGGATTTACCTCTAGTAACATCGCTTTCCTGTCCTAGATTAGATATGATTATCACAGGTATTTTTTCAGTCAAAGGGTTTTGGCGAATAGCTTCTAAAACTTCAAATCCATTCTTTTTGGGTAAAATTAAATCTAAAAGAATTAAATCTGGTTTAAAATTTAAAAGAATATCTAAAGCTTGCTGGCCATCAGCAGCATGAGTAATTTCATAATTACTTTTTTCTAATTTCAAACGTAAAAGACTGCTTAAAAAAGAATCATCTTCTACTAATAATACTTTTGGTTTATTTAATGCGTCCATAAATTAAATTTTTCTTAAAAATCTTCTTCCTATTATATATCAAAACTGATCAAATATGCAAATATCAAAAAAACAACCGTAAAAAACGGCTGTTCTTTTGTTTCAATGTTTTCTGGTTGCCCCCTCTTTTCACCTATAAAGAGTAGGCGTCTCCATTTAAGGCTGAGAGACGAGCACCTTTTTGATTAAAATTTAATCAAATAAAGACCTTGGAATCTTGGAAGAACACAAAAGTGTTTCCAAGTAAAATATTCCTAAAAGAAATGTTTCATCCCCAGGTTCCCCTAGGGATGCCTTGTTACGACTTAGCCCCTGTTACCGAGCCCAGCTTATCCTCCACCAAAAGGCGAAATATTCGGCTGTTCCCGGCTCCCTTGACTTGACGGGCAGTGAGTACAAAACTCGAGAACGTATTCACCGCGGTATGGCTGACCCGCGATTACTAGCGATTCTGGCTTCATGAGGTCGGGTTGCAGACCTCAATCCGAACTGGGCTATTGTTTGATGCGATTAGCTCCGTTTTACAACTTGGCAACGCATTGTCAATAGCATTATAACATGTGTGTCGCCCAGGGTATCAGAGGGTCATGCTGATTTGACGTCGTCCCTACTTCCTTCCGCTAAAAGCGGACTGTATCTTATGACACTTGTAACATAAGAAAGGGGTTGCGCTCGTTTCCCAACTGAATGGAACAACTCACGCCACGAGCTGACGGCAACCATGCAACACCTGTCCTGATGTCTTGCGAGGGCTTAGCTTTCGCTGAGCTTTCATCAGAATTTCAAACCCTGGTAAGGTTCTTCGTTTGTTATCGAATTAAACCACATGTTCCACCGCTTGTGCGAGTTTCCGTCTATTCCTTTGAGTTTTATCCTTGCGGATGTACTACCCAGGCGGAATGCTTAACGCGTTAGCTTCGCCACTTGAAGGGTCGATACTTCAAATAGCCAGCATTCATCGTTTAGGGCGTGGATTACAAGGGTATCTAATCCTTTTTACTCCCCACGCTTTCGTCTTTGAGTGTCAGATTAAGGCCAGTTAGCTGCCTTCGCTTTTGGTGTTCCGCACAATATCAATGGATTTTACCCCTACACTGTGCGTTCCGCTAACCTCTCCCTACCTCTAGTCTTGACGTATCTGCTGCGTTTTTCCGGTTGAGCCGGAACCTTTAACAACAGACTATATTGCTCTTTCCGTAAAAAACGAAAAAAGAAACCTTCTCCTGTTTCAACCTTGCGGCTGAAACATAAAAGAAGCAAGACCACCTAAGGACGCTTTACGCCCAATAAATCCGGATAACGCTTGAGACCCACGTATTACCGCTGCTGCTGGCACGTAGTTAGCAGTCTCTTATTCCAATGGTACGATCAATCTGTCCGCATATAGCGAACAGCTTTATCCCATTTAAAAGTGGTTTACGAACCGAAATCCTTCATCCCACACGCGGTGTCGCTCGGTCAGGCTTGCGCCCATTGCCGAAGATTCTCGGCTACTGCCTCCCGTAGGAGTAGGGCCCGTGTCTCAGTGCCCTTGTTGGGGGTCGCGCTCTCACGCCCCCTACCCGTCGTCGCCTTGGTGAGCCATTACCTCGCCAACTAGCTGATAGGACCTAGGTCAATCCCGAAGCGTCTTGCGACTTTACCGAATATATTTATTATATCCGGATTATGGAGAATTACCCGATCTTTCGACCGGCTATACTCCTCTTCGGGGCATGTACCAGGGTATTACTAACCCGTTCGCCGCTACAATAATCAGTTTCTTGCGAAACCAATTATCATCGCTCGACTTGTATGCCTTATCCACACCGCCAGCGTTCATCCTGGACTAGGATCAAATCCTCATTCAAGAAAATTTGATGTAGTCTATATTAACTTTAAAGTAAAGTTAGAAACTATATTCATCTTTCTGGGCAACCAGAAAAAATTGAAACATACTGGTGATATTCATTTATCAAGGAACTTTCAGACAGAGAAAAAATACAACCACCTCAAGCTAAAGCTTTCTAGGCGGTTGTCAGAGATATTGATTTTCAAATATATCTATATTGGTAATTGGAATTATATATTTTAAAAAAGATAAAGTCAAGCATGCGTAATAACTCAATAAATCATTAATATATAACGAATATTTAATAATTTAATGTTTTCTCCAATCAGATATCTTTTTATGATCCCCTGAAAGCAAAACTTTGGGTACAGACCAATTTTTTTTACCAACTTTAAAAA
>JAPLYJ010000078.1:0-2044 GCA_026395655.1 Candidatus Parcubacteria bacterium
TTTGTCATCTGTAACAGTAAATTCTACTGTATAGGTACCAGCTTTAGAATATGTATGTGTAAAAGTGGTAGTTTGTTTGGCTGCAGGAGCAATTGTTTGTAAATTAGCCCCAGAAACTTCATCACCCCATTTTACGCTATAGCCTAAATACCCATTTTCAGGGTCATGCGCTTTTACTGTCCAAGTACCTAATCTGTTAATCTCCAACTGAGTTGGACCGCTAACGCCATCTATAACAGGGGGTTGATTAGAAGTAGACTTACAATCTCCCGGACAATTACAGATATTTTCATATTTACTACAAACACCATCGCCACATTTAATACAAATACCTGCTCCTCCTGGGTTTATACCGCATATTTTAGAATCGTTTGTTTTAAATGCATATGAAGCAGTTAACCCATCACAACATTTAGTAGTATATCCTGTAGTATCAGGTTTAGTATATATTTTTTCACCCTCTTTAATACAAGATTGAACCTTAGATTGAATAATAGTATCAGTAGTCACTGTTTTATTTACCACCTTACTTCCTATCGATGAAACATTAATATTAACTTTGTAATTTCCTGGGTCTTTATCCGCTACCCAAAGATAAATATATTTTGAAGCTTTAGCATTTAAACTTATACTTTTATTAGGATATACAGTAATCTTTTCAGCATTATCAATATTATTCACATTTATACTGTATTTATCGCTAGTACTACCTAAATGTGTAAAGCATATTTATTAACAAGCGCTGTTTTGCTACTAGTAGCTGGAGTGAGATCAAAATTATAAACCGTTGAAGCATTACAATCAGCGTCAGTAATACATTGATCCTGCAAACAAGAACTATACCAGCCTTCTGATTTAGTGCCTATATTTTCACACTTCGCTTCACACTTAGAGCAAAAATCATATTTGATTAATTCATTATTTCCATTCGGGCAAGAACTCCACCATCCTTCTGATTTAGTGCCTATTCCTCCACATTTCGCTTCGCAACCAGAACAAAGATCATATTTGATTAATTTATTATCTTTATTGCCAACACCACTAACAGACACGCATTGCTTGCTAGAATTACATTCTTTATGGGTAGATGTTGAACCAACTATATTAAATTTTCTTACCGCAGACCAATATTTTTTACCTTCATTTGCAATCCCTCCAACATATAAATAATGACCATTGCCAATAGCAGAAGGAACAGTCCAATTATACGAAGTTTGATTAATGGGCACAGAAACAGCTGGATTATATTTTTTTGTTAAAATATTATAAAAATAGATTACATATTCTTTTAATTTGCCTGTATCGCCTTGAGTCTGCCATTGAATAGTATATTTAGAACCAGCCAATAAACTATCTCCATCGGCGGGTTTTAAAATAGTAATGGTTGGGGTTATTGAAGCTTGATCAAGCTCATATGATTTAAATACAAATCGAAACCACGAATAAACCAAACCCTTTATCTTTTGTCCAATCTTAAAAGAATCCCCTGTTTTTACATCATCTTTATAAATAAAAAAAGTCCGTTCAGTATTTAATGGCAACAGAGCTTCACAAGTTGCATATTTAGTTTCTCCACTTACATAAGAGATAGAACTTATTTTTATTTTTAAATAATATCCTGCTGGAAAATTTACCAGTGTGTCAGTTGGACATCTTGATGGCAAAGTCAAACATGGGTCATCATATGCTTCTTTGAATTCAACAGATTGGATTATTCCCTCAATGTTACAATTTGGCGAAGGTAGAGGAGCAACTGCAAGAACAGAATTGTTAATTAATACAAACGATGCAATCATTGAAAAAACAAATAATATTTTTTTCATATATTTAATTTTTAATTATTATTTTAATTATAACACATTTAAACCTTGTCAACCAACTAAAAAAACAAAATCCGCTCTATTAAGAACGGATTTTGTAAATTATCTTTTCCCTTGTTTTACCTAAAGATTTCCACCAAAGAAGCTGTCAACCATTGCAAAGGACCTAAAGTCATTTTAATGGGGCTGGGAAGATAGTTATAAAAAATTGTACCACCACTACT
>JAPLYJ010000078.1:2080-7609 GCA_026395655.1 Candidatus Parcubacteria bacterium
ACACAATCTAAGGCACCCCATGATCCTGAGGTACAAAGCCAGGTATCAATACAAGAGCCACCTTTTGAAGCACAAGTTGTAGTAGCAGGAGGGGTTGTCACTGATTTGCAACACACTGTAGTGCCTGTACAATTATATGTACCAAGAGTATTTGAACAACTCCTGTAATCCTTACAAGTCCCGCCTTTTGAGGCACAGGTTACAGTTGGAGGCTTAGTCACTCCTGTACCAGCAGGGGCTACACATTGATTTTTATCATTACAATAGTTTGGAGATACACAAGGTTTTTCTGTCCATTTACCATCATAACAAGTCCATAAAGAAGCACCTTGGCATAAAGTACCACACGCACCTTTTTTAACACTATCAGCTGCTTGTTGATCTTTTTCTTTTTGTAATTTTGTTTGCTCTGTATCAACAGTGCCAATCATTTGTTGAGCCTGGGTAATACATTCGCTGTCTAAACTACAAGAATCAGAATCTTGAGCACTACCAGCTTCTACCCAAGTAAGATAACACTTGGAATATTTAGCATATGATTCAGCATTACTAGGTGACATGGAAGATTGAGCTGTAAGCATTGAAGCAAAGTGGCATTTATAACGGCATACTAAAGTTTTGCCATTATATTTGATAGTATCTTTTCCTGGGATAGACCTATTACATCCTTCGTTAGACACTGAGCTTGAATAATAACCATCATATGTAGATGTAAAATCTTCTGCGTAAGGATTATAAACATTACCATTCATATCCAAATTAGAAGTAATTTTTCTATAACAAACTAAACCATTAGAACATAAACCTTTAGGAACTACAGCATAACCGCTTGTATCTACGCTAGAATCCCTACAAGTACCACCTAAAGATGCACAATCAGTTAAAGATGATCCTGAACCACTATTTGTTCCTCCCCCAGTAATCCCTGTACCAGAACCACTTGTATTTATTGTTGGAGTAACTGGCTCAGGAATAGAAGGAGCAGGTTTAGTGGTAACAGGTAAAGTTGAAGTTGAAGTTTTTTTACCAACACCCAACATATTTAAAATAGAAGTACCTATTCCCGTAGCTGCAGCTTTACAAGCTCCGGTAGATTTTACTTTTACTCCGACTGCATAAGCATAACAAGAATTATTATATGTTTTACCATTAACACCACAAACCGGTTTATATAAATCTGGACAAACAACTTTTTTTGTAGTAGTAACAACTACAGGCACAGTCGTAGTTATAGTTGTCGTTGTATTTATTATCTCAGGATTAATTTCAATTTCAGGTGTTGCAGTAGCGGTTCCTTGTTGAAAACAATACAAACGATATGCTTGCCTGCAACCATGTCTGCCATATATTTCTCCTCCCCAAGATTGAGGCATGATATTTTCATTGGTAACAGGATCATATCCTCTAGGATCATTGTTTGTAGATCCACTCCAACCAGCAGAACCACAACAAGATACAGAGCCTAACCACTCTCCACAATAATTATTACCATATCCGTAAGGAGTAGCTAAACCATTAGGCATGGAACCTGTCCAAACCCAACCAGCTTTTACCTCTGTTCCTTTTTCATCTAAATTAATAGCATGTAAAAGAGGTTTGGTAGTCATCTCACCCCAATTGCTAGCTACCACAGTACCATCAATTAATTTTAAAGGTACAGTTGCATTTTCTAAACGGCTTTTTACATTAATATTTTTAGCAGACAAAAAAGCTTTAAAAGTACCAGGTACTCCTGATGCACTAGCTAATTTATTACAAATTATATCAGCTCCTGCTAAACCATTGATAAGCTCGCCTGCCACATTTCTGCTAGCTACATATGTTTTGCTAGTCACAAACACACAACGGCTACCCTGACCTCCGCATTGAACAGAAGCAGGTGTTGTGGGTTTAACTACTACCTCACAGCGCACTGAAGGATAGCAAGTATATTGTGACCAACTAGGGCACAATAAAATATTTTTAATACCAGGCTCATCAAACGTAGTTGAGATAGAAATACCAGCCCCCAAATATGTAGCATTAATTGGTGCCTTACCAACATCTAAAAATTTTATATCAGTAATGTCATACCATTTTAAAGAAGAATATGTTCCTGTTACTTTAGCTTTTAAGGTGGTAGCAGTGCCCACGGTAATATTATTATTAATCACCTGACAGGTGGCGCTAGAAACCGCAGCTAAGGTATTTTGGCTAGCAAAAATTAAAGCTACAGCCAAACAAAAAACAAACAAAAAAACTTTTTTCATATATTTTAATATATTTATTTTTTAAATTTAATCTTAATTTAATTATACCACATTTTTACCTTGTCAACCATATTTAGGAGGTCATATTGTCTAAGAAAAACAAAATCATACCTAATCCTGCAGCTACCGCAGCTAGAATCCAAAAACGCATGGTTACTTTAGTTTCTGGCCAACCCAAGGCTTCAAAATGATGATGTATGGGTGCGATCTTAAACACTCTTTTTTTAAATACCTTTCTGCTGAAAACTTGGATGATAACAGAGGTAGATTCTAAAACTAAAATGAAAGCAAAAAAAGGTAAAAGAAAAACAGTATTAGTTAAAATGGAAACCACGCCTAAAACAATACCCAAAGACATGGCCCCTGTATCTCCCATGAAAAAACGCGCAGGATTAATATTGTACCAAAGAAAAGTCAAAAGACCCCCTATTATCACAGCTAAAAATGCAGCTAAATCATATTTACCTTGAATAACACAAACAATCAAAAAACAGCTAAAAGCTATTAACAGTACACCAGAAGCCAAACCATCTAAACCATCTGTTTCATTAGCAGACATGGCTGAAGCTACTAGAATAAAAACAAAAAATGGTACAAACCAAATCCCAAAATTAAAATCTCCTAAAAAAGGAATATGCACCATAGTCCAACCTAATTTTTGTACAAACCACCAAGCACCAATGGCAGCAACAGCTCCGTAGATAAACATCTTGTATTTCATGTGTATACCTCCGCCATGAGCACCAATACGTAAGACACCTAAAATATCATCTATCAAACCTACTAAAGCTGCTCCCACTAAAGCACCTAAAGGTAAATATGTTTGGGCCCTGGATAAGAAATTTAAGCTACTAAAAAATCCATCAAAAAAATGAGATAACAAAGCTACACCAAAAGTCACAATCAAAACAGTCACCCAAATGATTACTCCTCCCATTGTAGGCGTACCTTCTTTGTGCCCATGTAACTGAAAAAATAATGTTTTTTTGTCATCTGATATTTGTTTCCCCCATTTACGTTTATACATGAAATTAGTAAAAATAGGGGTCAGAATAAAAGCAATGACTGAAGACAAAACTATGAGAAAAAGTATTTTAATGATTTGAGCAGAAAGCATATTATTTAATTATTCTTTTAATAAATTTTTTAACCAACGATAAAGTTTTAAAGTATCACCAAACCGATCATTGGAATCTAAAACCACGCTAACGTAATCGTGACCTTCGAGATTGTAAATTATTAAGAAACATTCATTAGCATTAACAGTATACCCTGTTTTAGCTAAAACGAAACGATATTGGGTATCTTTTCTAACAATTCGTCTGTAGTTATTATAATATGTTCTGCCTTAGTATTCAAAGAGTAAATCTTTACGCTTTTCTGAAGCGTAATATCAGATACTAACGGGTGCCATTTTAAAATGTATTTTGCTAAATTAGCTAAATCTTGGGCTGTAGAAAAATTACTTTTTTCATCTAAACCTGTAGGGTCAAAAAACCCAGTATTAGATAAATTTAATTCCTGAGCTTTTTGATTCATCAAACCCACAAATTTATTAATACCAATGCTTTCAGCTAAAGCGTAAACAGCATCATTAGAAGACATAATCAAAGCCATTTTTAAAAGATCTCTCACTGTAAAAGTCTCTCCAACTTTTAAATTACCAGCATCTCCTTCAATAGATATGGCTTTTTGACTAATTTTTATTTCAGCTTCTAAATCAGGATAATTTTCTAAAATTATTAAAGCACTCATTAATTTAGATAATGAAGCAGGATAAAAATGTAAATCGCTACTTTGCTCATATACGATTTTATCATCAGTTAAATCTTTTAAAAACACAGCTTGGGCGCTTAGATTTTTAGGTCCAGGAATTTCTTCTAAAACCACTTTGCTTTTTACACTATTAATACTTTCTAATAATTGTTGTTTTAAGAAAGATTGGTGTTGGCCATACCAATACAAAAAAGCCACCAAAAGCATGGCTCCTATAAAAACCAACCATCTACCTATATATTTCATATATCTGCTTTAATTTCTTTTTGAGAAAATGATAAATAATCTGGCAAATCTTCTAATTTATTAATACCTAAGAATTTAAAAAAATCATGGCTCAGGGCATAGATATAGCTGTTAGCTCTTTGCGGATGAACATTTCTATCTAACAAACCACGCAACAATAAAGCTCTTAAAATGTATGAAGAATTTACACCCCTGATATCATCTATTTCCATACGTGATAAAGGTCCTCTATAAGCTACGATAGCTAAAGTTTCTAAAGAAGCTGGACTTAAATCCCCTTCTAAATCCATTTTGGATAACTTAGCAACATATAATGAAGCTAAAGGAGATGTTACCAAAGAAACTTTATTATTATCAATAATCAAACGTAACCCCCTGTTATTATTTTCATAATCAGAAGACATTTCTGTCAAATATGTTATCACGCTTTTTTCATTTAAATTCAAAACCTCTGATATCTTAGAAATAGTTAAAGGTTCCCCGCTGATAAAAAGTAGGCTTTCGATTATTGGTTTAATATTTTCTACAGGTATATCCATATTTTTAATCTTTAATATTTGATTGAATAAATAACTCTCCAAAATTGTTTTCTTGTTTAACAGAAATAATTTTTTCTTTAGCTAAATGTAAAATAGCTAAAAAAGTAATAATTACTTCTGTTTTTTCTGCTTTGCTTGTAATCTCGGAAAATTTAAAAGATTGACCTCCGGAAAGCTTGCTAATCAATTGGCTAATACGTTCTTCCAAAGTTATCACCCTCTTAATTTTAGCTTCTGGCAAAACTTCAGCTTCTTCTTTAGATTGTTCTATTATACCCTTATATGCTTCAAAAAGCTTTGATATATCTACATTAGCTGGCGGAGAAAATTGGCTAACTTTGTTTGTCCAAGGTTCACGGCTAAATAAATATGGTGGTTGATTTAATTGTTCCTTGAATTTTAATCCTGCTGTTTTAAATAAACGGTACAATACTAAACGCTGTTCTAAATCCATAATCTCCTCTTTTTCTTCTAAAGACAAATCAATGGTAGGTAGAATAGCCTTAGATTTAATTAAAATTAAAGTAGCCGCTACTACTAAAAATTCTACCATATCCCTAGGTTCTATTTTTTCATTCTGGCTAAGATAACTTAAATACCCCGCTGTGACTTGTGACAAAGATATTTCTGTTACATCCAAATTCTTCTCCTCTATCAATTGAAGAAGCAAATCCAAAGGTCCATTAAATTTTTCCAATTGTACTTCGTAAGACATATTT
>JAPLYJ010000029.1 GCA_026395655.1 Candidatus Parcubacteria bacterium
AGTTATTTCTGAAATTAAGAAAAAAAAGTTAGCTCAAGAGAGCCAAGGCGCTTTAGTTGTTTCCTTTTCCGACAAAGATATGCCGCCCGGTATGCTTTTAAAATCAGATGGAGCTACTACTTATTTAACTAGTGATTTAGCTGCTTTAAAATATAGATTAAAAAATTTTAAACCTAATCTTGTTATTTATGAGGTAGGTAAAGAACAAGATTTACATTTTAAGCAACTTTTTAAGATAGCTGAAATGTTAGGTTGGCTTAAAAATTGCGAATTGATTCATGTGGCCCATGGTTTGTTTGAATCTTCAGATGGAGGTAAATTGTCTACCAGGTCAGGTAAAACCATTTATTTAGAAGATGTTTTAGAAGAAGCATACAAACGCACACAAAGCATGATTTCAGAGTCAGATATTAAAAAATCAAAAATAATTGTTGGAAAAGTAGCTTTAGGGGCTTTAAAATATAATGATTTAAGTCAACATTATAGTCATAATATTATTTTTGATTGGAATAAAATTTTAAATCTCAATGGTAATTCAGGTCCATATCTACAGTATAGCTATGCTAGAGCATATAATGTTTTGATCAAATCAAAAACAAATACAAAAATCAAGATAAAGGATATTTCCTTAGATGAAAAAAAGATTTTAAGAAAATTATCAAAGTTTAAAGAAGTAGTGATAGAATCAGGGGCAAGATTTTCACCTCATATTCTTTGTTTGTACCTATTTGAGTTAGCTCAATTGTATAATAATTTTTATAATAATTATCCCATCTTAAAAGCAGAAACTTTAAAAAAACAAGCCATGAGGTTGAAAATTACTAAAGGTACTGCTAATATCATTAAAATCGGGTTAAACTTGTTAGGTATTGAAACTTTATCTAGAATGTAAAAAATATGGCAGACCAAAAAAAATTTGAATTTGTAGATCAAGAAGAAAAAATATTAGATCTTTGGAAAAAAGAAGATATTTTTGAAAAATCTTTGAAACAGAGAGAGGGAAAAGAAAAATTCATTTTTTTTGAAGGACCTCCTTCAGCTAATGGTTTACCTGGCCTTCATCATATTCTAGCCAGAGTCTACAAAGATATTATTTGTAGGTACAAAGCTATGAACGGTTATTATACCCCTCGTAAAGCAGGTTGGGATACCCATGGTTTACCTATTGAAATCCAAGTAGAAAAAGAATTGGGTTTTAAAAACAAAGATGACATTGAAAATTACGGTGTAGCTAATTTTAATAGCAAAGCCCAAGAATTGGTAAATAGATATGTAGTTGATTGGGAAAAAACAACAGAACGCATTGGTTATTGGATAGACAATAAAAATGCGTATATTACTTGTGATCCGTATTATATGGAATCAGAATGGTATTTATTAAAACAAATTTTTGATAAAGGTTTATTAAGTCAAGATTATAAAGTAGTACATTATTGTCCTCGTTGTGGTACGCCTCTTTCTTCTCATGAAGTAGCCCAAGGATATAAAACAGTAGTTGATCCATCAGTGTATTTAAAATTTAAATTAAAAGGCAAAGAAGAATCTTTGTTAGTTTGGACTACAACACCTTGGACGTTACCTTCTAATTTAGGTGTAGCTATTAATCCAGACTTAGATTACAAAAAATATCGTTTGGGTGAAGATATTTTTATTTGTTTAAATTTGCCAGAAGATAAAAAAGATCAAGCAGAATTGGTAGGGGAGATTAAAGGTTCTGAATTAGTAGGTTTAAAATACGAACCTCTGTATGATCAAAGTCATATGGTAGAAAAATCAGATAAGTTGTATCAAGTTTGGCCTGCAGATTTTGTTTCAGCTTCTGATGGTACTGGTTTAGTGCATTTAGCACCATACGGAGAAGATGATATGAATTTAGCAAAAAAAGAAGGTATTCCTCTTTTATTAACAGTTGATGAAAAAGGTAATATGAGAAAAGAATGGAACCTGCCTGAAAATGCAAAAAATAGATTTATTAAATCAGCAGACAAAGAAATTTTCCAAGATTTAAAAGATAGAGGACTTTTAATTTCAGGAGATTTAAAGGGCGCTACCCATGAATATCCTTTTTGTTGGCGCTGTGATAGTCCATTAGTGTTTTATCCCCTAGAAACTTGGTTTATCAAGATGAGTATGTTAAGAGAAGAATTGGTAAAAAACAATGAAACTGTTCATTGGGTGCCAGAATATATCAAAGAAGGACGCTTTGGAGAATGGTTAAAAGAGGTACGCGATTGGGCACTATCACGAAAAAGATATTGGGGTACACCTTTAAATATTTGGGCATGTGATGATTGTGGAGAAAAAACAGCTATTGGGTCTTTGAAAGAATTAAAAGAAAAGGCTATTTCAAATACGAATTTTTATTATCTAAGACATGGTCAAGCTGATTCAAATGTAGAAGATTTTGCTTCTTCATACCCTGAAAAAAGACCAAATCATTTAACTATCAAAGGTAAAAAAGACGTAGAAGAGTCTGTTAATAAAATAAAAGATTTTAAGATAGATTTGATTATTTCTTCTGATTTAGATCGCACCAAAGAAACAGCTGAGATAGCAGGTAAAATTTTAAATGTACCTGTTGCTTTTGACGAGAGATTACGCGAAGTAGATATGGGGGAGCTTAATGGGTTAGAGAATGAGAAACAACGTCATTTGTTTACATCTTTTTGTGAAAAATTTAAAAAGAATTTACCTGGCGGAGAAAATTTGAAAGAAGTTTCGAAAAGAATGATCCAAGCCATGTCAGAAGCAAAAGTAAAATATTCTAATAAAAATATTCTTTTTGTCAGCCATGGTGATCCTTTGTGGGCTTTAAAAAATATTCTTTCAGGCGAAGGTTCTTCAAATTGCGAAAACAGAGATGGTTATCCTGAGTTAGCTAGTTTTGGAGAGTTATCTTTTGTTTTGCCTTTTAATAATTTAGGAGAATTAGATCTACATCGTCCTTATGTCGATGAGATAAAATTAAAATGTCCCAAATGTCAGAAAACAATGTCTCGGGTACCTGATGTGGTTGATTGTTGGTTTGATTCAGGCGCTATGCCTTATAGCCAATGGCATTATCCTTTTGAAAACAAAGAGAAAATAGAAAAAAATGAAGCTTTCCCCGCTGATTACATTTGTGAAGCCATAGATCAAACTAGAGGTTGGTTTTACACTTTAATGGCCATTAGCACTTTGTTACAGAAAGGAGCACCTTTTAAAAATGTTATCTGTTTAGGTTTAATTTTAGATGAAAAAGGAGACAAGATGTCCAAGTCCAAAGGGAATATAATAGAACCTAGTTATATTATAGATAAATATGGTGTAGATACTTTAAGATGGTATTTTTTTGCAGTTGGGTCAGCTGGCGAAGCTAAATGTTTTTCAGAAAAAGATTTATTAAATGTTCAGCGCCGTTTCTTGTCTACCTTATATAATGTTTTTGTTTTTTATCAAACATATGCTAATAGAGAGGCCACTAAACCAGACGAACAATCATATCGTGTTCTAGATAGATGGTTAATATCAGATTGGGAGAAAATCAAAAAAGAAGTTAAGGAGAATCTAGAGAAATATGAAATTAATGTTGCTGCTAGACTTTTAGATAGTTTCTTAGATGATTTTTCACGCTGGTATATCAGAAGATCACGACGTTTATTTCAAAAACCTCAAAATCCAGAAGAATTAAATTTGGTTTCCTGGATTATGAATCAGATATTAAAAGAATTTATTCAAGTGTTAGCTCCTTTTTGTCCTTTTGTTACAGAGATAATCTGGCAAGATTTAAAGAAAGACAATGATTTGATTAGTATTCATTTAACTGATTGGCCAGAAATATATAACAACAATGAAGAAATATTGTTAGCCATGGATCAAATAAGAAATATAGCTACGCAAGCTTTAGCTTTACGTCAAAAAGCTGGTTTGAAATTAAGGCAACCGTTACAATCTTTAAATCTTAAAAAGAAAGATTGGTCATGGGGTTAAATCTTAAAAAGAAAGATTGGTCATGGGGCAAAGAAGAATCAAACCTTTGGGATTTGTTAAAAGAAGAAATCAATGTTAAAGAAATTCTTTTTGATGATAATTTAGAAGAAGAAATGAGTTTAGATACAAAAATTACTCCAGAGTTAGAAAGTGAAGGGATGTTAAGAGAGATAACTAGATTGATTCAAGAGTCTAGACAAGAAGCTGGTTATACACCGAAAGATAGTATTGAGATATCTTTGTCAGCAGAAGGCAAACTATTAGAAATAATTAGTAATCAATTAGATTGGTTAAAAAGAGAAACTAATGCAGCCTCAGTTAAGGTTGGTTTTCTAGAAAAATTTGATTTAAAAAAAGAATTAGAAACTGACTGGGGAAAAATTTTGTTAACAACAATCAAGATATAAGACATGAAAAAGACCGATCATTGACCGGTCTTTTTTTTGTTATTGATTTATTTTAGGCGGCACAGGTTTTCTATATCTACCGCCTGATTTATAGTCACCATCTTCATTAATTCCTTCATGAGCCCAGGAGAGTTTTGCTCAACTTCTTGTA
>JAPLYJ010000026.1 GCA_026395655.1 Candidatus Parcubacteria bacterium
TCTTTTTTCAAACATTTCTTTGATCTGTTTAGATCTGATATCAGGATCTTCTACAAATAATTCATCAGCTTCTTCTTTAGTAAAATTAGGCAAAATATTAGAAAGATTGTGATAAAAAGTATCTTGATCAGTATTTAACCAGAATTCGGATAAAGATATTAATTTTTCTGATAACTCAGGTAGAATCTTTTCTGGTAATTTTTTTTCTTCAGTCAATCTTAACAATTCCATTCTTCTGTTATAAAAAGCAGTTCTTTGTTTATTAAAAACATCATCATATTCCAAAATATGTTTACGTAAATCAAAATTATATCCTTCTATTTTACTTTGAGCAGTTTCTAAGCCTTTAGAGATTAAAGGATGTTGTATAGCCATATCCTCTGTTAAACCTAACTTACTCATCATCCCTCCAATGTTTTTAGAACCAAAAACTCTCATTAAATCATCTTCTAAAGAAACAAAAAATTGGGAAGCTCCGGGATCTCCCTGACGTCCTGACCTACCTCTTAACTGATTGTCTATACGTCTAGCTTCATGTCGTTCTGTGCCTAAAACAAATAAACCTCCATTAGCAATGACTTTTTCTTTTTCAATCTCATCAGGTGGGTTACCTCCTAGAATAATATCCACACCTCTACCAGCCATATTAGTAGCCACGGTTACAGATCCTTTTCTTCCAGCTTGAGCAATGATAGCACCTTCTTCTTCGTGATTTTTGGCATTTAAAATCTGAAAAGGTATACCCTCTCTTTTTAACAAAGCTCCTAGGTATTCATTTCTTTCAATAGAAACTGTACCAATTAAAACAGGCTGGCCTGATTCATGTCTCCTTTTTACCTCTTGCACTATTTGTCTGTATTTACCTTCTGTTGTTTTATAAATCTGATCAGGAGAATCATTTCTTCTCATGGGTTTATTAGTAGGAATCATGACTACGTCTACGCCATAGACTTTATGAAATTCTTCAGCTGAAGTTGCTGCTGTACCAGTCATACCTGAAATTTTTTGATACATTCTAAAATAATTTTGTAAAGTAATAGTAGCAGCTGTTCTGCTTTCTTGTTTAATAGTCACGCCTTCTTTAGCTTCTATAGCTTGATGCAAACCTCCAGAATATCTTCTACCTTCTAATATTCTACCAGTAAATTCATCTACAATTAAAATTTCATCGTTTTTAACAATGTAATCTCTATCTTTTAAAAATAAAACATGGGCTTTTAAAGCTTCTTCTAAATGATGTACGGCCGTAATACCTTTTTCATCAAAAATATTAATACCAAAAATAGATTCTATTTTATTTAAACCTTCTTCCGTTAAAGAAATAGCTTTTAATTTTTCGTCAACAGTATAATCTATATCTTTTTCCAATCTTGGTACAATCCGAGTAAACTCAGAATACATTTTACCAGCATCTTCGTCTGGAACGGAAATAATCAAAGGTGTTCTGGCCTCATCAATTAAAATACTATCCACTTCATCAATAATAACAAAATGATGCCCTCTTTGAGCCCTATCATTTAAATCCCAAACTAGATTATCTCTTAAATAATCAAAACCAAATTCAGAATTAGTACCATAGGTAATATCAGCTTGGTAAGCTTCTTTTCTACTAATCGGTCTTAAAAATTCTTGAAAAACTTTAAAGCTAGCTAATTCATCTCTTTTTTCATCTAAAGTTACCTGAGCTTCAGGTTGTTCCATTTTATAATTAGGATCATATAAAAAAGAGCCACTCTGGGTTATACAAGATACACTCACTCCTAAATAATAATAAATCTGACCCATCCAAACCATATCACGTTTGGCTAAATAATCATTGACCGTAACAATGTGAACTCCTTTTTTTTCTAAAGCATTTAAATACGCTGCTGTGGTAGCTACTAATGTTTTACCTTCTCCCGTTTTCATTTCCACAATCTTACCTTCATGTAAAGCTAAGCCTCCCAAAATCTGTACATCAAATTGTCTTTGATTTAAAGTTCTTTTAGCAGCCTCTCTGGCTAAAGCAAAAGCATCTACAATAATATCGTCAGAATATCCCTCTGCAATAATTTTTCCAGAAAGCTCTTGAGATTTTTTTTGTAAATCAATCTGAGAAGTTTTTTCCCAAACCTTTTCTGCTTCGTTTATTCTTTCTACCAAATCTTTTTTGGTATTGATGTATTTTAAATTGGCATCACCTGCCAAAATGGACAGTAAACTCATCTTCTAAAATATTTTAAAATTAAAAACCTTTTTTAACTTTTCTATCATGTGCTACCTTCCGGCCTTTATTCTTAGCCACCTGCATTTTTAAATCATCCATTACCGCTTTAACAGCAGATTTTAAATCAGCTTCTTCTTCCCAGACATATAAATTAGGACCAGGAATATCTAATCGTAATTCAGCTCGGTAAACATCTCCAGACTGATGATGGCGGCTAATCTTAGATACTTCCAGGTAAGCTGCGCAAGAAGCGCCATAACGCTTAAATAAAGGCTCTAAGGCCTTAAATCTCCTATTAATGTATGCCTCTATACCAGGCAAAAGCTCCAAATTCAACGCTTTAATCTGTGTTTTCATGTATTTATATTTTTCTTAATTCTAAACATATTCTAAAGGAAAAAAGAAATAAAAACAACCGAATATTTTTTAAAATATATTCGGTTGCTTGCTTCAAAAAAGTTAAGAAAATAAAATTATTTTCTTCTCTTGGCCACTTTCTTTTTGGCTACTACTTTCTTGGCTACTCTCTTGACTGCTTTTTTCTTTTTAACCATGTTTTTAATTAATGTTTAATTTTTTCGACCAGTCCATTTAGGACCTAATAGGATTTTTAAAAAAACCAAAAAACTTTTTTACTTTATACTTCTAATTTTAAACCTAATAAAATAAAAAGCAACTGTGGATAACTTTTTTTCTTAAAAAATATATATATTATCAAAATTAAAAACCAATTAGCTGTATTTCTGTTTCCAAATTCACAAAAAATTTTTCTTTTACATTTTTTTGACACAAATTAATTAAATAATATATATCATCTGATGTAGCGCCACCTAAATTAATAATAAAGTTAGCGTGCTTTAATGATATTTGAGCCTGATTGTATATTTCGCCTTTTAAACCACATTGTTCAATGAGCCAACCAGCTGCGATGACATCATTTATTACAGGGGCACCCGGAAATAATTTTAAAAATTCATCTGCATCTTTTAAAATCACATTTTTAAAAACACTACCAGCACAAGGATATTCTAAAGGTTGAGATAATTTTCTTTTATTAATATTTTCCATTAATAAATTTTCTGATTTAACACGATCTCCTTTTTCTAATTTTAAAAGAGCCTGCCAAACAATCAAATTATCATTTTTCTTAAATATACTTTCTCTGTATAAAAACAAACAATCATTTTTTACATATTCTTTCCAAAAACATTTTCCTTCTAAAATCTCTGCTATTTTTAAATTTAAAACAGAATTAGCAATCTCTCCGCCAAAACAACCAGCATTACCCCGCATTGATCCGCCTAAACTACCAGGAATTCCTGACGCCCATTCTAAACCTGACAAATTATTAGCAAGCATAAAATTAACTAAAGTAGTCATTTTTACACCAGCTCCAGCAAAAATTAAATCAGGAGATACAAAATTCAAATCATCGTTAATTAATTTAATTATTAATCCCCTATAACCAGTATCACTAAATAAAACATTGCTTCCCCCAGATAATATAAAAAATGGTAAACCTTTTTCATGCGCCCATAAAACAGCTGACTCTAAATCAGACTCTGTTTTAACCTCTACAAAAAAATCAGCCAATCCACCTGTTTTATACGTAGTAATGTCTTTCAATAAAATATTTTTTAATATATCAATCATATGTATATTATACACTAAGAAAACAAAAACAGCATTAAACTGAAAGCGGGACGCCGGAGGAGTTTACTCCGTTGTTTGTATTAAGTGAGTGCATAGCCTCACGGCACCCCGCTTTCTAGAATAATACTGTTAGATAACATGATATCAATTGAATTAAAAAAGGTCAAACTAAAAACCCCGCCTTGCGACAGGGCCAAACAACTAGGAGCAACCACATCTCATATATAATATTTAATGCAGACACTCGCTTAATTAACTACAATATACTCTTTTTAAGGTAAAAAGTCAAACAAAATTTAATTTGACACTAAAAATTAAAAGAGTATAATATTTGAAAAGCTAGGCTCTTGATTCAGTTAGGCGCGTAAGTAAATTCGCCATTAATAAATCGAGTTAAGCTAGCGGTCGAATTAACTTAAAGCGTAACAATTAAATGAGACTTTTTGTAGGAAACCTTCCTTTTAGCTCTACCAGCGATCAGCTGAAAGAGCTCTTCGAATCTGTCGGTACGGTAGAAGCTGTTGACATCATTGTCGACAAAATGACCAACCGCTCCAGAGGTTTCGGTTTTGTGGACATGCCTGATGACGCTGCCAAAGAAGCTATTACTAAGCTTAATGGTGCAGAGTTAGATGGTAGAAAGATTTTTGTCAGCGAAGCCAAACCAATGAAGAGAACTGAGAGATAAAAAATTTTAGGTTTTTAAAATCCCCCGTTTCCCGGGGGATTTTTGTATCTAACACTTACAAACCTAATTCTTCAGAAATACCTTGCATAGCTTTTAAAGTAATATCAATAAAATCAACCAAACTTAATCCTAACAATTCTTCACATTTCAATATCTCTTCGCGCCTAGCCCCTCTAGCAAAACTTTTTTCTTTAAACCGATTTAAAACATTTTCTTTGTTTAAAAGAGAAATTTTCTTTTCAGGTAAAACCAATGTAGCAGCTACAATCAATCCGGTCAAAGAATCTAAACAATACAAAGCTTTTGCCATTTTGGTATCAGGTAAAATACCATGTGAAAAATTATGTGTTTTAACCGCTTGAGCTATTTCAGAATCAAAACCATATTCTAAAATCATCTGGCTCCCTATCAAACTATGTTTTTCAGGATTGTTTTTAGTTTGTTCATAATCAATATCGTGAAGCAATCCAGACAAACCCCATTTTTCTCTGTCCTCTTGAAAATGATCAGCTAA
>JAPLYJ010000027.1 GCA_026395655.1 Candidatus Parcubacteria bacterium
ACAAAATTTTAACTGATATTCAAGGGCCAGAAGATCATTTTGGAGACATGGATTGCAAGGTAGCTGGTACAAAAAATGGTATTACAGCCATGCAAATGGATGTAAAAATTTCAGGTGTAACTCCTAAGATTATCAGAGAGGTCATGGAACAATCTAAAAAAGCTCGTTTAGAGATTTTAGAAAAAATGAAAGCAGTAATATCTGAACCAAGAAAAGAAATGTCTTCATTTGCTCCTAGAATCACTACTATGGAAATTGATCCTTCAAAGATTGGCGGAGTAATTGGTGCTGGTGGTAAAACTATCAAACAGATTATTGCTGATACAGGTGTAGCTATAGATATAGAAGACACAGGCTTGGTATATATTACTAGTCCAGACGAAGAATCTTCTTTAAAAGCTAAAAAAATTATTGAAGAAATTGTTAGAGAATATAAAGTAGGCGATATTATTGATGGTAAGGTATCTCAGCTCAAAGAATTCGGAGCTATTATAGATATCAATCCTTGGCAAGACGGATTATTGCATATCTCAGAGATGGCAAATTATCGTGTTAACAAAGTAGAAGATGTAGTTAAAATAGATGATGTTTTAAAATTAAAAATTACTAAAATAGAAAATGGTCGCTTGGGTTTGTCTTTAAAAGCCATGCAACCAGGATATGAAGAAAAACCTAGCTATCCTAAACCGCGTTTTGATCGTAGAACACCTCGTCGATAAGAGAAAAACTCCAGTTATGAAGAAAAACCTAGCTATCCTAAACCGCGTTTTGATCGTAGAACACCTCGTCGATAAGAGAAAAACTCCAGTTTAAAAAGCTGGAGTTTTTTAATATGCTTGACACTTGTGTTTTTTTTAAAAGTTTTGTGATATAATTATATCTAAGTAAGATATTAAAAAAATAATTAAATAATTTAAAATATATGGACGATCCAAATCAGAAGTTCCAACCCCCTCAGTCTAATATTTTTGTTAGAACAATGGAGGATGATTTAAAAAATTTACAAAACACAGGAGGACAAGTTCCTAATATCGCAGGTCAGCCTGTTGAAAATTTAAATGTTTCTCCAACTCCACCTCCGGTTGTTCCCAGCGTACCTCCTATTTCTACAACACCAGAACCAATACCTGTAGCTCCGGCAGTTAACATTAATAATAATTCTATTTTTGGCGGAGATGCTACTATGGGTATGATGGCTGATACAGAAGCACCTAAAGAAGTTAAAGGCCCAAGACCTGTTATGTCAAAAAAGATTCCTACTAAATTAATCATGATAGGTGGGATTGCTGTTTTAGTAATAGGAGGAGCTTTAGCATTTTATTTTTTAGTGTATCCAAAACTTTTTGATTCTCAACCACCCATTGTTGTAGTCCCTGACAAATTTACTTGTGATTTTAATTATAGATGTATTAAAAATCCTGTGGGAGACTTTGTTACTTTGGCTGATTGTCAAAAAACTTGTATTAAACCACCTGTTACTGTGGTGACGTCTACTCCGGTAACAATAGCTCCGCCTTTGGCTTTGGTGACTTTACCGTATAATGCATATACTTTGCCCATGAATTTGTCTACCTGTGCTACTATTTTAACTTCTATTAAAGCTGAGGTGAAAAAACCAGCTGCTGTTGAAACATTTAAAATTTTGATGCCTAAGTTTAAAACAGAATATCTTTCCAATCCTGAAATAACTGGTATTTTTATTCCCAAAGTACCTAAAGAATTAAGTGATGTCTTAAAAGAAAAATATTTGGTCTTTGCCTATTATGGCACTACTACTGCTTCTTTAGGTTTAGCCATGGAAGTAGGACAAGCTAATATACCTGCTTTAAAAGATTACTTTTTGAATTGGGAAAAGAAAACTATTGTTAAAGATTTATCTAATTTCTTTGTGACTTTGCCTGCTACAGCTAAGCTTAAAGACAAAGTTTTCAAAGCTAGAACATTCCAAGGAGCTGATATCAGAGGTATTTTATATACCACGCCTCAAACAGTTTTAACATATGGTTTCTTTAATGATTATTTAATTATTACGACTTCTAATGAAGCCATGGATAGTGCTGTGAGTCATCTTCAAGGAGGAGGTGCTGTACCGATTATTCAGTAAAATATTTATGATAAATGAAGCGGAGCTGAAAAGCTCCGCTTTTAGTTTGCTTTTTGTTGTTTTTTATCATATTATTTAATTAATAATATGGATAAGAATAAAAAAGAAGGCGGAAAGATTTTTCAGATGATTTTTAAAGTCATTGTTATTTTTGTTTTAGTTTCTATTTTATATGGAATATTTTTTGGGAAAACACCTAGCGATAAACAAGAAAAAATTTCTTTCAGCCAGTTTATAGAAAAAATAAATAATAGCGAAGTAGATAAAATCAGCGTTAAACAAAATAACATTGTTATTTATTTAAAGGATGCTAAAATTTTAAATACTGAAAAGGAACCGGAAAATTCTTTGGTAGAAACTTTATTAAATTACGGAATTACCGAAGATCAAATTAAAGTTTTAAATATCAGTGTTTTGCCGGAGAACAATTTAGCTGTTGTTTTTGGTATTATCGTCCCTATTCTTTTACCATTCATTTTATTAATAGGTTTCTTTTGGTTTTTAACTCGTAAATCAGACAAAGGCGCTATGCAAGTTTTTTCTTTTAATCGTGCCAATATTCATCTTTTTAATTCAGAAAAAGACAAAATTACTTTTAATGATGTTGCTGGCTTAAAAGAAGCTAAAGACGAGCTTAAAGAAATTGTAGAATTTTTAAAAAATCCTAAAAAGTTTTTAGATATTGGTGCTAGAATTCCCAGAGGTGTATTGCTAATGGGTCCACCAGGATCTGGTAAAACACTTTTAGCTAGAGCTGTAGCCGGAGAAGCTGGCGTACCTTTCTTTTATATATCTGGATCTGAATTTGTAGAAATGTTTGTGGGAGTAGGAGCAGGTAGAACAAGAGACCTCTTTGATAATGCTAAAAAAGCAGCTCCATCTATCATTTTTATTGATGAAATTGATGCGGTAGGTAGAGAAAGAGGCTCGGGCATGGGTGGAGGGCATGACGAAAGAGAACAAACCTTAAATCAAATTTTAGTAGAAATGGATGGTTTTGACAGAGAAACAAGAGTTATTGTCATTGCTGCTACTAATAGACCTGATATTTTAGACATGGCGTTATTAAGACCTGGTAGATTTGATAGACGAGTAATGTTAGATTTGCCTGATATAGATGATAGGTTAGAAATTGTTAAAATTCATTTAAGAGGGAAATTAGCTGATACCTCTATAAATGTTAGACAAGTAGCAGAACGTACGCCTGGTTTTTCTGGAGCAGATTTAGCTAATTTAACTAATGAAGCTGCTATTTCGGCTGCTAGAAAAGGTAAAAAAATCTTAGGTCAAACTGAATTGTTAGAATCAATTGAGAAAGTTATGCTTGGTCCAGAAAGAAAAAGTCATATTTTAAGTCAGGCAGAAAAAAAGATTACAGCATATCATGAGGCAGGTCATGCTTTGGTTTCTACCATTTTACCTCATTGTGATCCGGTACATAAAGTATCTATCATTGCTAGAGGTAGAGCTGCTGGTTATACTTTAAAATTACCGTCAGAAGACAAACATTTAAAAACCAAATCTGAATTTCTAGATGATCTCGCAGCATTTTTAGCTGGGTACGCAGCTGAAGAAATTATTTTTAAAGAAATTTCTACAGGGGCGTCAGCTGATTTAGAAGAAGCTTCTGACATTGCTAGAAGCTTGGTGACACGTTATGGCATGAGTAAAAAATTAGGGCCCATTGCTTTTGGTAAACCAGGTAATATGATTTTCTTTGGAAAAGAGATTTCTTCTGAAAAAAATTATTCTGAAAAAACAGCTGTAGATATAGACGCAGAAGTATCTGATATTTTAAAAGATGCATATTTGCGAGCTAAAAAAGTTATTATTCAGAAAAAAAGCAAATTAGAACAGATTGCCAAGATGTTAATTGAGAAAGAAACAATAGAAAAAGAAGAATTTGAAAAATTAATGAAATAGGGTAGAATCAGGGAACAAAGGGGCATGTAGCTCAGTGGTAGAGCATCGCTCTTATAAAGCGAGGGTCACAGGTCCGATCCCTGTCATGCCCACCATATTTATGAATACTTACATCTTTAATCTCATCAATCATTCTCGCCATTGGCTTTTAGATAAATTTTCAGTAGTTTTAAGCCATTACGTTTTTTTGGCTTTTTTAGTTTTAGCCTTGTTAATTTTTGTTTTTATCTATGATCGTAAAAATATCTTATATATTTTATTAGGTTTTGCTTTGGTAACTTTGATAGATTTGTTGATGACAGAATTAGTTTTTAAAAATGTTTTTTATCAACTTAGACCGTATCTAGTTTTGCCTGATGCACATACTTTAGGCGTAGTTTCTTCTAGCGGAGCCTTTCCTTCAGGCCACATGGCCATAATGACTGGTTTGCTATTGGTTTTTTGTTTTTATGAAAGAGCCTTTATTATTCCTAGTATTAGTTTCTTACTTCTTTTAGGTTGGTCTAGGATATATAATGGAGCTCATTGGCCATCAGATGTTTTATGGGGAACTGTGTTTGGTTGTATATATGGTTTCTTGTCTTTAATACCTTTTCTTTTTTTCAAAAAATTCTTTTTGGCATTGAAAAAAATACCAAAAATGCTATAGTTCAAACAGCTACGGGCGCGTAGCTCAGTTGGTTAGAGCGTTCGCTTGACGTGCGAAAGGTCACAGGTCCGAATCCTGTCGCGCCCACTCATTAGAAATACAAAAAAATTAAAGAGATAAAATCAAAAAAAAACAGCACTTTCCTGTTTTTGTTGTCTTATAACGGTAAAAATGATATATTTCTATATATATGAAAATTATATTTGGCGTAGAAGCTTTTTTCCCGCATCTTTCCGGGGTAACCATTGTTACCAATAAATTAGCTACTCATTTTGGTAGAAATTTAAATGATGAAGCTTATATTGTAACAGCTAACAATACAGGGGAATTAAAAAAAGAATTTAGTCCTAGGGGATATACTTTAATCAAATTACCAGCTTGGTCTAATCCAGTAAGACCTACCTTGAAATTCAGTTATGATGCTTCTAAATATGTTCCAAAGATTATTTCTGAAATTAATCCTGATATTATTCATATTCAGGACCCAGCTTTCATTTCTAGGGCTTTAGCTCAAGCAGCTTTTAAGAGAAAAATCCCAGTAGTGATTACCCAACACAGCAATTTATCTTTTCCTGTTTCATTTTTGCCTAAATTTATGAGGAAAATATCTTCTAAAATATATGGTCATTTTTTAGTTAGTTTTGTAAATAGATATTGTACGGTTATGACTACACCTACAGAGACCATGAAAAAAGATATTCTTTCTTGGGGCGTAAAAATACCTATTAAAGTTATTTCCAATGGTGTTAATTTAGATTTTTTTAAACAAGGTAAAGTTAATCCTAATTTTATTAATGAATATGGTTTAATAGAATTTGTAAATCATCCGGTAGTACTTTATGCTGGAAGATTAGATAAAGACAAAAATTTAAAAACATTGTTAGCAGCCATGCCTTTGGTTTTAAAAGAATGTGATGTCCGTTTTCTTTTTTTAGGTAAAGGAGATTTAAAGGAAGAAATGATAAGTGAAGTAGCACGTTTAAATATATCTGACAAGGTAAAATTTATTGGCCCTGTACCTCCAGGAGACGAAAATTTGGCAGAATGTTATCAATTTTCATCTATTTTTGTTATACCCTCAGCCATTGAAGCTCAAAGTTTGGTTACCATGGAGGCCATGGCTACTGGCTTACCTGTGGTAGCAGCTGATGGCGGTGCTTTACCTGAATTGGTAAAAAATGGGGAAAATGGTTTTTTATTTAGTCCATACGATGCTAACGCTTTAAGTCAGGCTCTTGTTAAAATTTTAAAAGATGAAAATTTGCGTAAAAATATGTCTGAAAAAAGCTTAGAGATTATTGCTTTCCACGATCAAAAAATTGTTTTTCAAAAGTTGAAAGATTTTTACAATGAAGTTTTTCAAGGTTAATATTTCTATAAAAAGCAGAAAAACCCAAAGTATTTTGTTTCTAATAGCAATTATTTCTGTTTTTGCTTCTATCATATATATCAAAGAAACTCAGGTTTTACCTCAGGATGCCGTTAGTTTGTTTGATGAAGTAAAAATACCTCAGGCTGGAGAAAATCTTTTAGTTTTTTCACCGCATCCAGATGATGAAACTTTAGCAGCAGGAGGATATATTCTGGAAGCAATTAAAAAAGGAGTTAAAGTATATATTGTTTTAGTAACTGATGGTAATAAACGTGGCTTAAAAGAACGCAGAAAAGAAGAATTTCAAAAAGCTACAGCTATCTTAGGCGTAGATCCAAATAATTTATTATATCTAGGGTATCCAGATAGTAAGCTGAATCAGCAAAATCTATCAGAAGTGAAAAATAATTTTAGCCAATTAATTGATAAAATTAATCCAAATATAGTTATTTATCCCATGCCTGAAGATCATCATAGCGATCATAAAATCACTGGATTAATAGCATCTTCGCTTTTAGGAAGTAAAAAAGATATAATTAATTATCAGTATTTGGTTCATCATGATTATTATCCTCAGCCTATGGGTTATTATCCCAATAAATACTTAACACCCCCTTTATCTTTATTAAAATTTAATTATAAATGGAACCAGTTTAATTTGAATTTTGATTTAGAGCAAAAAAAGAACGCAGCTTTAAAAATGTATCAAACGCAATTAAAAAACAAAGTTAAAAATAGATTGATGCCTGCTTTTGTACGAAAAAATGAATTATTCTTAACGCCTATTTTTTAATATGAGATTAGATCAATATCTTAAAAATATAAATCCTCAATTATCCAGATCGGAAATAATCCGGGATATTAAAAATGGTTTGGTATATATCAATGGTTTTAAAAAAATTAAACCAAGCTATTTAATTAAAGAAAATGATAAAGTAGTTTATGAAATTAAAGAAATAAAAAGTATTAATGAAATTCAACCTGATAATTTTAGATCTCTAGATATTATTTATGAAGACAAAGATGTTTTGATTGTTAACAAGCCAGCAGGTATTTCCGTGCATCCCAGTATAAATCATCCTGAGGAAAAAACCTTAGTAAACCTTATTTTGCATTATTACCCTAAAATACGAAAAGTAGGGGAAGATAAATTAAGACCAGGAATTGTACATCGTTTGGATAAAGATACCTCTGGAGTTTTGATAGTAGCTAAAAACAATGAAACTTTTTTTGAATTAAAAAAACAATTCAGTCAGGGTTTGGTCAAAAAAATATATTTAGCTTTATCTGTTGGTGTGTTTTCTAAAAAAGAAGGTTTGATTGATTTGCCTATTGGCAGATCATCTCAAGATCCAACAAAAAAAGTAATAGTAAAAGATATTAAAGGGATAAAAAATATTAAAAAAAGTAGATTGGCACAGACAAAATACTTAGTTTTAAAACAATACAAAGAATTTGCTCTTTTAGAGGTACATCCTTTAACTGGGCGCACCCATCAAATCAGGGTACATTTAACAGCCATTGGTCATTCAGTTGTAGGAGACAAAAAATATGGTTTTAAAAATCAGAAAAAAGAAAATTATTCCCGTCAATTTTTACATGCTCAAAATATACGTTTTTCTCTTAAAGAAAAAGATTATGAATTCAGTGCTCCCTTAGCCAATGATTTAGTAGATATTTTAGCTAAATTAAAATAATTAGAAAGTTAACAAATAATAAGATAGAGGTATAAATTCGGATATATTTTTAATAATTATGAAAATATAATTTTTGTAGTATTTTTTGAAGAATTCAAATACATCGCGAGTAAAATTCAGATTTGTTTGTTCTGTTTAGGCATTGTTCGCTGACGTTCATTTTTCTGCAAAAAAGGCTTTCTGGTAGACTAATATATGACAATTTGGAATATTACGCAATGGAATATAATATATGAATACAATCATGGTTAAAGCTATTTATTCAAAAGACCACAAACACATTATTGGGCTATTAAAAAAAGCTCGTCAGGAGGCTGGCTTAAGTCAGGTAGAAATAGCAAAATTATTAGGCAGAACGCAATCCCACGTCTCTAAAGTCGAGGCAGGGCAAAGACGTGTTGATATTGTTTTATTAAGAGAACTCGCGAAAATATATAGAAAAAATATATCTTTTTTTATTCATTGATTATGAAATATAAAATTACAAAGAAAGACTTTGATACTGCATTTGATTTTGCTTTAAGATATCATCTTGAGCCTAAGAAGTCACTATCTTCTAGAACTTCAGGAGCATCTAGGGGGTTAGGTGGAGTTTTGGACAGCTTTATTTTAGGAAAACTTGTAGAACTCGGAGTGGTCAAAGTGCTTAAATCATTCAATCCAAGCAAAGATTATATTTTGGATTTTGATATTAAGCAGAACAATGAGGTTCTAAGTGAGCCAGATATTATCGGTGTTGTTGAAAATAAAAAAGAAAGAAAACCAAAGTGTTTTTTGGAGATAAAAAATATTTCCAAAGATGATCGGTGGATAGGGCTAACTCTTGAGCAATTCGATACGATTAAAAAATCATCGGATCCGAAGAATATTTTTATTATTGGCGCTTATATACAAAATAATAGCCAAGGAAATTTTAAACAGAAGGATCCCCTCGGAATTTATTTAAAAGACAAATTTAAATCTAAAATATTCAAAAGCTTCACGAGTATAGATAATATTGAGATAGTAATAGAGTATGTTATATCTGGCAAAGAGTTAAATGAACGTGGTTTTGTATTTAAAAAAGGATTTTTTATATATGAAACTGAAATATTTGAAATTGTAGGAAAACAGGTAGACAATAACATTTCTAATGGGAAATTTAAAAAAATAGGTTCTTTTTCCGATGGTATTCTAAAAAGATATGTTATGGATAGCAAATTTCCTGATCCTAAATTTATTGGAGACATTAAATTCAATGGCAAAATTGACTTATATGAAAAGTTGAATCAAAAGAGTTCAAGGCGTTTTATACATTGCCTTACTGATGTTGATGTTTCAAACGATATGCTGGGAATATTTAATTTGAAAAAAGGTAAAACATATCTTTTTAATCTTCATACGGTCGGAAGAAATCCAGCTTTGAATAGAAATAATATTTGGATAGCAAAAAGGAGCATCCCATTTTTACAGGCTAAAAAATTGATTACTAAAACGGAAAAAAATCTTACTCATATCGCTAAAGAAATATAAAATTTACCCCATTGCTTTCATCATCTGTTTTGCCACGGCTTCTATAACCGGAACGCTTACAGAATTTCCCAATTGTTTGTATAAAGTTGAATCGGCGATTTGTGGTAACTTATAATTTTCTGGAAAACCCTGAATACGAGCGCATTCTAGTGGGGTTAGTTTCCTAATACCTTTCTTATCCTTGATAATAGGAACATTATGCCCTCCCATGCCCATATTTGCTGTAAGTGTCGGACAAACTCCGCTTTTATTTTCGCGGACATATTGTCTGCGCCATTGATATACTTTTCCTTCTTCTTTTATAAAATTTTTCAATTTTTCATACAGAGGTTTTCCATTGTAATAATATTTCTCTGAGACGTTTTTTTCCAAAAGATCAGTAATTTTTGTTGTCAATTTGATTGGCCTTGGAAATGAAAATTTGTCAGCATAATTTTTATTTTTGAAACCTACAATATAAATTCTTTCCCTGTTTTGCGGAATATTTCCATAATCCATGCTGTTCAAAACTTGTGGTTTTATATAATAGCCAAGATTTTTAAGGGTTTCTTCTATTATTTTGAAAGTTTTTCCTTCATCATGGCTTTTAAGATTTTTTACATTTTCTAAAAGAAAGCCCTCTGGCTTACGGGCGTCGATAATTCGTGCAATATCAAAAAACAAATTTCCGCGTCCTTTTTTATCATTGAAACCCTGCCTATATCCCGCAATAGAAAATGCCTGGCAAGGAAAACCGCCAACCAGGAAATCGAACTTTGGCAGATCGTCTATGCCGATTTTTCTTATGTCTTCAACTACAAGTTTTGATTTTGGAAAATTCAGATCATAAGTAAGCTTACATTGTTCGTCAAAATCATTTGCAAAAACAGTATTAAATCCTGCTTTTTCAAAACCGAGGCGTATCCCACCGATTCCTGCGAAGAGATCTATGGTTTTAAACGCATGTCGAATATTTTTTACAGTTTTCTTTTCTGGTTCGTTGAGAATATTACTTATTATTTGTATAACAACACCTCTTATCTCTACTTCTGTTCTAAAAAGCGGTAGCATGCTTGGATTTCTAGGTTCCAGCCGGAACCTGTCTCGTTCCCTATAAAGTTTTTTAAGCGTTGCTTCGTTGCCGTCGATAATAGCAACAACAGTTTGACCATTTTCAGCAACAGATTGTTTTTTAATGATTACAATATCGCCATTAAAAATACCATCATTAATCATGCTATCTCCGACAACGCGAAGAGCATAATAATCCTTCGGATTTTTAATAGCGGGATTTAACACAGAGACATTTTCTTGAAAGTCTTCTATGGCTTCAATCGGTTTTCCTGCGGCTATTTTCCCAATGATAGGAATATCTACTATTATTCTTGTTTTTTTTATCAGCGTGATACTACGGGCAGAATTGTTATTTTTTAAGAGATAACCTTTTTCTTTTAGCGTATTTATGTGCTCGTGTATCGTTGATACTGCCCTGAGTTTTAATTTTTTTCTTATTTCTTCGATTGTGGGGGAAATCCCATTTTCTGTTCGATAGGAGTTAATAAAATCAAAGACCTGTTTTTGCTTTTTTGTTAGAGTTTGCATATTGTCATAAAAATTAGTTTGGCTACAATTCAAGTATAACCGAAAATTAACCGAAATTCAAGGCGGTAGTTAGCAGTAGGTTTTAATAAATATCTTATGGATGTTTTTTAGAAAAAAGGTGATGATTTTTATAGACGGAGACTTTTAGGATGGAACAAATTTTTCAAAAAAATATTGGCAAGAAAAATAGAGTTTGCCTGTAAAATTATTAGTAGGAGTGAGAGGCGACAGATTGTATTTAGTGGACCTAAGCGGAATCGAACCGCTGTTTCGACAATGCGAATGTCGTGTTCTACCACTAAACCATAGGCCCTTTTTTAAAATTTGTCGGGCTGGTGGGATTTGAACCCACGGCCTCCTGCTCCCAAAGCAGGCGCGCTAGCCTCTGCGCCACAGCCCGATATTGTGCCTCCGGGAGGAATCGGACCTCCATCCACAGCTTAGAAGGCTGTTGTTCTATCCGTTGAACTACGGAGACAATACTATCAGATTTTCATCTTTTCTATCAAATTGTCAAAGGAGTTATATACTTTGCCTTCTTTCAGAGTTCTACCTAAGATATTTTTGATTTCTTGTATTTTATCCTGATCTTCTTTTTCTAAGAATAACATAGTGGGAAAATAGGGGAATCTTTTGGTACCTAGCGCTACAATAAAATGTTCTGGTTTTTCCACGATTTCATAAATGAAAAAATGATTTAAGTTTATAATTTGATTGCCAATAGATATTTTTTCTAGACTAAGTTTTACATCTACTTCCGGGCTTTTTTTCTGACTCATGATATAAAAAGTAAAAATAGCTGCTAGGATTAAAATTAAAAAATAATAATCATGTCGCCAGAGTGAGTAAGCACCAAAGATTATGATACTTAGTCCCATACAGAAATACCAGGAAGCATTTCTTTGATGTTTTTTTTCTTTTAAATGCCAGCAAACAATATCAACCTCCTCCTCTGGTTTTTTGATATTTTTATCAAATTCTTCGGTGATTTCTATTTTAACCATATATGTTTGCTTTTCTGTATTATAAGCTATCATTTAATTGGTTTTTGAGCAAGTTGTAATTTAATTTTCATTTTGTTAATATCTAGATTGTTAGGAGAGGTGGCTGAGTGGTCTAAAGCGACACGGTGCTAACGTGCTGTTTGGGTAAAACCAAACCGTGGGTTCAAATCCCACCCTCTCCGCT